>NZ_JBLWYR010000022.1:0-52745 GCF_048266885.1 Methylophaga sp.
GGTTCTTGCATTTAAAAATGACGGCTCAATCCACCGATCAACCGATCATGCAGGCATTGATGATGCTGATATTTCTGCCGTATGACGCGTTGATAAATCTTGGTGCCATCGTGCAGTCTGGTCTGAGGATGCTGTTCACTAAAAAAGGATTATTAATCTGGCAGCTACCGAGTTATGCCCGTCGCAATAAATGTCAGACGCTACCGAGTTATTACAAGGAGATGTGGATTGCTCCATTGTTGGCAATCGGCTTAACAGCCGCCTTGCTATCGATACCGGCAGTCAATCCGTTAGTCGCTTTAGTTTGTTGCGGACCAATTTTGCTTTTGTGGTTTATATCACCAGGAATAGCATGGTGGATCAGTCAACCAGCACTTGAAAAGACAAAAGCTCTATCCGCTGAGCAGCAACAGTTTCTGCGGATCTCGGCGCGTAAAACTTGGCGTTATTTTGATGACTTTGTTAATGCTGAAGATAATTGGTTACCACCCGACAATTTTCAGCAATATCCAGCGCCATTAATTGCGTCACGTACTTCGCCAACCAATATGGGCATGTCGCTGCTAGCCGATCTGGCTGCATGTGACTTTGGCTATATCACTATCAGCCAAAGTATCGAGCGAATTGATAACACCTTAACCACAATGGAAAAGCTGGAACGTTATCGCGGGCATTTTTATAACTGGTACGACACTCGCACATTACAAGTACTGCAACCGTATTACATCTCATCGGTAGATAGTGGCAATCTAGCGGGCAGTTTACTGACCTTAGCTGCAGGACTCGTCGAATTTAAACATCAGCCAATCTTGTCAGCCAATACATTTCAAGGTTTGCAGGACACGTTGCAGGTATTTGTTGATTCTCTATCAGGTTCCATTGATAAATCATTGTCAGGTGAAATCAAATATCTGAATGAGATTTTACAATCAGGCATTCAGCAACATTCTGTTATGACAATCAGCAACTTCACCACTGTTTTACAAAATATCAAAAAAAGCAGTGGAGTGATTAATGAAATACTTCCGCTCAACATGGAACCCAACAGTCATTACTGGCTAGAAGCTTTTAAAAAGCATGTAACTGCATTAGAGGCTTTATCTTCAACGTTATTGGCTCAGTCCTCTCTATCTAACCCGATTCCGACATTACAGAGCTTAGCTGATCGGCAAAATAGCCAGGCATTGATAGAGTTAAAGCAGATCGATACTTTGATCCACCGTTGTCAGCAACTCGCGGTGATGGATTTTGGTTTTCTTTATGATGCCAAAGCCGAATTATTAACCATCGGTTTTGATGTCACCGAAAGACGCCGTGATTTGTCATGTTATGACCTGTTAGCTTCTGAAGCCCGATTGGCCAGCTTTCTGTTAATTGCTCAAGGTCAGGTTCCTCAAAAACATTGGTTTGCTTTAGGTCGATTATTGACCAGCCACGGTGGCGATATCAGTTTGATCTCCTGGAGCGGCTCGATGTTTGAGTATCTGATGCCGCAATTAATCATGCCCAGCTATCCCGATACATTATTAGACCACAGCTGTAAGGCTGCCGTATCACGCCAAATTCAATATGGTCGGCAACGCTCGGTGCCCTGGGGTATTTCTGAATCGTGTTACAACACCACCGATCTTAATCAGGTCTATCAATATCGTGCGTTTGGTGTTCCTGGATTGGGCTTTAAACGCGGCTTGGGTGAGGATTTAGTCATTGCACCGTATGCCACCGCGTTAGCGTTAATGGTAATGCCACGCGAAGCTTGTCTGAATTTACAATCCCTCGCAGAACTGGGCTTTTCAGGCGATTACGGTTTTTATGAAGCCATTGATTACACCCCGCTGCGGGTGCCGCGAAATAAAAGCTGTGCCATTGTGCAAGCCTTTATGGCCCATCATCAGGGCATGAGTTTGTTGTCTTTTGCTCATGTGTTATTGCATCAACCGATGCAACGGCGTTTTCTGTCTGATCCTCAAATTCGTGCTACCGAATTGTTATTACAAGAACGCGTGCCAAAACAAAGTGCCACCTTGCATCCGCATGCGGCAGAAGTCAGCGCGACAGCCAAACCACCGATTGCTGATAGTCGATCAATGATGCGGGTATTTACCCACAACACCCCAATACCTGAAGCGCACTTGCTGTCGAATGGCCGTTATCACGTGATGGCAACCAATTCGGGCGGCAGTTATAGCCGTTGGAATAATCTCGCGATTACCCGTTGGCGTGAAGATGTCACCGCCGATAACTGGGGCACCTTTATCTATTTGCGTGATATGGATAATGGCGAATATTGGTCGACAGCCTATCAACCAACATTACGCAAAGCCGATCATTACGAAGCGATTTTTGTACAAGCACGTGCCGAATATCGCAGATTGGATTTAGAGATTGAAGCACACACTGAAATCAATGTCTCGCCAGAGGATGATGTTGAAATACGCCGTGTCACCTTAACCAACCAATCGGATGAGCTACGCCGTATTGAAGTCACCAGCTATGCCGAAGTGGTGCTGACACAATTAACTTCTGATCTGGCGCATCGTGCGTTCAGCAATCTATTTGTACAAACCGAAATCTTAGCTGATAGACAGGCGATTATTTGCACAAGACGTCCACGAACCGCCGATGAGAAGGTGCCATGGATGTTTCATTTAATGTCTGCGCCAGGTGCTAACAGTGATGACCCATCATTTGAAACAGATCGCTCCAAATTTATTGGACGAGGAAGAACAATCGTTAACCCAGAAGTACTCACTAACAATGAATACACTGAATCAGCATCATATCGGTTATCTGATACTGATGGACCGGTACTGGACCCGATTGTCGCGATTCGCCGTACATTAACGTTGTCACCTGATATTTCGACAGTAGTGCAGATCATCTCCGGAGTTGCTGAAAGTCGTGAAGCCGCTTTGGCGCTGGTAGATAAGTATTGTGATCGACATTTTGTCGAGCGAGCTTTTGAAATGGCCTGGTTCCATAGCCAGGAAGTATTACGTCATATCAATATTACTGAAGCTGATGCTCAGATTTATGGCCGTTTGGCCAATTCGGTTATTTTTGGTAATCGAATGCGTCGTATCGCACCGGAAATCATTGCCCGCAATCAGTTGGGACAATCCCGGTTATGGCGCTTTGCCATCTCCGGTGATTTACCTATCGTGTTATTAAATATCAGTGATATCAATCGTATCGACTTGGTCAAGCAAGCTTTGCAGGCGCATGCCTACTGGCGAATGAAAGGTCTGATTGCTGATTTGGTCATTATCAATGAAGACTATTCGAGCTATCGCGCCGAGCTTCAAGACCACATTATGTCCCTCATTAATACAGGTCCTGAAGCACAAGTGCTGGATAAGCCCGGTGGTGTATTTTTACGCCGCTCCGATGAGCTGACCGAAGATGAGCGTGTGTTATTGCAAACGGTTGCCCGTATTGTGTTCAGCGATATTCATGACACTTTGATTGAGCAAGTGGATCGTCGCGTTTCAGTTACCCGACCTTCGGATCAGTTAACGATAACCGCAAAACCGACCTTACTACCGGTTAAACCGCTGGAGCCACGAGAGGGTATTTTCAAAAATGGCTTAGGCTGTTTTACCCCAGATGGCCATGAATACGTTATCAAACTCGAACCCGGCAAAACGACACCCGCACCTTGGGTGAATGTGATTGCCAGTCAACATATTGGAACCGTGGTCAGTGAAGGTGGCGGCTCATATACCTGGGTCAAAAATGCTCATGAGTTCCGACTCACGCCTTGGCTGAATGATCCAGTCAGCGATAGTAGTGGTGAAGCAATTTACATCCGTGATGAGTCAACGGGTGAGTTCTGGTCACCTACTCCACTACCGGCACGTGGCCGTACTGGATATGTCTGTCGCCATGGCTTTGGTTATAGCGTGTTTGAACATCATGAAGCGGAAATCACTTCTGAACTCACCACTTATGTCGCGATGGATGCAGCGGTGAAATTTGTAGTGGTGAAACTGACCAATCAATCAAAACGAACCCGTAATTTATCCTTAACCGGCTATTGGGAATGGGTGCTGGGTGAATGGCGTCATAGTAACTTGATGCATATTGTCACTGAAAGTGAGCCGCATTCAGGCGCGATATTTGGTCGTAATGCTTATAGTCGTGAATACGCAAACCAAGTGGCTTTTGTGCATATCAGTGAACAAAAACAATCAATGACCGGTAATCGCACAGAATTTATTGGTCGTAACGGTTCATTGGCAAATCCGGCGGCAATGGCGAAACAACAGTTGTCCGGCAATACTGGCGCGGGGTTTGATCCCTGTGCAGCAATACAAAGCAAATTTGAATTGGCGACGGGTCAGTCACGTGAGGTGGTGTTTATCATTGGTTCAGCAACCAGTGTGTATGAAGCGAATCAACTGATTAATCAATACGGCGGGCCAGTCGGTGCCAAACAAGCATTGGAATCTGTCTGGGAATTCTGGAATCACACCTTGGGCACCATCAATGTTGATACCCCGGATCCGGCATTGAATGTACTCGCCAATGGTTGGCTGGTTTATCAAACTATTTCTTGTCGTTTGTGGGGACGCAGCGGCTATTACCAGTCGGGTGGTGCTTATGGTTTCCGTGATCAATTACAGGACACCATGGCTTTAATTCACGCCACGCCTTGGCTGGCACGTGAACAGATCCTGCTGTGTGCTGGACGGCAGTTTATCAAAGGCGATGTACAGCATTGGTGGCATCCGCCAAATGGTCAGGGTGTACGCACGCATTTTGCCGATGATTATCTGTGGTTACCGTATGCCACCTGTCGTTATGTAATGACCACGGGTGATACTGGCATTCTTGATGAGCAGATTCATTTCTTGGAAGGCCGCGAATTAAGTGCTGATGAGGAAGCGTATTACGACCAACCACAACGTTCGGCAGAAATCGCCAGTGTATATGAGCATTGCGTAAGAGCACTTAAACATGGTCTGCGTTTTGGCGCACATCAGCTGCCGCTAATGGGTTGTGGTGACTGGAATGATGGGATGAATCTGGTCGGGCAACATGGCAAAGGCGAAAGTGTCTGGCTGGCATGGTTTTTATATGACAATTTGCGGCAATTTTCACAGCTCGCCATCACGTTTAACGATGCTGAGTTTGCTGATAAATGTCAGCAACAAGCAGAATTACTGCGTTACAACATCGAAGAAAATGCCTGGGATGGCGAATGGTATCAACGTGCCTGGTTTGATGATGGCACGCCGCTAGGATCCGCCAGCAATGACGAATGCCAGATCGATTCAATCAGTCAGAGCTGGTCGATACTCTCCAAAGGTGGTGATGAAAATCGTGCCAACCAAGCGATGAATGCTGTTGATAAACGCTTGGTGCGCCGCGATGCACAACTGATTCAATTATTGGACCCACCGTTTGATAAGTCGGATCTGGAACCCGGATATATTAAAGGTTACGTGCCTGGTGTTCGCGAAAATGGCGGTCAATATACCCATGCCGCCATCTGGACCACCATGGCATTTGCCGCGATGGGCGATAAAGAGCGGGCTTGGGAATTTTACGGCATGCTTAATCCTGTTCATCATGGTGATACGGCTGAAGCAATTGCCCGTTACAAAGTCGAGCCGTACGTCATGAGCGCGGATATTTATGGCTCAGAGCCGCATACCGGCCGGGGCGGCTGGACTTGGTATACCGGCGCAGCAGGTTGGATGTATCGACTGACGGTTGAAACCCTTTTAGGGATCAACCTTGAAGACGGCCATCTGAGAATTGCCCCTTGTGTGCCTGCTGACTGGACATCGTTTAAAGTGCATTACCGTTATCACGAAACGTTGTACCACATTACCATCAACTGTCATTCAGGGCAGCCACTACAAGTTACTAGCTTGTTACTAGATGATGTGGAAATAACCACTGCACGCGAAGTGGGCGCTAACAATGGTAAATTCCCGGTAGTCAACGATCAGCAGGTTCATCAGGTTGTGATTGAGCTTAATAGCTAATAGTTAGCTGATCAAA
This sequence comes from Methylophaga sp., assembly GCF_048266885.1. Lineage (GTDB taxonomy): Bacteria > Pseudomonadota > Gammaproteobacteria > Nitrosococcales > Methylophagaceae > Methylophaga. The sequence goes on from NZ_JBLWYR010000022.1 coordinate 6,013, forward strand.
ATTGTAAATGACAGCCATAAAAAAAGCCCCTCTCGGGGCTTTTTATTTTGCGTTGTTTCGAATCTTAACGATTGCAGATATACATCGTTACTTCGAAGCCAAAACGCATGTCTGAATATTCTGGTTTAGTCCACATGATAATCACCTCTTGGTTGTTTCGTTGACTTACGGTTCCCATGTTACGCCGACACTTAAAAAAAGCCATAAGGTGAAATGCTTGGACGGGCTCAGGATTTTGCTTGATTGAATTTACTTACGTTAGTTAAAAAAATGTCAGGCCTAAGCCTGACAAAAAGACAACGAGAGAGATACTGAATCAACTACCAGAAGGTTCTTCTGTTGAGATCACTTATCCGCCTAAATCAACGGAAAAACCGTGAATCAATTCAGATATTTATGTAGATCGGCATCAAGCCATCTAATTATTGTTTAGCTTTTCACATTTTATCAGTGCGTTTCCTCATTTTTCCCCGCTCCAAACGCCGCCATAGAGATCCTTTTATGACAATATTGTGACGATCTTTTGTGCTCCATTTTGGTGCCACCTGCACCTTCTTCGCTCACGTCTGACAACACTTATGCTCCACTCTGATGCCTTATAAACCCTGCATCCTACGGCATAACTTGTTTTGCTGAATATGACATTTTCGATGATAATTGGACTGCTTATTGCTTATGACTGTGGTTGGACAAAAGAACTTAATGGTCGTGTTCTGTTTCGTCGCTCTACTCATGATCAATCTTTACGAAATTAAGCTCTTATTTATTGTGTTGAAAATAGAGAAAACACAAATTAAACAATCACCGCCTAAAGGATAACGAAATGAGTGGAAACGAAGCACGCCTAACAGCAATTTCTCAAATCACCAACCGAGAAAAGATCGCGGTAAAAACACCTGAATCATTAGATAAGATTTGGGCAACCGATGTATTCAACCTGGCAACAATGGAACATGCCTTGAATAAATCGGCTTTTAAAGCGGTTAAACAAACAGTGCAAACCGGTGCACCTCTTGCACCAGCCGTGGCGGATGTTGTGGCAGCAGCGATGAAAAGCTGGGCATTGTCTAAAGGCGTTAAATTCTTTTCACATATTTTCTACCCGATGACCAATATCACCGCAGAAAAACATGACGGTTTTATTGTGACAAACTCTGAAGGTAATGCGATTACCGAATTTTCAGGCAGTTTATTAATTAAAGGCGAACCGGACGGTTCATCATTCCCTAACGGTAGCCTGCGCATGACCAATGCAGCACGTGGCTACACAGCTTGGGATCCAACCAGCCCTGCATTCATCATGCATACCGAAAATGGTTCAACTTTGATGATCCCAAGCGTTTTTATGTCTTGGACTGGCGAAGCGCTGGATAAAAAAATTCCGTTGTTACGCTCAAATGCAGCGATGGATAAAGCCGCTCGCAAAGTCCTGGCATTAATGGGTGAAGAAGAAATTGCCACGCTGAACTCAAGCTGTGGTGCAGAACAAGAATATTTCTTGATCGACATTAACTTTGCCAATGCCCGCCCGGATTTATTGTTAGCGGGTCGTACATTGTTTGGTGCTTCGCCTGCCAAAGGTCAGCAATTTGATGATCATTACTTCGGTGCGATTCCGGAACGTGTGCAAATCTTTATGCAGGATTTTGAAGATCAGCTATATCGCTTGGGCATTCCTGCTAAAACCCATCACAACGAAGTGGCTCCAGGCCAGTTCGAAATTGCACCATATTTTGAATCAGCCAATATCGCTGCCGACCACCAGCAGTTGATGATGACCTTGATGAAATGCACAGCGAAAAAACATGGCTTCATGTGCCTGTTACATGAAAAACCATTCGCTGGCATCAACGGTTCTGGTAAACACGTTAACTGGTCTGTCGGTAATGCCACACAAGGCAACTTACTGGATCCAGGTAGCACACCACACGATAACCTCAACTTCTTAGTATTCTGTGGCGCTGTCATTCGTGGTGTTCATAAATACGGTGCTTTATTGCGCGCCGTAATTGCCTCAGCATCAAATGATCACCGTTTAGGTGCAAATGAAGCGCCACCAGCGATCTTGTCTGTGTACCTTGGCGACCAATTAGAAAAAGTGTTCCAAGATATTAAAGAAGGCAAAATCGCTACCTCGTCTAAAGGCGGCGAAATGGACTTAGGTCTATCGCAAATCCTCAAATTCGAACGCGATCCAGGTGACCGTAACCGTACTTCTCCATTTGCTTTCACTGGCAACCGTTTTGAATTCCGTGCAGTCGGTTCATCACAATCAGTATCTGGTCCATTAGTCGCGATGAATACCATTCTGGCTGACTCATTGGATTGGATTGCTGAAAAACTGGATGCTGAACTGTCTAGTGGCAAAGCTAAACCCGAAGCCGTACTGGCAGTGCTGAAAACATTGATGGAAGAGCACGGCAACGTAGTATTCGGCGGTGACGGTTATTCTTCTGAATGGCACAGAATGGCGGTTGAAGAACGCGGTCTGAAAAATCTGCCGACTTCAGCTGATGCTCTGCCCTACCTGCGTGATGAATCGATTCGTGAACTGTTCTCGCGTACTGGCGTGTTTTCACCAGTCGAGTTGGAAAGCCGCTTTGAGGTATATGCCGAGCAATATATCTTATCGATTGAAGTCGAAGCCAAACTGGTTATCGAAATGGCCAAAACCATGATTTATCCAGCTGCTACGCAATATCTAGCTGAGTTATCCATGGCCAATAACGGCATGGCAGAGCTGGGCATTGAAATGGATAACGCCATCGCCCTTTCAATTGCCAATGAAACTAACGCCATGGTTGCAGCAGTTGCCGAGCTTTCTACCGCGATTAAGCAGCATGACTTTGACTCCATTGAAGCACACATGAATTTCTGTGCGCATGATATCCGTGGCTTAATGGTGAAAGTACGTGCTCACGTAGATGCCTTGGAAGCAGAAGTATCTGATGACTTATGGCCATTGCCGAAATACCGTGAGATGTTGTTTATTAAATAAACCATCACCTCAGTTACACGTAACAAAAAAGGGCCAGAGAATTTTCTCTGGCCCTTTTGTTTGTAACGCACAATCAATTAAATCAGCATGCTACCCCTTGCTTCATGGAACCAGCCCTTCACCAATTGCCGAGACTTTTAGTTATGCTCACAAATTTTTTGCTGGTGGTTGTAGCTACCACCGGAATCTAAACAATGATCCACTTGCATGAAGTCGCTATTCATAAATAAGAGGAAAGTACCAACAACAATTAACACTATTCCAAAAAATACGGCCCAACGACCTTTGAAATAGAAAGATGGCTCGCATCCTTGCCAACCGACGCTCACCTCTTTTTTAACGCACCAGTAGATACCAGTAACAATAACCCCTATTGCTATGAGATCGTTCCAATGCTGATTCAACCAATCCATGTTTCCTACTTATAACTTTCTAATTAAAGAGCTTCAGCATAATGAAGATCCCGAACTCCAATTAAGGTCAGACTCGATTGGTTTCTTTAGCAGCTTCAGCCTGCAAACGCTCAACCAGCCAGACTTTTATAATGGACTGCCGTGTAACGCCTATGCGAGCCGCTTCACGATCTAGGGATTCAACTACCCAAGACGGGAAATCGACATTGATACGTTTCTGCACTTGGTTGATGCGTCGACCACGCGAAAGATCAAGATCGTCAATAATATCTTCTTGGCCTTCATCAAATTTTTTATCGAAATCTTTAGCTTTCATATAGTTCTACCTCTTTTGGTCGAGAGCGCCTGACAGAGATCAGACGGACTCTTTCATTTCTGTACGTGATCACGGCAGACCAGTGCTTAGTTGCGATGCGGCCAATGACTAGAAATCGGGGTTCATTGTCGGATTTGGCAGGGAATTCCAGAAGATCTGGGTCATACCAAAGTTCCTGGGCCGCATCAAAGTCAATCCCATGTTTTTCCAAATTGGCCTGACTCTTATCATCATCGTACTCAAAACCGTTCATGAGTATAAATTATTCCTTTTTTACTCATTTTTCAAGGCAGAAGATTGGATATAAAAAACGTTAGAGAATTTCATCTGGTCCTTTTTGTTTGCATAATCCATCGTTTATCCCCCTCCCTTTTTTCAGGGTAATTATCCCTAGCTGAAATGGCACAAATACTGCTCATTTAAGACCTAACGACACTCTATACGAAGCAGGCTGGCGCTTTATCTCCCGTGAAAGCAAAGCTCTCGCACTGATAGTGTGCCGACTTCACCTTTGGAGAATGTTCAATGCCTGAAATGAGTGCGTTAGATACATTATGGTTGTTAATTGCAGCCATGCTGGTGTTAATCATGCAGGGTGGATTCCTGTGTCTGGAGTCGGGGCTTACCCGCAGTAAAAATGCGATTAACGTAGCACTCAAAAACGCGTTTGATTTGATTGTCACCGCCATGCTCTTCTGGCTAGTGGGTTTTGGCATCATGTTTGGTGCTCATGAAGGCATGACTCTCGATACTCACTGGTTTCTTGCAGATTTTTCCAGAGATGAATTCTGGCACGCCAGTTTTTTCTTTTTTCAATTAACCTTTTGTGCCACAGCCGCCACGATTGTCTCTGGTGCCATCGCTGAACGCAGCCGGTTTTCGGTTTACATTATTATCACTGCCCTTATCAGCCTGCTGCTCTATCCAGTATTTGGTCACTGGGTTTGGAGTAGCGCTGTCAATGAATCTCCTGGTTGGTTGGAAGCAATGGGGTTCACCGATTTTGCTGGCAGCACAGTAGTGCACAGTGTCGGTGGCTGGGTTGCCCTTGCCGCTGTGATTGTTATCGGGCCTCGAACTGGGCGTTTCATCCGCGGCCAAGTACAAAACATTCCAGGTAGTAATTTGCCGCTGGCGATATTGGGCATGTTGTTTTTTATGATCGGTTGGATTGGCTTTAATGGTGGCAGTACATTGGCTTTTACTACCGCCATTGCCGGTATTATCGTCAACACCATCATCGCAGCCGCTGCCGGGGGAATCACTGCAATCCTGCTGTCCAAAACGCAACAGGATAATAGCCAAACCACCTCTCTTACTATTAATGGCACTTTAGCCGGACTAGTCGCCATTACCGCAGGTTGTCATGTCGTTTCAACACCACAAGCAGCGGTGATTGGCAGCCTGGGCGCGCTAGTGATGTTTCTGGCTGAAAAACAGATGCACCGTATGCAGCTAGATGATGCTATTTCAGCTGTGCCAGTCCATTTGGCTGCCGGTATCTGGGGGACCTTGGCAGTCGCTATTTTTGGTGATTTGCAACTGCTTGATACCGGCTTAAGCCGTGCTGGCCAATTACAAGTGCAGCTGCTTGGTATATCTGTATGCGCTTTGTTTATTTTCCCCCTGTCACTCACTTTTCTCTTTCTATTGAATCGATTCATGCCATTACGCGTCAGTTTTGAAGCCGAACAACAAGGGCTTAATGTTTCAGAGCATGGTGCAAAAACAGAACTGACGGATCTGCTTTCTGCTATGCAAACCCAAGAGCGCAGTGGTGATCTGAAACAGCGGGTTCCAGTTGAACCGTTTACCGAAGTCGGCCAGATAGCAACTCAATACAATCGAGTTATTGCTAACTTGAATCGTATGGTGACCCGCACCCGATTGATTGTGCGCGATATGCGTGACGGGGTTATCACCTTCTCCAGTCAGGGCATTGTGACTAGCGCTAATCCAGGAGCTGAAATTCTGTTCGGATTGCCTGCCCACCAGTTGGTGGGACAACCCACTGAAGTATTGCTTCATGCAAATAATAAACAAACCTTTTCGGCGATTCTGCCTGAGAAATTATTTGTCACTCTGGCCAGCAGCCAACAGTCGGGCCCTTATGAAATCATCGCCAGAAACGGTAAAAGTGAGCCTTTCACACTGGAGGTCACCACCACTGCCAGCCCAACCGAAGAAGGCGTGCAATACAGCGCCATGCTGAGGGACATCAGTGAAAGAAAAAAGATGGAAGATCGTCTGCACCGTCATTCTGAACTGGCACAAGTGACGCTGGAAGCCATCACTGAAGCAGTTGTCACCTGTGATGCAGCTTATAACGTCGTCTATCTTAACCCGATGGCCAGTGAACTACTGGGGCAGACATCCGTGCAAGCCTTCGGTAAACCGATTGACGAGATTATTCTGATTGAGGATAGCGAAGCGGATCCAATTAACATTACAACATTGTGTAAGCAGTATTCAGATAAATTATCTAACACCAGCCAAAAGCGTCTTTTTGCCCTGAAAAACAAAAAAGGTGAAGAATTTGAAGTCCAACTCAACTGTGCCCCCTTGTTGGATACCAATCGGCAAAACATAGGCTGGGTGGTGGCGTTACAAGATATTACTCAAAACAGCCGTTTAGAGAAGATGCTCACCTTCCAAGCGGTGCATGACACCCTAACTGGCCTAATCAATCGACGTGAGTTTGAAAAGCGTTTGGAATCGCTGATCTATGAAGCGCATCATGATAAAGCCGAACATCTGCTCTGCTATCTGGATTTAGACCAGTTCAAATTAGTGAATGATACCTGTGGACACAGAGCCGGAGATGTTCTGTTAAAGCAGCTCTCAAATCTATTAAAACCCGTACTGCGTCAGAGCGATACCTTGGCTCGGCTGGGGGGCGATGAATTCGGGGTTCTGCTCACGCATTGTCCAATTGAAAAAGGACAGGACATTGCCGAAGCATTGCGAAAAACTGTCACTGCTTTTCGTTTTTCCTGGGAAGGTCAGGTGTTTTCAGTAGGCGTTAGTATCGGTTTGGTGAGTATTACCGAGGAAAGTGGCAGCTTGGATGAAGTGTTAAGTCATGCCGATGCTGCTTGCTACGCAGCGAAAGATCGTGGTCGTAATCGAGTGCATCTGTTCCAACCGGATGACATTGAGGCGCAAGAGCGCCAAGGTCAAATTCAGTGGGCCAGTCGCTTGCAAGAAGCGCTTGATAAAGACCTTTTCCGGCTCTATTTTCAGACAATTGTTCCGCTGGAAAACAGCGATAACATTATGCCGCATTATGAGATTTTGGCTCGCATGATAGGTCCAAAAGGAGAAATCATTCCACCAGGTGCCTTTATTCCGGCAGCCGAACGTTTTGGTTTAATGCCCAAGATCGACCAGTGGGTGATTCGTAACACGCTATCCTGGATGGGCGATCAACTTCGCCAGAATCAGCAGCCGGTGTTTTGCTCGATTAACCTGTCAGGTGCCTCCATTGGTCGCGAAGACATCCTGCAATTAATTCAGGAACAACTGGAGAAACGTAAAGTACCGGCAAATAATATTTGCTTTGAAATCACCGAAACCGCCGCCATCGCTGATCCAGCCAATGCCGCTCGCTTTATTACCGAACTGAAAAGCTTAGGCTGCCAATTTGCTCTGGATGATTTCGGTAGTGGCTTATCTTCCTTCGGTTATCTGAAACAATTACCGGTCGATTACTTGAAAATTGATGGTATTTTCATTCAAGAGCTAGCCAATAACCGGATTGACCAAGCCATGGTCGCCTCGATTAACAACATCGGCCATATTATGGGTCTAAAGACCATTGCCGAATTTGTTGAAGACGCTGCAACACTGAATATCCTGCGTCAGATTGGAGTGGATTATGTTCAGGGCTTTTACCTGTCACGTCCCGAACCGTTGGAATCACTCATGAGCGTCCGGGTAATGCCACGTTGAATGAAGAATATATAAGAGCAGCGTTCAGATTAAAGGGCCATTATTTTTGTGGGATTCCCAGGGGCCCGAAGGGAATCATGTGAGTCATTCCCACGCATAAAGTTGGAGCGAGAAAAAATAGGTTCTTAGGTGCCACGTTTTTATTGAAAACTTCCAATAATCCGCCACTTACCCAAACTCTCTTCCTAATAGCATATGCTCGGAATTATCTTCGAGAGTTATTAACGTTTTATCTTCCAATTTGAAATCCAAGCCTACTGAAACACCCTCACTCTCTGGAAAGGTTATTTCATCTTCATTTACAGTAATTATGTATTGAACATCGCCTAAAGAATCCAATTTTCTATTAATATAATTCAGAAACTTTATCCGGGTTTTGTGTGCAATCGCATGAAAAACGCCATCATGTATCAAGAAACAAGGAAAGTTATTCTGCCTCATCACTGATGAAATAAAGACGGTGAGATCAAAAGCTAGTATTTTGAATCGCCCCTTACCCAAAGAGCTGCCTCTAGGTACCTCTAGCGTAAGCTTGATTGGACTACTCTGATTAGATTTAAACTCAATATTAAAGTATGGACTAACATCCGAGCTATCAATATCTACCGAGCCGTCCACCAGATCTAAGAAAATATTCTTTACTTCGTCTATCGCTCCTAACGCTTCATTTTTTTTTGCCAACATTTTTGCTATCGTCGAGCTTACTGAAGATTTCTTTGTTGCTATTGCTTCTTCTATGTAATCCAATTGTTCAACATACACAAGTTGGCTAGAAAGGCGAGCCTTCTCCTCTACCAGATTAGTGTAAGCAGATTTTAGAGCATCAAAAGCTGACTTTTCATCTAACATTCTGAAAATTGTAGAGCGTTCTTTTTCAAGTGAAACAAGCTTATTCTTTATTTCATTCAAACGTTGTTGATAATGTGATTCTCTTTCTTTAAGAAACTTTCGTCTATTGGTAGAAATTTCCTGTCTAAAATCAACTACCTGATTAAGACTTTTCCTTATAAAGTCTGAAAACTCAGAATGAATTTCTGAGTAAAATTCAGAAACCTTATCAGGATTCACATCAACATCGATCTGTAGACTTTCTTGGATATCTCTGTATTTACTGACTAATGATATATGTTGTTTATTTAAAGCCGATATTTGGACACTGAGAGCTTGGATCTTCTCTTCAAGGTCAATACTATTCTCATCAAAATGATAGTTATCCAAGCCTTCTTCTAACTTATCGATTTTCCGTACAACGGAGTCGCACTCACCTCTAAAGTCTTCTATTGATTTCCCTGTTTGCTCAAATATTTGCTTGTTAATACGCGTCTGATCTGCTCGCAAGCTCTTTAATTCAACTGTACTATTATCGAAATCCCATACAAGGCTATTATCGACACCTAAAAGCAAAAAAATGTAAGTAAATAGCTCAGGTTGGCGCTTGCCAACTGTAAACTTCAAAACGTTCGATGCATCTCTTTGCAAAAAATTATGATCATTCTGTACAAAAAAAGACATCAGTGTCCGAAACCAAATTGGTTCATATATACCAACTTGCCCTTTACCCATTTCGGCCCCTAATATCAATCTAAGATCACTATCTATAAATTCCTTAGGCTCTCCCTCGTTTACCGTGAAAAGCACTTTTTTCTTATCTTCAAAGCCTCTCTCAATTGAATATCTTTTACCTCCAAGAATAAAATCTAGCTGAATACTCTCATTCTTCAAAAAATTATATTTGTCTTTAAATAGTTCAGATTTAACACCATCCGCTAAGAGACAATAATCGATAAGGTTAATAATTGTGGTTTTGCCAATTCCGTTAATGTCTTTACCCAATTTGGAGTATTTTCCGAGAATAATGTTTAATCCATTCTTGAAGACAATGTCTTTGAACAGTCCTGAAGGTGAAGTCAAAGAAATAAGCTTAAACATTTTTTAATATCACCCTATAGTCCTGAATATTCAAACAATCGATTGAAAACAGGAAAACGAGTCCATCCATGAACTGATCAGGGGTATAGAACTCATGTTTTTTTAAAAACTTTCTCATTAAAGTTTCTAAAATCAATTCATCTCCAGCTTCAACTAGCTCAATAATTCTTGCAGACACAACAGAAATGTGTTGATTTAAATCCATTTCGATATGCGCATTAATCATTGTTTATCTCCGAATCTGGTTTAAGACCAAACAGGCACTGTTCAAAAAAATAAAGCATTACCATACGCATATTATGTCTATAGTAATCATCTTGAGACTTACCTTGAGACATAATAACAACGAGCTCATTTAGCCTTTTTTCAAAGCTCCCAGATAAAGAGGTATAGGTGGATCTAACTTTACTTCTTATTGCAGCAATATTCACTTGCGTTCGAGCCCCGACAATACTCGACACCAAAGGAAAAATGGTTAAAGATTCCTCATATTCATCGATAAATGCAGCTTGGTGCTCTTCGCTAACATTCAGTTCGATTTTGTCTTTTATATAAGCTGGCTTTGCATACTCTTGAAATGAACTACTCTGGTCACTTATGTGAATTAAATCTTCGATTATTGTGGAGATGACATCGTTAGACAAATATTGCTCTGGAATATCAAGTGCTCTAAAAATAGCCATCTTAATAGTCCATGTTTGATTGGATATTTTTTGTAATAAACCTTCAATGCATACAATTGATGAACCTGGCTTAAGCCCATTCACAAACTTGATCATTAGTGCGGTAGATTCTAAATTTGTTACGACCAGCCACTTACCATGCGTGGATTCCCAGTTTGTTGCGTAAGATTTAAAATCTGCTCCAACCTTTTTTTTAAAATCATTCAAGTAATATTTTTCTGGAGCATAGGCTGCCAAGACAGTTTCGTTATCTACAATTCCATCTGAACCTCCGTCATGCTTCTGTTTCACTCGTTGAAACCCGCTTTCTCCATGGATGCACAGGTATATTCGATCCAGCGCGTCTTGAAAGGCGGTAGCTTTTAGCGCCATAAGTTTAGTTTTCAAAACCTCTCTCAAAATATTATCCACAATTTATACTCAGCTTATTTTTTGAAAGTGGGCGCATGAGAAATGAATATCGACTAAACATAACACCTCAATCAGCAGACGCTTTAGCATTCGGCTGCATTGAATTGTTATGACTTTTCCAACCATACAGCTCAATGAATTCAATAGTATTCTCATATTTTATACCTTGTTCCTTAGGAGACACCTCTTTCATTGAGCGTAATGCTTTAAGTAGTGGATTAATACCATTTACCGTTCCATTATTAAATGCATAGGCGAAAATCTTTTTATCACCCGGGTGTGTGATAACGCCACTTTTCGTTATTAAACGATAATGGGCTCTTTCGTTCATAGGAAATTCTAACTTTTCCAATGCCACCGCTGCTGAAGGCGTTATTACAAAATTCAACCAATTTTGCTTTTCACCGTATTCATATGCATCCATCAAAGCCTCACCAAGAAAGATATTTTTCTCTTGCTGAGAATATAAGTTCCCGTAAGAAATAGCCCCACGAACTGGGATTTTATGCAAGATCAGCTTCTGAAAAAATAACCGGGCTATTTGCTCTATTACCCCAAACTCCTCCAAAGAATTCCCCTTGGAAAAAATTATGAATGTATCAGAAAACCAAGAGTAACCAATGCCTTGAGATTTCTTAGCATTAGCTTTTTCTTCAATGGTTTCAAGAACTCGCTCATATATCGGGAGAACACTTTGGATCTCACGTGTTCGGACCAGCTGAGCGAAGCCTAAAAGGTCAAAATAGGCAAACCAGCGCTTCGTGTACCGTAGTTTTTTATAGGGAGTGTCGTCCATGCCAAGTAGCCTTAATGTTTTGCTAAGGGGCTGCCGTGGAGTGGAAGCCCCACGAATGAAACACTTTTTGTAGCTAGAGTTTTCTGAAACAACTTTTTAGACATTGAAGCCCTTCACGCGGGAAGCTTCAGCCAATGCCTGTTGGTTCGCCCATGTTTTTTGCTGTGTGAGATTACTAGTTGGATTACAGACAAAATACTCCTGCGAGGGGGTGCAGAAAAAGCCTGCCCAGTTAGTTTTGCTAAGTGATGCAAACGCCAATGGAATATCCTTGATAATTTGCTCATGACTCCAGATACCACTATAAGCTAGAGAAAAAGCATCTATGTGGCTTTGATTCAAGTCAACAAAATCCAGAGCATGATTCACGCTACCTTCAAAAATATAAGGGGTATAATTTTTTTCTCTACCACTTTTTGCATGGAATGCTACATATTGGGCTGCCCCATCAAGGGTTGGAGCAAACCAGTTTCCACCCGGGAAGGTATTTTGTGCCAACCAACAACCGCGAAACATTTTATAGCCTGGCTGGATCATTCTTGTTGGTTGATGCTTAAAAAGCATGGCGAGATTACAAATGTGCGAAGGAATCTTAATGTCTAACGGCATGCTAATGGGTCCTTTGGTCTCATATTGATAATTTTAGCGGGCAAACTTTTAATTCATGATTCTACAAAAGCAAATTGAGTATCATTCCGTGGTTTGATGTTTTTTGGTGCGCTTTTTATCGAAGGACAAAATATAAGCCAAATATGCAGAAATGTAATAATTTTCGGGCAAGGTTGATTGCCTGTGAACACCAGCGTCGTGTTTGAACTAGATTCCATGCCCCCTTTTTTTAGCTGCTTTGCTGCTGACAGTTAAATAGTCATACTGATGTTATGTGCATGACAAAGTGTTTCTCAATATTTCACAGTTTGTCTCTGGTCGCAATCTTGATAAGGGGCCACCGCTGATTAGCCATTGAATAATGGCAGAACCACATTATTCATGAAGTTTGCTCCTTTCTCTGTATGAAGCCAAAACAAACCAGCTAAATTCAACAAAACAGTTACCCAATAAACATTGATAAACGCTTTCTTAATCGATTTATGGCGTAATTTCTTCTGGGCAATATAAGCACCTGGCCAACCACACATTAGAGAAATTAAGTGCAATGTGCTTTCTTGAGTTCTCCATCGGCCATTTTGAGCTGCGGATTTATCAATTGCGTAAGCGATAAACGCAATTAGGCTCATGATTAGATACATACCGAAAATAACTAAAGGCAACTTTCCACTAAAGACTGAGACCAACAGTCCAATGAAAAAGATAATCGTAAAGACGCCCCCAAAGCCTCTTTGGTTTTTTACTTTTTCTCGTTTTTTGGACTTGGAAATGTCACGAGCAAATTGGATGTTTTCAGCTTTATAACGATTGTTATTATCGCGAGCTAATTCATAGATAATGACTTCACCATTCACTGGTCGACGGGATGGAGTGTTAAAGGATTTAATATGAACAAAAGCACGCTCTCCACCACCATTTGGCTCGACAAAACCAAATCCTCGATCATCATTCCAGTTTGATATTCGCCCTTGCAGCTTCATGCTTTCCCTCGCGTTTTATATCTAACCGCACAGCCAATTTGCTAACTAAGCTAATCGTTTAGATGGTCCCTAAATCAAATTTCATTTTCAGCCAACCATCATCTGTTTCAGCGGAAACGCTGTCTTGGGTTTGCAGTTGATCAGCGTTTAATTTGCCGTTTTGTTTAATGAACTCAAAAACGGCATTTTGTCGTTCTCTGGCGAGGGTTTGCAGCTGTGAATCAGAGATAGATTCAACTTCGATGAGTTGTTTTTTGAGTTCAGCGTTGTAGGCCAGCACATCTAATTTAGCTTCAGACTGTTCTTCTGCGGTGCGGGTCAATTGCTGCTGGATCGTTTGCAAATCGGGGCTTACACCTGCTGCTGTATAGAGTTGTTCCAGTATTTTTTGGCGTTGCTTTTCCCGTTGATCTTCTGAGTTTGCTTCATTCATCAGACTCTCAATGCGTTGCTCAACCGCTGTTTCTTGCAGTGCTTGTTTATCCGCGGTTTCATCAAATGGCGCAGGTATTTGTAAGGCCAGTTGTGGGCGCTGAGATAAGGCCTCAACTAATTTAAGCAGTCTTTCCTGTTCCGGAGGGGCAATATCACTGCGCCCAGCGCGAAAGCGAATCGAATCAATGGGATCATCGTCACTACCAATCAGGCTACCGAGGAACCGGAAAGGCGCTGTGACAATATTTCTTATTGCGTTACCGATAGCCCCCCGGATCACCGGCCCAATGGCAAACTGAGGGTCGTTTATATCTCCACTAACAGGGATATTGAGTTCAATCACACCATCACTGTTTTTGAGTAATGACACGGCAAGATCCAACGGAAGATCCATGGCATCAGGTGACTCAACGCGTCCGCCTAAGCGAATATCACGGATCACGATATTGTTTGATGCCGATAAGTCGCTTTCAACAATTTCATAAGTGAGATCGATATCGGCTTTACCTTCAGCAATCTCCCGTCCGGCAAACTTGACGGTATAGGGCGTCATTGATGGTAAATCCAGATTACTGAACGCCAGCGTGATATTGGTCTGACCGGTCACATTCAACGGATTCAATGCGCCATTGATTTCAACCAGACCAAATTCGTCTACTTGGCCTTCCAACTCAATATCGACAGGTTGCTTCGAGCTGGAAGAAAAGCCACTGATTTCACCATTGAGTTTCTGCATATTTGCATCAAAAACAATGGGCAAGTTCTGATCGGTAAACTGCGAGCTGGCATCATTAATCTTCACCCGACCCAGTGAAATGTCATAGCCGTTTGAGTCATCTGATTTTGACGTATCGGTTTCTGGGTTTTCACTTGCCGGTTGCTCTTTTATCAGCAACGCCAGATTGGTATCACCATTTTCGTTGATTAATACCCGACTGTATAAAGCATCGACGACAACTTCAGAGATGGCCACGCGTTGCTCTGCAACTGAAAAGTCCACTTTATTAACGGATAAACTGTCGAGACTAAGCAGCTTTTCATTGAGTTTTTGGTTATCCATTTGGAGATCTACAAGTGTGAGATCGCCTTGTAAGGCAAAGGGTTCTTGTTGATCGCTAACCAAGCTGGCGATTACGTCAACTTTGCCATCCTGAATGTCAATATGGGCATAGTCACTTAAATAGGCTTGGAGAGGCACTAGAGATAACTGATTTACATTCGCCTCGGCATTTACCGCCACAGCAGGAAATAGCTGTAAATCGCCGCCAATCTGAATGTCACCGCCGGATTCCAGAACGATATTACTGGTAAATGGCATCTGTTGATCTTGTGCCAGGCTGAAGTCCTGCATATTGGCAGACAACATCAAAGCCAGATTGGCTGGCGTAGTGGGCATTTGGTCTTCCACAGCCAGAGCGGTGTTATTGATTTCAATATTGGCAATATCCAGCTGCAAGGCTGGCTGATTAGTTTGATCTGGTTCGTCTTGAGATTTCGGCAATGAATCCATTAATTGCAGCCAATTGAGTTCGCCTTGCTTGTTTCGGCTTGCTGACAGCTTGAAATCATCCAGTGCTATGTTTTCCATGCTGAGCTGATTTTCGGGGTAGGCATAATTACCATTGGTGACTGCCAGCGTTCCGCCTTTGAGTAATGCATCAGATTCACCAGGCTGATGAATACTGATATCGGCCAAAGCTAGGTCAATGGCGCTGAGATTCACTTTTGGCATTTCATCGGTCAAATCAACATCGTAATTCACTTGCAGATCCAGGCGGCCGTCATTCAGTTCAACGGGGATTTGCGCCTTAAAATAGCGATATGGCATCTGTAAGCTAAAATTATCCAGGTTCGCCTGACCTGATAACTGTAATGGTGACAAACTCAAATCACCACTTAACGCCAGTTTGGCGTCATTTTCCAACTCGATCAGCAGATCTACGTCGGCTGTTTGCCCGGCCTCTGTTGAAAAATTTTCTAGCTGAACACTAATAGGATTGAGAACGGTTTCAAACGGTTCATCGGGCACTTCATCACGATAAGCGAACGCACCATTCCTGTAACTAAACTTTCCGATTTGTAGCGTGAACGGTGACCCCGTCTGTTCAGCGGTTGGCTGCTCGGTTTCTTCAGTCGCCGATTCGGAATCTTGTCCGGGCATGTCAGCGATTAATTGTAACCAGTCAAGTTTGCCTTTATTGTTTCGGGTCGCCGCCAGCTTGAAATCGGCCACCGATACCTCATCCAATATCAGTTGGTTTTGCGGATAGCTATAACGTCCATTTCTAACCGTAAGCGTTCCCGCCTGCAATATTGCGTCTGCGGCTTCGGAAGGATGAATACTGAAGTCTGTCAGATCGATATCAATAGCACTGATATCAATCTCTGCCGCTTCACCCGCCATATCAATATCATAGGCCAATTGCAGATCCAGCCGACCTTGTTTGAGTTCAAATGGCAGTTGCGCCTGTAGATAACGATAAGGTGTTTGCAGGCTGAAATTTTGCAGCTTAACCTGACCTGCCAGTTGTAACGGTGACAAACTCAAATCACCGTCTAATGTCAGCGTGGCGTCATTTTCCAAATTAATGACCAGATCCTGGTGGGCGGTTTGGCCGGCGGCGGTGGAAAAATCTTTAAGGTGAATATTGATCGGACTCAATACCGTTTCAAATTCCGCTTTAGGCACCTCATCCCGATAAAGAATTTTGCCATCAGTGTAATCAAACGCACCTATTTCCAGTGTGAATAATGGATCATCTTGATCGCTAACTTCTTTTGGTTCGGTATCGCTTTTAGCCTCGGCGGTTGCAACCCACTTATCGGCTAATCGAGTTAACGTATTGTCTGTATTGGTATAACGCCGGAAATGCAGTTCGGTATTCGCCAGGCTGATTTCTTCGATGCGTAGCGTGAGTGTGAAAATATGTAACGGTTGAAGATTGAGATAAAGCGCATCCCATGCTGCCAGCGGTTCATCCTGCTCAGTGGTTAATTGTAGCTTGTCGACTGACGCTTCAAAGGTATACGGATTGAAATGAATTTTTTCGACCGTGGCTTCAACACCTAGCCTTTGCTGCAGTGTTTTGACCATTTGACGTTCTGCCAGCCAGGGCAGCAGCAAAAAGCCTATTAGGGTATACAACATCAAAATACTGATAACCCCGATCAGCAGACTTCGATATTTTAGAAAGGTGTTTTTGGCAGATTTCATGGCTGATGGCTTATCTCAGTGGTGGAGATAAGCCAGTTTACCGAAATAATGTGGTTTGATCTGAATTCACCGGCTTAAATTGATTGGCTTATTCATATTGAACATAAAAATGCGACGTCAGCCTTCAGCTTTCTTAACTCGGAATAAATTCTTTCATCGATAAAAATTACCTCCTATAATCCTGCGGCATGGTTCAGGTAAGTCTCTACGCAGCACTTAAACAAGAAAAGCGATTGTATATGGAGCGAAATAACAAGGATGATGGGGTGATTTTAGTCACTGGTGGCGCGGGCTATATTGGTTCACATACCTGTGTTGAACTTGCCAAAAGTGGTTATAAACTGCTTGTGCTGGACAACCTGTCAAATTCTTCAGCAAATGTTTTACCTCGCATCGAAAGCATTACTCAGCAAACAATCACCTTTGTGCAGGGCGACATTCGCCACCAAGAAACGTTGGAAGCCATATTTCGTCAATACAACATTAGTGCTGTCATTCATTTTGCTGGTTTGAAGACGTTAAATGAATCTGTGTCACAGCCAATGCAGTACTACGATAACAATGTCAGTGGAACGCTCACCCTTTGTAAGGTGATGGCTGAATTTGGCTGCAAAACATTGATTTTCAGTTCGTCAGCGACGGTCTACGACGAAACATCCCAACAGCCAATCCGCGAAGATTTTCCACTCGCAGCTAATAATCCCTATGGTCGTTCCAAGTTAATTATTGAACAGATATTAACCGATTTGCACAGCGCTGATCCGGCTTGGTCGATTGCCCTGCTTCGCTACTTTAATCCGGTGGGAGCGCATAAGTCCGGCCTGATCGGTGAAACCTCCAACGCCATATCTAGCAACTTGATGCCATGCCTTTTGCAAGTAGCCTTAGGCAAACGCGACAAGTTGTTTATTTATGGAAATGATTACACCACAAGGGATGGAACCGGAGTACGTGATTACATTCATGTAACGGATTTAGCGAAGGCGCACGTTAAAGCTTTACAAAAAAGCCTGGAAAGCTCGGACATTTTGACTTTGAATATTGGCACTGGCCGGGGCTATTCCGTGTTGGAAATGATTTCAACGTTTGAGCAGGTTTCGGGCCACAAAATCCCGTTTGAGATTGTTGCTCGTCGGGCCAAAGATCTGGCACGTTGTATTGCCGATCCCTCACTGGCTATTCAAACCTTGGGCTGGAAAGCCGAGCTGGATATCAACAGGATGTGCGCTGACAGCTGGCACTGGCAGACGCACAATCCTGATGGGTACTAGCTCGCGTATTTTTTGATTTTCTTATGTGGTGTGTCTGACGCTACTTTCTGCAATAGGCTTTCATAACCTCCTGCCTGCTTTAACGCTTTACACATCCATGCGGCAGAATCCTGTGCGGTTTTATCCAGATTAGTATCCATATACATCGCTTCCAGCTTGGCCGCTGTCACTTCTAATAATGCTGGCTCTTTTCTCTGCTCGTGGAAAATCGCTCTGGCAGCTAATCGTTGAGCGTAAGCATCATTGGTCTCTAATAACTTAATGTAACTAACAACTTCAGCCGGTAATCCGGCATCTGTGACATTTACCGTAGCAAGTTTATTTTGGATAGCCTGGAATTGCACCAGATCTGTTTTAGCTTTTGAGGCATGACGTTTTAACTTTGAGTTTTCTGCTTTATTTGCCATTAATTGCAGCGTTGGCTGATATTTAGCGTTGCCGCTGTAACCCAAAGCCCTCATCTCATAAGACAAAACGCTTAATTCATCGCGCTCAAAATATTTCGTTTCTTGAGCGGCCAACACATCTTGCTCCAACCGATCAAACAATAACGGATCAGAAAGACCAGACCACTGCAGTCGCTCCAACATCTGCTCTTTCTGTTCAACACTACCGGAATCCATGATTTTCAGGTTGTGTTCAATACGTTGTTGATCTGTTTCAAACGCCTGCAACATGCCGCTGAAAGCCAACAAGCTTGCAGCAATAACTAATTGTTTTAAATTCATTTTTTGTATCCCTACGTTGTTTAAATTATTTCCATCGTTTAAAAATGAGTGAGGTATTGATTCCTCCAAATGCAAAATTGTTACTCATGACTAAATCAGTCTCGATCTGCCGTGATTCATTGACAATGTAATCAAGATCACCACATTCTGGGTCAACTTCATCCAGATTTGCCGTGGCATGAAACCAGTTTTCTCGCATCATCTGAATAGCTACCCAAGATTCCAACGCGCCACAAGCGCCAAGCGTATGGCCGGTGAAGCTTTTAAACGAGCTAATCGGTGTATGTTTGCCAAACACTGCAGCCGTCGCTGTCGATTCAGCAATGTCACCGCGATCCGTTGCCGTCCCATGCGCACTGATATAGCCAATGTCCTCTGCGCTTACGTTGGCACAACTTAGTGATAATCGAATGGCTTTTTCCATCGTAACGGCGGAAGGCTGGGTAACATGGCGGCCATCAGAGTTTGTGCCAAAACCAATTAATTCTGCATAAATAGGGGCATTGCGTGCGACAGCATGTTCGAGTTCTTCCAGAACCAACGTACAGCCACCTTCACCAATTACCAATCCATCACGGTTTTTATCAAAAGGTCGGGGTGTTAACTCAGGCGTGTCATTCTTGATACTGGTTGCATAAAGCGTGTCAAATACCGCTGCTTCGGTTGCACACAGCGCTTCACAACCACCGGCAACCATAATCGTCTGATGACCATATTTAATGGCCTCATAGGCATAGCCAATTGCCTGGCTACCAGAGGTACAAGCGCTGGAGGTGGTTAAAATTCGGCCTTGTAAACCAAAGTAGATGCCGATATTAACTGGTGAAGTGTGAGACATCATTTTAATGTAGGAATTGGCATTCAGCCCATCACTAGTATGGTTGAGCAGCATATTGCCGAAATCCGCAATGGCATCGGTATCACCAGCAGAAGATCCATAAGCCACACCCACTTCGCCGCTTGTGAGGATATCGTCATTCAATAAGCCAGCATCTTCCAATGCCAATTCCGTGCTGCGAACAGCCAACTGTGCAACACGGCCCATGCTGCGCAAATCTTTACGTTTATAGTGAGCAGGCATCACAAAGTCTTCAACCGGTGCGCCTAACCGGGTATTGAGCTCGGTATATTTATCCCATTCGTAAATACGTTGAATACCCGTTTGCATAGTTTGTAACCGCTCACGGATAGCAGGCCAATCATTGCCAATCGGCGAAAAACCAGCCATTCCAGTGACGACTACTCGTTTCATCAGCACATTCCGCCATTTACAGAAATAACCTGGCGGGTAATATACGCAGCCTCTTCACCCATCAAGAAATTCACCACCCCCGCGACTTCATCGACGGTGCCGACTCGTTGCATGGGGATCATTTTCATCGCTTCTTCCATATGAACATCTTCTGTCATTTCCGTATCAATTAGGCCAGGGGCAACACAGTTGACGGTTATTTTACGTTTAGCCAGTTCAACTGCAAGGGCCTTGGAAGCCCCGATAATACCGGCTTTTGCTGCACTATAATTGACCTGCCCCCGATTACCGACCACACCTGAAACTGACGATAAGGTGACGATTCTGCCAGGTTTTCTACGACGAATCATAGGCATGATAATCGGCTGTAATACATTATAAAAACCATCCAGGTTGGTGCGAATTACCACATCCCATTCATCACCCGGAATCGCTGGAAAGGCATTATCTTTAGCAACACCAGCGTTACACACCACACCATAATAAGCACCATGCTGTTCGACATCCTGTTCGAGTATCAAAGCGGCTTGTTCACGATCAGCAATATCAAATTGCAGGATTCGTCCCTGACGGCCCAGGGCATTTATTTCAGTTAATACCGCTTCGGCTTGTTGCCGATTATTCCGACAATGCAACACAATGTCATAACCTTGTTGGGCGAGCCTTAAGGCGATTGCTTTGCCTATTCCACGGCTCGATCCGGTGACTAAAATGGTCTGACTCATTGAATTGCATCCTTTATAAACTGGCTGGCATCTTCAGGTTGGTAAACATTTAGATTCGCTGTAGCCACTACCTTTTCGCCTTTTAATTGCCCACGGAAAACATGCAGTCCATTTTCGGCTTGCATTTCGCATTCCACCCGGATGGAAAGTGTCTGGCCGGTTTCAAACCAATCGATATTGCATTGATAACGACGGGTGCCTAACAAAAAACCTAATTTGGGTGTTTTAGATTGTTGTCTTTGTTGTAAACCGGCGTAAGCCGCAATGGCCTGCGCTAAATATTCCACGCCAATCCAGGCCGGCACGCCCTGTTCTTCAACAAAAATGCTGGCAGAATGAATGTCCACTTCCGCTTCCAACCATTGATCGCTGTAAGCGGTCACTCTCGATAATAACGACATGGTGCCTGTGTGTGGAACTAGATCGCTAACATGATATTGCTCAGTCATGAAGCTCGTTCCAGAATGAGAGCGATGTTATTGCCGCCGAAGGCAAATGAATTACTTAATACATAGTTGAAAGCTTGATCATGCCGGTTGTCCGTTGTTAGATTCAGCTCTGGGATCGCCGGATCGTATTGGCCATCCCAGCGATGTTTGGGGGTAAATCCTTGCTCATCCATCAGCATCAACCAGCATACTGCTGCCTCAATCGCACCAGCCGCACCTAATGTATGTCCCATAAACGGTTTGGTTGAACTACATAACACTTGAGAACCAAACAACTGGTTCACCGCTGTCGCTTCCATCTGATCATTGAGCGTGGTGGCTGTACCGTGCAAATTAATATAATCAATCTGCTTTGCTTCCAGCCCGGCATCTGTCAGTGCCTGACGCATACAACTTGCTGCACCTACGCCATTCGGTTCAGGAGCCGAAATATGATGAGCATCACTGCTCTCACCCACACCACGCAGAATCACCCCGGACGGTTGCCGGGACACTAAAAATAACGCTGCAGCTTCACCGATATTGATTCCATTTCGATTTTTACTAAACGGGTTACACACTTCCGAAGACACCGCTTCCAGAGCTGAAAAGCCCTGCACCGTGAGCTGACATAAGGTATCAACACCTCCAGCAATCACTGCGTCACATAAACCTGAGGTTATCAGTCGTTTCGCACTGGCCAATGCTTTTGCCCCTGAGGAACAGGCTGTAGAAATGGCATAAACCGGCCCTTTCACACCGCTTAGCTCGGCAATAAACTGAGCGGTATTGCCCATTTCCTGAATACTGTAATGATAGTTCTCAGGCAAGCTGCCCGATTCGATAGAACATTTAATCGCTGGCTCGGCATCGGAAATTCCAGAAGTGCTGGTACCAATCACCACTCCGATCCGATCGGCACCGTAATGAGCAATAGCTTGTTTTAACTCATCTTGGATTTGTTGATAAGCTGCCAAGGCAAACTGATTATTGTGGCTGTGCCAGTAAGGCGCTTCAAATGGAATGATCGGGAGTACTTCTTTACACATTCCCAGCGGCATGGCGTTGCCGCCAAACGAATCTTCATTGGTCAGAAAATCGTTATCCGACATCAAGCCTTTTTTCAGCGAGTCAGCACAATTTCCCGCAGCGCATAATAAACCGACGGTATTGAGATACACATCGTTTTGCATCAATCCGACTCCGCGTTGAGTAATTGTATTTTCACTTGGTAACGATCCCGGTGATTTTCAATGAGTATCATTTCTTCAGTGTATTGCAGTTGTAATCGTAAGGTATTGTTTTCATATAAGCTTCGGGCAGTGTCGTCTAACTGCAGATCCCATCCAGCTTCTGCTGAATAGCTTTCCAATAGCGATTTTTCTGGCCATAAAGCAAATTGTATCTCGGCCATAATCTGTTCAGCCGGAATGTCTATATCCGTCAGGTTCTGTTGGCTAAAATCATTGCCATCATAAGACATCTTTAACAACGTCATACCGGTTGGCATTAACACTAATACCTTAAATTGATTCGGCTTGATATCACTCAACACCACAAACTGCTGCTGTTTGCCTGAGGTGGTAAAGGTGAGCTTTTGCTTCAACAAGGTTGGCTCTGGCCCCATTGCTGGGGACAGTAAAAGCAAAGGTTGTTGTGATTGACCTTTGAATGGGTTCAGGCTGCAACCGTTGAGCATCACTAAACTCAACAGCAGGTAAGCGATTACATACTTCGGCATATTTCTGCCAACGCACTCAGTCGTGAGGAATCTTTTACATAGGGATTTTTGATGTCCCAGGCATAACCCGCCAATATGGAGCTAATCATCCGTTTTACCGGTTCATTTTTTTGCGCGGTAAAAATAACATCCTGTAAACGTCCGTCATACCAGCCTTCTACAAACTCTCGGAAGGTATTCACTCCTTGCTGCAATGGCTGAACAAATTGTTTATCCCAATCTGGTTTGTCGCCTTGTAGGTGAAGGTCAAGCACACCGGCAGCCAAACTGGCAGATTTGAGCGCGATGGTTACCCCGGAAGAAAACACTGGATCTAAAAACTCGCCTGCATTACCCAGCAAGGCATAACCGGGTCCGTACATATTGGTCACATCACAGGCATAGCCAGTTAATGAGCCAACCCGTGTATCGAAATCAGCGTCGTTCAGTAAATTGCTCATCCAGCCCGATTCGTTAATTAGCTGCTTTAATTTGTCGGCTTCGTTACCAGACATTGAATCAATAAACGTTTTTGTTGCTACAACGCCGACCGAGGCTCGGCCATTACTGAACGGAATCAACCAATACCAGACATCACGATGTTGTGGGTGCACGGTGATGAGGATCTTATTACGATCATAATTCAGGTCAGTGATGCGATCCTCGACGTGGGTAAATAACGAAGTCCTATGTTCGAACTCTGACGCTTTTTCTAGATTGAGTAACCGCGGTAACACTCGACCATAACCACTGCCATCCAAGACAAACTTGGCAGAAAACCGTTGGCTGGTGCCGGTTTCATCTACCACATCAATACTGGCAATGGCATTTTCTTCGTCGTAGTTAAAAGCGGTAACGGCTTGACCATAACGGATCTCTACGCCCTGTCGGGCGGCTTCATCCGCCAGCACTTTATCGAACTTATCACGCTGAACCTGAAACGTGGTGCCCCAGCCCTCGGTAAACTTTTCGTTAAAGTCAAAAAACTCATATTGTTCACCGCAGCTGAATGCCGCACCATCTTTAAACTGAAACCCAGCGGCTTGAACGGCTTCGAGCATATCGGCTTGTTCCAGAAAGCTCATACTTTGTGGAAGCAGGCTTTCACCGATAGAGAAACGGGGAAAATGGGTGCGTTCCAGCACCAAAACCTTATAGTCCTGTTTATTCAATAACGCTGATGCCACAGCGCCAGATGGACCGGCGCCGATAACAATGACATCAAAAATCCCTGTTTGTGTTTGCACATTCAACTCCCTGAAAAGGCTGGCGTAACAACATTGTTAATAGCCAAACCATGGCTAACCCCAGAAAAACCGTTAATCCAAAATGCTGCAATACCGGCGTTTGACTGACGGAAAGCAAGCCAAAAGCCAATAAACTTGTTATCACTGATAAGGTCACGGCCAACCAGGTATTTGCAGCCTGCTGTGTTTCTATTAAAAAAATACCCATATCCAGTCCTATGCCCAGGACCAGAATCAAGGCCATAAAATGAAATAAATTGATGCCCGGCAGACACTGCATCAATATACCGAGAGTGAATAATGACGCTAACATCGGCGGCAATATAATTCGCCAGGCGGCTATTTTATAGCGTGAAAACAAAATCATAAACACCAGGATATAAGCCAGTGCGACCCATATCATGATTTGCTGACGATAATCCGCCATTAAACTGGAAATGGCCTCAACCTGATCAACCAATACGGCTTGTGGGAAGTGTTGCGTTAAATTTAATTGCTGAGACAATTGCTTAGGCTGGCTGGCAGTTAAGCTAATCATGGTGGCAAAACCATTTTGCTCTGTCTGGATGATTTGCGAACTCAGCATGCCGCCAAAGTTATTATTGGAAAGCTGTTCGACGGTTAATCGTGACATGAGTCCCTGCTGCATCAACTCCATAGATTGGCTTAATGCTGTTTCTGGCAGGTTTAATGTATTAAAAAGTGTGCTGAGCTCTGTTTGATACAGTTTTTCCACCAAACTGGCATTTTCAGTTTGCCTGGCTTCAGAGGGTAAACGATCAGCCAGTAAGCTGAAGTTCACTAATATTCCTTGCTCAACCAGCTGATTCAACCATGGTTTGATGGACTCTTCTTGTTGCAGACACTGCTCTAATGCATCACAAGGAACCAATAAAAATTGAGTACTGCTATTCAAGCCCAAACGTGTCTGGATCTGGGTTTCCTGTTCAAGTAACTGTGGTGGAGATGTTTGTAATAAACGGATGTCGTCTTCTGCTTTTCCGGTCCAGATAGATACGATAGCTAATATGACCAGAATGCTGAGCACTACCTTGAACCAGTTCTGTTGAGCAAGCGCTGGACAGACGGCTTGCCACCGCTTTAATCGATTGGCGGCTATAAGCTCATTAAGCGAATCACTCTTTGTCAGTCTGGGTAACCAGATCACTACGGTGAGCCAAGCGGCGATCAATCCAACGGCCGAAAATACCGCCATTTGTCTTAGTCCTGGGAAAGGTGTCATGGCCATTGCGGCATAAGCCAGCACACTGGAAGAAAGTCCTAACAACAAACCCGGCATGATTCGCTTTAATACTTGCTGATGCTGTTGCCGCTCACAGATAAAATGTAAGGCGTAATCAATGGCGACACCGATAAGCCCGGCACCAAATGCAAACGTGACGATATGCACCCGTTCAAAAATTAAAAAGGCGACTGCCGTGGCCACGGCAGTACCCACCATTATCGGCAACAAGATAAAACCCACTAAACGCAGTTTTTTGAATACCCAAAACATTAACAGCAAAATGCCTGCTAATGATCCAAGCCCAATAGTGGAAATTTCTTGTTCTGCCTGACGGCTGCCAGCATCAGCATGTATCAACAAACCTGATGCCGATAGTGCAATTCCCTGATCGTTAAACTCGGTTTTAAAGTCATCTAGAACAGATAATACGGCGCGTTGTACATTGATTGAAAAAGCATCGTCTTTAAGCTGCAGAATGAGCAGATTGGTAAAGCCGTTATCATCAGGAAGCTCAAAATATCCCTGATCCGTAATGCCCACATTTATTAAGGGTGACTGGCTCATCTGCCAGCCAGCAGCTAAGGCAAATGGATCGGTTTTAAGGTTTTGTCCGCCCATTTGCATCGGGCTGTAAATCATGTTTAAAGCACGCTTGCTTACAAAATCGGTATTGTCTTGCAGTAAAGCGCTGCGGATCTTGTCAATAAGCAATACATAACGATTTTCTGTTAATGCCTGTTGAGAATGTTCAATGTCTTCACTGCCTATTTGCCAGAGAACCGAATCAACTTCAGGGATAGTTTGATAGCGTTCAGCAATGGTTTGTGTGGCTTTTTGTAAAGCTTGTTTATCCTGACCGGCTACCAAAATTAATAAGCGTTCCGCAAATCGCTGACCCATTTGGGCTGAGGCTTCTCGAACCAGTGGCTGCTGCTGAGATTCAGGTAATAGACTCATCATGCTGGTATCAATTGTCGGCTGTTTCAGCCAAGCCAGACCCACCAACATTAGAACCAATACTATCCACGCGAAAGCCGTGACTTTCGATGCCAGCAAACGGGTCATCATTTTTGCAGATTCATGAAGTTGATATGAGTGATATCACCACTTTTTTCGTATAAAACCACTTCACGCATCAAACTATCGCCCGATAATTCCACATGACTGATAGCCTGCTTGAGCATCTGGTGTCGGGGCGTCAGCTTGACCTGCCAGTCACGGTTATTTTGATATTCGCCATTGGCAAAAAAATACTCCGACAGGGCATACCAATCAGCGGTCAACACCGAAAAAAAGATTTCTGTCAGTACTTTGGTGGCGGGGTCTTTATCGGAATCGAGCGAGATCAGTTCGTTATCCTGGCTGGAAGTGATGCGGTTCGGCTGCATCATTAATTCATTTTCAATGGGCTCTTGAGTGTGCCAACGAATGAATTTATCGCGTTGATAGTTGAAATGCCCGGTTGAGACTAATGTGGTATCAAACTCTGCAAGGTATTTTTCCTGTTTGAAATCACCCTTTAATTCATCTGGCGAGTCGGTTAATTGGGTCAACAATTCATATGACAACTCTGCGTGAGCAGGCAGCATGGCAAGGCAACAGAACAATAGCATCAAGCCTCGGATCATGGTTGCAGCCCCAATTTATCAAACAAAATCTCGGGGGATACAAACTGCATTTCGCCATTTTGCATATCAACTGCCACCTGAACGGTATAGCCCTTTGTTAACCGTTGACCGGTTTGGGCATCTTCAATCAAATAATCTACTTTTAGCCGATTTTCCCATTCAGCTAATGTGGCAATGACCCGGATTTTCTGCTGAAACCGCAACGGTTGAGCGTAACGCACTCGTAAATCAATCACCGGCCAGCCATAACCTGACGCTTCCATTTGCGGATAGTTATAGTCAATAACATCCAATAAGGCGCAGCGGGCGATTTCAAAATACTTCACGTAATGGCCGTGCCAGGCAACCTTCATCACATCGACATCATGAAAAGGTATCTCGATGATTACTTCTGTTTGTTTCATTCGGATTTCCTGCTGTGATCTCTGGAAGACGACCAGAACGAATAAAAATTAAACCACTGCAACGGAGCTTGCAGACAATAATGCTGTAAGCGATTCGCGTACTGTTGTACGACTATATCCAATTGTTGCTGGCGCTGATTACGCGTCAGATTTACTTTTTCAGTAAACCGTTCAACATGGATATGGTATCGATCTGACTGTTTCAGACAAAACATCAAATACACTGGACAGCTAAGCAAACTCGCCAAAATAAAACAACCTTGTGGCATCGGTGCTGGAGCATTCAGGAAATCAACTTCTGACACCCTTTGTTGCCCGGTCACCGGCGTACGATCACCGGCAATCACCAGAAATTCGCCTGCGGCAACTCGCTCGGCCATTATCATGGCAAAAGCTGGTGACATTTCAGTCACCTGATACATTTCAATTTTTGTTTGCTGATTTACCTGTTTCATTAACGAGTTAAATTTTTCAGCATGCTGCGTGTACACCAGCAACGTTAATTTCATATCCGGCTGTTGGTGAGCTAGTGCATTACATACTTCGGTATTACCCAGATGAGAAACAACAATGATGCCGCCTTGTTTTTGGCTAAGCGATTGTTCAAAAAAACCATCGGTTTCAAACTGAATATCCCGCAAGGTGATTTGCCCCATCCATACCAAAAACTTATCCAGCAGCGTTTCCCCAAAGCAGAGGAAGTGTTTGAAAGAGCTCAATCGCGGTTGTGAGGGTAAAAAAGGCTGAACTTTTGAAAGATATTCTTGTGAAGCAAGTCTGCCATCACGGTTTCGCCAGTAGTAATAGCCGATGACCGGAAACAGAAATACACGAAATCCGTGCCGGCCCAGCAATCGATATACCAGCAACAGTATTTTCATTCCTAATACAGTGCCGGTCTCCGATATTTTTGACCAGTGATGGGGCTTTTTAACCATGAAGTTTTTGCCACAGTAGCCGTGGCAAGCGCCACAGCATGCCGAAAAATAACCGCGTATGCATGGCCGTTATTAATACGTTATCGTTGAACAGATTGAAGTGAGATACGCCGTCAATTGGATAATGCACTTTAGTAGGCAGGTTGATCACCTTGCCTTTTTGCCACACCCATCGCACCATGATTTCCGGATCAAAATCCATGCGATCACCACATTTTTGTTCAGCCAATAATTGACCCAATGGGGCAACAGGATAAACCCGAAACCCGCACATACTATCCTTCACTTCAAACGACAGTGAGTTTATCCAAATCCAGATATGCGTCAGATAACGACTGTAAAAACGTAATTTGGGTACCGAGGCATCATATTCGGGATAACCAGCGACCAGTGCATGTGGGTTTTCCGAAGCGGTTGCCATAAATAACTCCACATCATCCAGATCATGCTGTCCATCAGCATCAACTTGTAATGCATGAGTAAAGCGCTGTTGATTTAGCCACATTAAGCCTGCTTTTACTGCTGCGCCTTTACCGCCATTTTGCGGTAAGCGAATCAATGAAACCTGCTCCGGATAATCGTTTTGTAGTCGAATTAATGTCTGTTCACAGGCAGGGGAACTGCCATCATCCACCAATAACACCGGATAACCGAAGGGCAGAATCGCTTCCAGTATTTTGCCAATCGCGTTTTCATGATTGTAGACCGGTATCAGTACGGCCGGGTTAAAAGCCTGTGATTTGAGAACGTCATGCATAACAGATCCTGCCGCTTGAATGGGTGCCGGTTTCAGAAAGGTAACTAAATAGAAGTTTTTGCTTATCGGCGTCATAGCTAAGACGGATTGAGACCAACTGTTCAGGTAGCAATAATAATTGAAATTTCAATGCTTCAATTTGGCTGAATTTCCCCTGCACTTGGAAAAATTGTCTGCCATAAAACTCCGCCCAATGTACCTGTACAACGCCAGGTAAAATCGGCTGTTGATCAAAATGTCCATCAAAATAGATCAATTGCTTTGGCAAAAGACAAGTTAATGTCACTTGCTCAACGCTTTTTTCAACGTTAAGAATGTCGGGCCATTTAATCTGTTCTTTTTCAAATAACTTCAGTAGATTCTGCCTAGGCAATTTCCCTTGTGAATTGACGGGAAATGCCGAAACAAATCGCCAACGTCTGGGAATCACGATTGCTTCAAAATGCTGGCTTAACTGTTTTTTTAATGTAGCGATCAGCTGTTTTCTGCCTAATTGCTGCATCGCGTCATTACCTGCATCACTGAGAATAATGGCCACCACCATTTCACATCGATGACCTTCTAATGTGAGTGCTTGCGCTTGCTCCACCCATTCTGAGTCTTGCAACATTGCATTCATTTCATTTAATGAAACACGTTTACCTTCCACTTTAACGATCTGATCGATTCTGCCCTGCAGTTCAAAACGACCCGCTTGATAAAATGTCACCTGATCAGCCAGGTTAAGCTGACGAGCATCCTCAGTAAAAACCACATTTAAACTGCTATCCGCCGCTGGAGATAATTCCACATGAGGCAATGCTTGCCAGAGAGCGGCTGGCTCAGCAGATTGCTGGCAACGCCATGCCAGTGCGCCGGTCTCCGAACTGCCATAAATCTCTTTCACTGGCGCTTGGAGAATATGGCTTACATTCAGACTGTCTTGCAGATTTAAAGGCGCGGTAGAACAATAAACTTCAACACATTTATCGGCAATTAAATGCCAATCATGCTGACCGCTCATTCGCCCTAAATGTGATGGGCTTGATACCAGACTAAAGCTCGCAAACTGGGTGACCAGTG
This sequence comes from Methylophaga sp., assembly GCF_048266885.1. Lineage (GTDB taxonomy): Bacteria > Pseudomonadota > Gammaproteobacteria > Nitrosococcales > Methylophagaceae > Methylophaga. The sequence goes on from NZ_JBLWYR010000022.1 coordinate 36,154, forward strand.
CAATTAAATCTTCAGGATACTGGCTGCGATGGGTGGTGAATGCTTGTTGATAACAGAAAGGCCTGAACAAACGAAACGTCAGTCCATATAGATGTTGATGAGTAACCGTTGCTGCGACTATTTCAGAGGGAGATTCTGGCATCAGACAATCCAGTGCCATCAACTCCGTTTCAAGCTGAAGCATGGTTTTTTTGATGACCTTGGGTTCACCCGTCGAGCCAGAGGTATATACCTCTATAGCTGGATGATCTGCTGATACTTTTTTCCAGCTAACTTTCTGATTAACATCATTGTTACTGGCTAATTGTATGGTTTTTTTAATCGCAAACTGACCAACAAATCCATCAACTTCTGGTGCCAAACGATCAGCAGTATCGGGAAGGTTGTCTCCCACCAGACAGGCGGTTTTCGATAACTGCCACAACGCACAGATGATCGCCAAACATTCTGCCGCATCATGATGAAACACGGCCCAGCGTGTTCCGGAAGTTTGCTCCAGTAGCGAGACCCAGGCCGAAACCCGATTTTCAAAACCTTTTGCGCTTATTACATCTTTGCCGGAGACAGCCACCTGACTGTCTGCTGGGCGATTCCACCATTGAGATAACGCAGTCAACACGAGCTAAACAGCCTTTACTCGCTGTCTGACCAACCATTCTCCGGCCATTAACATGCCGATAAATACGTAGGCCAGTACACCGTTATACCAAAACCATAATTCATCATTTTTCATAAGCACGGTAATCAACGATAGCGTTGCATTCACAGCAAAAAACACACACCAGGTCTGCGTGACCTTACGGGTATAAATCACCGCTTTTTCAGGGAGATCCGGCTCAGTTATTCTTGCCAGTTTTTCAACGAAACTCTCTTTGCCCAATAAACTGGAAGCAAATAACACCAGCAAGCTCAGGTTGATAATGACCGGATAAAGTTTGATACCACTTCTGCTGCCCAGCCAATACACCACAGCCCCAACAATAATGACGGCAAACACTAAGAAGAAACGTTCCTGGGAGGAGGATGCTGTAAACCAGCGCAACACCAACAAGCCAGCCATCATCATCATCAATAACCATGCATAACCGTTATGCTGCAGCCCCCAATAGACGATAAAGGGATACAACAACGACAACAGCAATAAACTGGTTTTGATAGCTGAGTTCATTTAGCTAGGGAGTATTTAACAGCTTATCAACTTGGTCCACGATATCCTGCAGCGTTCTGACCGCTTTGAAGTCATCTGGCTGGATCTTTTTCTTGGTCATTTTTCGCAGCTCGATCACTAAATCGACGGCATCAATGCTATCGATATCTAAATCCTCATACAGGTTGGAATCGGGACTGATATCGTTGGGATCAATTTCGAACAGTTCCTCAAAGACAGCAACCACTTTGCTATAAATTTCTTCCTGATTATTCATGGTTATCACTTATTTAGTTCTGTGAGATTCAACCAGCATCGCTAACGCATTGACGCTGGCAAAATATTGATGAGTTTCTTCCGAATCCGCCTTTAACTTAACGCCGTAGCGTTTTTGAAGAGCCAGACCAATTTCCAGTGCATCAATAGAATCCAATCCCAGGCCTTCCACAAACAGAGGTGCATCATCTTCAATGTCGTCCACCTCAATATCTTCAAGATCAAGGCTCTCAATTATCATTAGTTTTATTTCATGATTCAGATCACTCATGTAATCCAATCTCCTCATTAAAAAAGCGAGTTAAATCAGCCGTCAGATTTCGGGCTGCCATTGAAGGCTTTACGTTGTTTATATAAGTTGCCATCTCAATAGGCCGCTCAATTCTGATCACAAAATGTGGCCGTTGGGGGGGAATGCGATACCAGGGTTCACCCTTGGTTAACGTGATTGGCTTACAGTCAATAATCACAGGAGTGACATCGGCTGCAGTGCGAATCGCGACATTGGCAGCCCCACGTTTTAAGATGAGCCGCTGTCCCGGTTTGGATCGAGTTCCCTCGGGAAAAATAATCAATGCATCGCCTCGTTCAAAAGCTTGTTGTGCAGACTCTATAACGTCATCAACCAGATCATCATTAATAATATAGCCTGCTGCTTTCACGGGCCCATAAGTAAATGGATTGCGTAACAACGAACTTTTCACCACACAATTGGCATTAGGTACCAGCGAAATCAAAAAGATCACGTCGATTAACGACGGATGATTTGCCAATATCAATTTGGCACCTTTCAATTGTTCTAAGCCTTTAACCTCATAACTCAGTACACCTAGAACTCTCATCACAGCGATATAGCAGCGAAAAACATGATGAATGCAGGCTTTACCGCGTTGTTGTCGTTTGTCGGTCGAGCCGGGTATCAAAAGCAGTATTGGCGCCACCACTAAAGAAATAAAAATACCACCTAAACCAAACAATACAAAACTTAAGGCCGTGGCAAATAAACGCCAACCACGGTCCAAACGACTCATCATCACCGTTTACCCAATGTCAGCGACCAACTCATCTGATTTGCCTTAATAACCTGGCTGCCTTGTTGTTCCACTAATATTTTGATGAATTGAAAAATTTCATCATAAGTACCCAGTTGTGAATTTGCGTCCGGTGTCGGCCGTAAAATGAGATTTGCATCTGAAGAATCTGAACGACGGACAATGAATGACAACGCAAAAGGAAATGGTGGACTTAATTGATATGGCCGATATAAATCCGGTAGTGGAATATCGTAAATGATACATAAAACACGCGGATGTGATTCCAGCTGAGCAATTGCTTCAAACAAAGTTTGTAATAACAAACCCTGCATTGATGAGATGGCGGTAATGGGTGATTTATCGTCGCGTGCAATGGAAATAATACCGGCAACGGCGTTATGTACCGCTAAACTAAACCCGGTCGGGGAGATAGGCTGAGTCTGGCCAATTTCCTGGAGTAATGACAAGGTAAGACCTGTATCTCCATGCCGAGAAGCAAAAATACTTGGCAAACTTTCACCTTCGGCCAACAAGTTCAAGGTTGATGCTGCAGCGTATTTACCCAAAGTGCTGAAACGGCGACGCAGTAATGCAGGAATTTGTTTTAATGCAGGAGGTTTATCTTCAAACGCATCATTAGATGCATCGGCAAACCAAGCTTGCCATAATTCACTTGTGTTAAGTCCCGGTGCTAATGCAGACCAAGACTCTAACTCAAGATTTACCACCCCAAATACTCATTTATTATCATTATCATTCAGGTCCAAAGTTCCATCTTCGGCTTTTTTGTTTTTTATAGGAAGGTGAATTTTACTTTGCGTAAATGTTTATGCAAGTCAAAAATGCAATTGAGCGGCACAAACTCTTGACCTATACTCTGCCGCTTTACTATTTCAACCCTACACGGAGGTAATTGCATGAAACAAATCTTTTTTCTTCTAACATTATCAGCATTATTGTTTTCTACCCCGGCATCTAGTCGCGATACCCAACACATGCTTTCCATCGAAGCAGCAATGAACTCTGCCGATTTCAAAGAACGACTGGATCCCAATATTCATTTTTATTTTGGCACTCAGGCTCACCCAGAAATCGAGCAATCATTTGGAAATTTTGTCAGTAACAAAAAAACCAACGCTTTTGGTAAATCGGATGAAGCAGCTTGTGAATGGGTTCTGCTCAGTGCATTGCTTTCATTTCAGGATCGGGTAAAAGCCGAAGGTGGTAACGCAGTGGTCAATCTGAACAGTTATTATAAAAAGAACAGCTTCAGCAGTGAGACTGAATATGAATGTCATGCAGGTGGCATCATGGCTGGCGTTGCGCTGCAAGGCGATGTGGTAAAAATTGCCGAATAAGCTAGCTGAATTTCCTCAACTTTGGTTCGCCAAAGTTGAGCATGCTTCTCTGCAAAACGAAGAAGCATGCAAAAGTTTGTTATCAATATCTGAATACCGACGTTTCAAAGCCATCCAATCGCCCTCTAAACAAAGACAATATTTATTAAGTCGATGGTTGATACGCCATGCTTTATCACATGCATACCATCAATCAATGGCTTTTTGGAATATCGAAGAGATTACTGGTAAATTCCCTGTTATTCACAACTTGCCAGATGACGCTTTTCTGAGCCTTTCACACAGTCACGACCGAATCATGTTTGCCATGTCCGATGGCCCTATTGGGGTTGATATCGAAAAAAAGATTCAGCGAAAAAACGTTGCTGAAATGGCTGAATTATTCATGACTCCAGAAGAACTGGAATTATTTCACCAGCATGTAAATAGGGAGTTATATTTTTATCAAACTTGGTGCATTAAAGAAGCCTATTTCAAATCATTACCCGCGCATGAACAGCAGAATCTTTCTCTGCAAAAAATTGACTCTTCCTATATCCGTTCTGACAAAAACGGCAGCACGATTATTACCGATAGATTAATTGGATATGTGCTGGCGGTTCATAGCGAGAAAAAACTCGATGCTATTAATTGTTTTGCACTAAATGACAGCGACCAAGATTTTATGAACAACTTCGGCCCTGTAGTCGATAATTTTTAACTATCCTCAATTGAGGATATTTTCTGACCCGTTTGGCTCTCTGATTATCACATTCATAGGTTTTTCCAAACCGTTACCAGCCGAACGTTGACTGCCAGTCCTCGGCATTCACAAATCCTACTAAGCGGGGTTTACTTCCTACAGAGCGATTGATAGCAAACAGGGTGGTCGCGTAATTAGGGATATCTCGGGTGGCTCCCAGGCTCTTTTGAAATTCGGTTATACAATCACCGTAAACCACAAAAATCAGATTTCGCTCAGCTTTTTTATTTTCCATTACGGCATTTAATAGCTGATCATCAACATTGCATTGAGCCAGACTTTCATCGGCCACAGCCTCATGGGCAAATAGGACTTGTGAGGTTTCTTCGCTGCGTTGCTGTGGGCTGTAATAGATATCAGCTTTGTGCAAACCTAAAATTTGCAGATCTTCTGCCAAGGCGTAGCCGACACCAAGCGATTGTTTAGTGATGCCATTTTCGGTGTGCCAGCATTGAACGTCTTTACCTTCACAGCTCTCAAGATGATGAATGACGGCAATCACTTCACCGTTTTCCCAACTAGATTTAAGCGATGCCACTTCTGTTTGATTATTGTCAGACAAATCGATGGAAACGGGCTTTTGCAACAGCAAAAACATCAAACTGATAAAAGAAAACGGTAACAAACTAAATAGCAATACTCTTTTATAGATCAATGCCTTAGAGCGCGACGCCATGCGGATTCCTTACGGGATATTTATATCAATTGCGAGCAATGATTTGTGCCGTTCACAGCATGATTAAACTGTGAAACGACACTACTTTTGCGGATGATGCAGTTTACTGGATGCACAAATGGGATCAAGCCTAACTTGCTTCTAGCAGTCGTTATTTTGCAGAAAAACCTCATCGCCCAGACGGATCACCGCACTTTGTTTAATTGCCCCGTAAACACCCAGATTTTGATCAGCTTTTTGCACGATGGTTCGTAAAATACTGCTATCTGATTCGAGTGTTTGTTGAGATCTCGTTACCGCACCACAACGTGGAGTGGTGCTATTGCATTCAATGGTGGCGCGCCCAATTCGTAATTTATTATCCACCCAGGCCTGTTCTACCAAACCTTCCATTCCGGGCAGGGTTTCGATCACCAGATTGGGCCGAAACCGTTGCACATTCCAATCAGCTTCAGGATTGAGTTGTTGCATATGAGCCAGTGTGGCGGTGGTGAGTAGATGAAAAGGTGTTACCAGAAAAAACGTCCCCGGAATAGAAACAAAATCCTTTGCTGCTGAAGGCAAGTCATCGAGGATCTCTGGCAAAGGTTCACCTTCTTCCCGATCGAATGTCGCTTTTAATTCTTCCAGCCAAGTATGGTCATCTTTTTTGTGACGACGGTAAAAATCAAGTTCTGCTAATGGGCGAAGCGATTCCAGAGTTGAATCATGGCCGGTTAATTCCGTTAACGCTTGGTGAATCAACGGATCATCACTACCCATCATTCGACCATCAGGTAACAAAATATCCACTTCATCATGTGGTCCGGTCATTTGTGGGCTACGGCAACGTGCTACACAACGTAATAATTGTGGTCTGAATTTGCAGCTTTGGATTTCTTGACGTGCGGTATCTTGTAGCGCCCAGATGCGATCACCTTGCAGGCCCATATCGCCAAGATGACAGAAATTCAGGCTCTCGCCAGCCATGCCTTTCACTGGGTAACGCCATATTTGTTGTACGGTTCCGACTTTAATCATGCGTACTCCTGAAATATCTCAAGGCTGTTAAGCCTATTCAGTGTTGTTTCATGATCACGCCGTTGTAATGCACGAAATTTTTAGTGGGGATGTGTGGATAATTTGATTAAACGTTATTCCACCGCGCCAAAGCTGTTGCTACCACTTAACGAGCGAAGTTTGTTTACTGCTAATGACGCTGCAGCTGTGCGAGTTTCTACCCCTAGCTTGGTAAACACATGTTCCATATGTTTGTTCACTGTACGAGGGCTGGTCCCGAGGATTTCTCCGATACTCTTATCGGTTTTACCTAGAATCACCCAATGTAGAACTTCTGACTCACGATTAGTTAAGTTGAATATCGCCCGCAAAGCTTCAATCTGTGCGGTTTCAGACTCTTCGCGTAATAAAATCAACCATTGCTCTTCGCTTTGCAGATCGGCCGCATTAAATATCAGTCGTCCCGTTGGTTTGTGCACGATATGAGGACGTAAACGTCGCTCTCCGCCTTGGTGCAACTGCATCACCCATTCCTGTAATGCTTCTGGGGTATCCTGAATCAATAGATCGTCATCCGCACTCATGTATTTTTCAATCAATTGACGAGCTAATGGCGTCTGCCAAACAATCTTGCCGTTTTTGGGTAACACTGCGATGGCTGCCTGGCCAAATGCATCCAAAGCGCCCTGGGTCTGATTAATTAATCGTGAGTTTTTCAGGTGGGTATTAATACGGGCAATGACTTCGATGGGACTCAATGGTTTGGTCACATAATCAATTCCGCCAGCTGAGAATCCAGCAACAACATGCTCGGATTCAGTCAAACCGGTCATAAAAATGACTGGAATATGACGGGTATTCAAATCCTGCTTAAGAATACGGCAGACTTCAAAGCCATCCATACCTGGCATCAGCGCATCCAGCAACACAATATCCGGGGTGGCTTCAAGGCTAATTTTTAGGGCCGACTTACCATTATCAGCCACTAACACGGTATAACCGGACTCGACTAAAGCATCGTGTAAAAGTGCCAGCGTATCGGGTGTATCATCAACCACCAACACCACAGCATTAAGCGAACTTTCAGACATCAGCTAATTTCTCTTCTATAAAGGTTTTCATCGTCCCTAATTGAAATTTTTCAGACATTTGGCGAATTTCTGCCACAAATTGTGCACAGGCCAACCCTTTTTCATCAATTTCCTGAATCAGTTTACGTACCCCGACCAGATATCCCATGTTGATCATCTCTAATAAGTCGTTCAACACTTCTTCTGGGGGCAATTTATAGTCCATTACGGCAGATTCCTTTGCCAATTCCTCCTTGCTTTCTATCCATTGCAGGTCCAGTCGCTCACCGATCCAGTTGATTAATTCATATAAATTGACAGGTTTTAAAATAAAGTCTTTATCGGTAATACCCGATGAGTTTTCGAGGTTTTTATCAAAGGCATTGGCCGAGATTATGCCGATTTTCACATCCGATTTGTGTACATTACGAATCAAATGACAGGTTTCCCAGCCATCCATTTCTGGCATCGCCAAATCCATAAAAATGATTTCTGGCTGAAATTCTGGATAAATACGCAAACATTCCGCGCCCGATGCGGCTTCTCTTACCTCAAAGCCTAACGGCTCAAGAATATTGAGTAGTAATTCACGATCCACCGGCTCGTTATCTACCACAAGCAGTTTACGTCTTGGTCCTTTGTATCCCACAGGCATCCGGGTCGAGATTAACGGTAAATCTTCTTCAACCCGCACAGATGGCAAAAACAGTCGGACAAAAAATGTGGTGCCTTTGCCAACCTGACTTTCCACATGCAACACACCGCCCATTAACTCTGTGAGCAACTTGCTGATGGTCAGCCCTAATCCGGTGCCACCGACACCCTGTGCTGCACTGCCCCGCACAAATGGTTCAAATATCTTATCTAACTCAGATTGTTTAATGCCTGGGCCGGTATCTTCGACTTCTATCGATAAAAATTCACGGGCATGGTTAAAGCGTAAATAAATCGCTCCCTCTTGAGTATATTTCACCGCATTACCGATGATGTTAATGAGGATTTGGCTTAAGCGTTTATGATCGGCGCGTACGATTCTTGGCAAATCCGAGCTGATTTCATATTCAAATTTCAGCCCTTTATTAATTGCTTGTAACTCAAACATGCTGATAATTTGCTGGATATATTCAGGAAAACGCAGGGATTTGATGTCAAATTGCAGTTTTCCACCTTCTATCCGTGCAATATCCAGCGTGCCTTCAATCAATGACAGTAAATGCTCACCACTACGCAGAATAACCTTAATCGCATTTTTGTTTTCGGTCGTTACATCGGCGTTGTTATCCATTAATTGGGCATAGCCCAAAATGCTATTTAACGGCGTTCGCAGTTCATGACTGATACCGGTGATATAACGACTTTTGGCCTGATTGGCCTGCTCGGCAACGACTCGGGCTTGTTGTAATTCAGCATCGGTTTGTTCATGCAAAATAATTTCGCGTTGTAACAAGCTGGTTTGATGGTTGGATTCCTGCTGTGCCACATTACGACTTTGTGATGTCAGAATTAACCACCAGACAATAATGCCACTCACTAAAACCAGTGCAAAAAACGCTTTTAAAAAGCCTATCCTGATCTCAGGTAGGATCTGCGCGGCATTTCCGGTCAGGGTTAATGAGATATGCAGATAAATCAAACCGAATATCGACGCCAGCAATAACACGGTCATGCCCATCAACAGAATGTAATGACCTACCCCATTTTGGATATAACCCCAAAGCGACTTCGGTAGCAGTTTGGTCATCGCCGCCTGCCACTGGGAATCCAGCTTGGCATGTGGTTTACAGGCATCATTACAGCGTGCATCCAGACAACAGCAAAGCGAACAAATCGCCCCCTGATAAGCCGGACAATACGCGACGTCATCTATCTCATATTCACGTTCGCAAATACTGCAGGTTTCTTTGGTTTTTCCAGGATGAAACTTATATGGCTGACGAGCTAGATAATATTTCCCCTTGGTCCACCAAGCGAATAACGGCGAACAAATCAATGCGGAAAACATGGCAATAAAGGAGGAAAATGACTGTGCTTCCAGACCAAAAGCGCCTACAAACGCCAATACCGAGAGTATTGACGCGATGGCCATCGCGCCAACACCAACTGGATTGATATCGTATAAATAAGCGCGGCGGAACTCGACCCCTTTAGGGCTCAAACCCAACGGTTTATTAATAACAAGATCTGCCACTACGGCAGTGATCCAGGAAATCGCAATATTCGAATACAGACCCAAAATCTGTTCAAGTGCCTGAAACACATCCAGCAACATCAACATGGTGGCGATCAAAACATTGAATAACAACCACACCACGCGGCCGGGATGGCTATGTGTTAAGCGGGCAAAGAAGTTCGACCAGGCCAGGGAACCAGCGTAAGCATTGGTGATATTGATCTTGATTTGTGACAACACCACAAAAAATACTGTCACCGCCAGCAACACATCGGCGTTGGAAAAAACATAGCTAAACGCGACGTGATACATATATGTCGGGTTGACTGCTTCTTCAACCGACTTGGCGCCCATTAACACCAGATAGGCCAATAACACACCGGCAAACATCTTGATCATGCCAATAAAGATCCAACCAGGACCGGCGAAAATCACCCCTAAATGCCACCTAAATCGGTTTTTTTGCGTCTTTTCGGGCATAAATCGCAGAAAATCTACCTGTTCGCCCACTTGAGGAATCAGTGCCATGCCGATGGCGATGGCCGTGCCAAACATATAAATATTAAAGCCGCTGTCATAGCCCGAACCACCGGCAAAACTCATTAAACCTCGAAGTGCATCCGGCTCTTTGGCAAAAATAAAGATAAATGGAAGCACCATTAAAAACAGCCATATCGGCTGCGTAATCATCTGTATCCGGCTGATTAATGTCACACCATGCGTCACCAGCGGAATAACCACCACCGCAGAGATCAAATACCAGACATAGATAGGCCAATCGAAATACATACTCAGCGCATAGGCCATGATCACCGCTTCAAGCGCGAATAAAATAAAGGTGAAAGTGGCATAGACAAACGAAGAGATGGTTGAGCCGATATAGCCAAACCCGGCACCCCGGGTCAGTAAGTCCATATCGAGGCCATATTTGGCCGCGTAATAACTGATGGGCAAACTGGTTAGAAAAATAATTAGACTGATAGTCAGAATTGCCCAAAAGGCATTCACAAAACCGAAATTGACGGCAAGTGCACCACCAATAACTTCTAAAACCAGAAAGGAAATCGCGCCTAGTGCGGTATTGGAGACACGAAAAATCGACCACTTTCTAAAAGAGTGCGGTGTGAAACGCAAGGCATAATCTTCCAGCGTTTCATTGGCGACCCAAGTATTGTAATCACGGCGGATTTTAACAATACGTTGCGGTGCGTTATTTTCTGATGACTCCATCAAAGCATTTTCCCGATAAATTTAGCCCATGGCTTGATGGATCTCGGCACTCAATTAAGATTGAGTTAAATACACATAGCTTACCCAGTCACATCATAACGTATGATTGACGAGTTTTTATCTACGTAATATTGCGTATTGAGGTTTTCAAAGCTAGAACAGAAGGGGGATAAGCAATCCCCCGTCTCTAGAATGTGATTTACATGATCAATAAATAGGCGCCGCTAAGTGTTAATAATGCAGCAAACCCACGTTGTAGTAATAAACCCAGTTGATTTTTAAAACTGGCAAGATAAACACCCAAACCAAGCAAAATCATTGTAGCCAACAACATACCCACTACCGCAGCCATGCCATTACCGGCAGCCACCAGTTCCTGACCATGAACAAAGCCATGTAACAGTGCAAACATCGCGGTCAACAGCAGTTGCCATACACGATTGACAGAAGTGTTTAACAAAATCACCAAGCCCATTGCTAATACACTGACCGCAATGGCGACTTCGATAAAGGCTAAGCCTGGAATCATTGCACCTAGCGCCACACCACCCAACATAAACATGACAAACTGCATCGGCACCTGCCAACGTGCTGATGAATGAGATTGGCCCGCCCAAAAGCCCACTGCCAGCATTACCAGCAGATGATCAATACCGGTAAACGGATGACTAAAACCACTGGCAAAATTAGCCATATCGTGACCAGGATGCGCAAAAGCAATGGCTGGGAATGCCAGCGTGCCCAATAGCGTTAATAGCATTTTTTTCATGTCATTTCCTTGTATGTTAAGACGATTAATTCAACATTAATCCCTGCTTTTCAATAAAAGCGACAATAGTCTCCAATCCGTCTTCCTGCTTCAGGTTGGTAAACACAAATGGTCGTTCACCACGCATACGTTTTGAATCGCGATCCATGACTTCCAATGAAGCCCCTACCAGCGGCGCTAAATCGGTTTTATTGATCACCAGCAAATCGGATTTGGTAATTCCTGGTCCACCCTTTCGTGGAATTTTCTCACCAGCAGATACATCGATAACGTAGAGGGTCAGATCGGATAATTCCGGGCTGAAGGTGGCAGCCAGATTATCGCCACCACTTTCCACAAATACGATATCTAATGGGTCGAAGCGTTTACTCAACTGGGCAACTGCTTCCAGATTCATTGACGCATCTTCACGGATGGCGGTATGCGGACATCCCCCCGTTTCGACCCCAATAATGCGATCTGCTGACAGCGCTTCGTTGCGCGTTAAAAACTCGGCATCTTCTTTGGTATAAATGTCATTGGTCACCACCGCAATATTATATTTATCGCGCAAACGCTTACATAAAGCCAGCGTTAATGCTGTTTTACCGGAACCAACCGGACCACCTATGCCAACTCGTAAAGGTTCTTTCATCTTATATTTCTCTTAGTCATGAGCGAAATAATCGGGAATATTGGGTTTCATGCCGACAACCGGCAATGCTCAGTGCAGGGCAAAAATTGTGAATATCCTCATCCGGCAACTGCAGGGCTTGGTCTACTAATTTAGGCAATGTCATGGCTAAATCCGACAAAATGCGTTGCCCTGCCACTTGGCCTAATGGCACAGCTTTCATAATTGCGCTGACCTGGTTTTCCAGAAACGACCAGGCATAGGCATGCAACATATCACTTAGCGAAATTTCCCAACATAAAGCGCTGACGGAATAGATTGTCGGAAAAGCAGGCTGCTGCAGAGTGCCACTTAATAAGACAACTTGTGGCGGCCAAGTGGCCAAATCCCGTTGCAGTCTTAGTAGTGAATAGGCCATTTGGCGCGTTTCCGCTAAGGCCTCACTACTATCGCGACCCGCTTGATAATACTCATCCCAGTATTGAATCTGCGGACCATCCATCTGCTGCCAGGCTTTATATAACCTCAGCAAAACGGGTAATTCAAAGCTGGCAAAATAGATCGATAACACATCGCCAATCCATTGTTTTGACGAATCAATATCCTTAACGTCTGCAGATTCTATCGCCCACTCCAGTCCCTGCGAATAACTGTATGCACCTACCGGCAGCATAGGGCTGGCAAGTTGTAACAGACGAGAAAGTGAGGCTGAACTCATTTTAGTGACTGTGTCCATGTTCGTGTGGGTGAACATGATCGTGTGAATGCTCATCGTCATGATGATGGTGGTGTCCACCACCAGCATACGCACCAGATTCCGGTTCAAACGGCGCTTGAAGTTCTTCTACCTCAACACCTAACCCCAGCAACATATCTTTCAGCACTGAATCGGTTTCCAGCTTAAGCCAGCTATCACCAATTTCCAGTGGAACATGTCGATTACCCAAATGATAAGCCGCTCGGGTTAAAGCCTTTGAGTTGGTAGCAGTTACTTTCATCACCGCCTGATCGGCAGCAATGACTTCGACGACTTCCCCGGTATCGGCACGTAGGAAATCACCACCGCGTAAAATCGTGCCACGTTGCATGTAAAGGGCCGCTTCGTTTCCCGATTGCATGGTCACCCGAATACGGCTTTTCTGCCGTAAATCAAAACTCAGGCTAACCACATCATCAATCACCGTATTGGTATGGATATGATCAAGCTTGGTGGAAATCGATAACATATTTGTCCCTAACTAGGTGCTGCTAAAACAAGAAATAACGCTGTGCCATCGGCAATTCGGTGGCTGGTTCACAGATTAATAACTCGCCATCGGCCAGCACCTGATAGGTTTCTGGATCCACCTCGATCTTAGGTGTGGCATCGTTAAACACCATGTCTTTTTTGCTAATATTTCGACAATTTTTCACCGCAACCAAGGGCTTTTGTAAGTCCAGCGCTTTGACCGCAGGATTGGATAAAGCCGCTTCAGAAACAAAGGTTAACGAAGTTTTTAAGGCTTTGCCAAAGCTACCAAACATTGGCCGATAATGTACCGGTTGTGGGGTTGGGATGGATGCATTGGGGTCGCCCATCGCCGCAGCGGCAATCATGCCACCTTTTAAAATCAGTGTCGGTTTCACGCCAAAAAATGCCGGACGCCAAAATACTAAATCGGCAAATTTACCGGTTTCGATGGATCCGACTTTATGCGAAATACCATGCGTTATGGCTGGATTAATAGTGTATTTGGCAATGTAACGTTTAATCCGAAAGTTATCGCAGTCACCATCACCTTGTTCAGCGTCTTCTTTTAAAGCGCCACGTTGAACTTTCATTTTATGCGCGGTCTGCCAGGTACGAATAACTACTTCACCAACCCGCCCCATCGCTTGAGAGTCCGATGACATCATCGCAAAGGCACCGGTATCGTGCAATATGTCTTCAGCGGCAATGGTTTCTCTGCGAATTCGTGATTCGGCAAATGCCACATCTTCGGCAATCGAAGGATCCAGATGATGGCACACCATCAGCATATCCAGATGCTCATCCAGTGTATTGACGGTAAACGGTCGTGTTGGATTTGTGGAAGATGGCAATACATTGGAAGAACCAATGGCTTTAATAATATCTGGCGCATGACCGCCACCAGCACCTTCGGTATGAAAGGTGTGAATGGTGCGACCTTTAAAGGCAGCCAAGGTGGTTTCTACAAAACCTGATTCGTTTAAGGTATCGGTGTGGATCGCCACCTGAATATCCATCTCGTCAGCCACGGATAAACAATTATCGATCGCCGCAGGGGTGGTGCCCCAGTCTTCATGTAGCTTCAACCCGATAACGCCGGCTTCGACCTGTTCACGGGCTGGTTCCGGCTGAGATACATTGCCTTTGCCAAAAAAACCTAGATTCATCGGAAAGGCTTCAGCAGCTTCCAGCATCCGGTGAATATGCCAAGGTCCTGGAGTACAGGTTGTGGCATAAGTTCCAGTTGCTGGTCCAGTGCCGCCACCAAGCATCGTGGTAATGCCCGACATTAACGCTTCTTCAATCTGTTGTGGGCAAATCCAGTGAATATGACTATCAATGCCGCCTGCAGTAAGAATCATGCCTTCACCAGCAATGATTTCGGTACCGGCACCAATGGGGATAGTCACATTCGGTTGAATATCTGGATTTCCGGCTTTGCCGATAGCCCAGATATGGCCGTCTTTGATGGCCACATCGGCTTTAATAATGCCAGTAATGGCGTCTACGATCAGCGCATTAGTGATAACCGTATCTGCGACCTCCTTAGCAACTAGCTGAGATTGTCCCATACCATCGCGAATGACTTTACCGCCGCCGAACTTCACTTCCTCACCATAAGTGGTGAGATCTTGTTCGACTTCAATCCATAATTCGGTGTCGGCTAGCCGGACTTTATCGCCCACCGTGGGCCCAAACATTTCGGCATAGGCTTGTCGTCCAATTTTTAAGCTCATGACAGGGCTCCCATGACTCTTCCAGCAAATCCAAAAACTTGTCGCAATCCCGCTAAGGCAACTAATTCAACGGTTCGCGTTTGGCCGGGCTCAAACCTAACTGCAGTGCCGGGAGCAATATTCAGGCGAAAACCATAAGCCTTTTCGCGATCAAATTGCAGCGCATCGTTCACTTCAAAAAAATGATAATGCGATCCTATCTGCACTGGTCGATCACCACTGTTTGAAACATCAATGGTGACAACGGCGCGATCCACATTCATTTGTAAATCACCCGCTTTTATTCGCATTTCTCCAGGAATCATAGTGCGTGTCCTCAGATAATTGGGTTATGCACGGTGACCAGTTTGGTGCCGTCAGGAAAAGTCGCTTCGATCTGAATTTCTGGCAGCATCTCAGCAATACCGTCCATCACATCATCTCGTCCCAGCAGGGTGGCACCGTAATCCATCAATTCGGCGACGGTTCGGCCATCGCGTGCACCTTCCATAATTGCCGCAGAAATATAGGCTACTGCTTCGGGATAATTGAGTTTTAAGCCACGGTCTTTACGTCGTTCAGCCACTAAAGCTGCGGTGAATATCAGTAATTTATCTTTTTCTCTTGGTGTCAGTTCCATTGCTTTTCCAGCCTTGTTTATCTATGTCTAAGTCGCCCAAATACGTGGTCGAACAGCTTCACGCTTGGCATACCATGGTCGTAAGCAGTGCCATACTTTTTCAAAATAGTGTTTAGCTTCTTGTGCACAGGGGCCGATATAACGTGCAGTAAAAATTTCCGGCAATGCTGACACGCCGACACGGGCAGAAGAGTCCAGGCTGATTTCCTGACAAGCCTGTAAAATATCAGTCGGCGTTTGCCCGGCGGCCACCACAAAACTGCCAAACACAACGTGATTTTGTAAACCCGCCATCGCATTCAAAACCTTACTCTCAGGGGTGAGAACGGCGGATTCGTTCCAAATTAGTCTACCTTCACGTTTTATCAGTAATTGTTGACGAAAACGACCTGTTTGCCAACGTTCACCACTGGCCTGTCGGCCCAGACAAATCACTTCCCAACCTGCAAAAGTGCCAGCTTCATTAAGATTAACCTGGGTTTTTAATGCCACATCCGCCCCATCAAATACGATATTTTCCTGAGGCAGCCATTCCAAATGACTATGTTCATCCAATGTCATTTCAATATGCTGACTGGCTTGTCTTCCTGCTGATTTATACCATTTAGTTGCACCGGGAGTGGTCAATAAGGCGGAGCTTTCGGGTTGCATTTCTACCGTTAGCTGTAAACGATCGCCACCAGCAACACCACCCGGAGGATGAATGATGACACCGTGTGCTGGATTATTACCTTCTGGATACAGTACTTTTTGAATGACTAAAGGGCCATGATGCTGGCGTCGGGCGAGGATGGTTTTGTTGGAGCGGCTATCGAATATCAGTTTCAGACTGGCATCCCAGCCAGTCATCAACTGATTAATTGCAGATTTTTCAATTTGTTGTGTTACTGGTAAAGCCGTTTCTGAGCGCACATTCATGCCA
>NZ_JBLWYR010000023.1:0-37396 GCF_048266885.1 Methylophaga sp.
TTTGACCGGAAAAATACTAGCAAGCTATGGTAGCCAACGTAATCTTGATAAACTCAATTGGAAGGGCATACTGATAGCGTCTGAAAAAGGGACATCAGTAAAAGCTAGCGCCGACGGTAGAGTTGTCTTTGCTGATTGGATGAAAGGTTTTGGTCTGTTAATTATTATCGACCATGGCGAACAATTCATGACGCTTTATGGCAATAACGATAGTTTACTTAAAACAACCGGCGATACAGTAAAAGCGGGACAAGCGATTGCCCAAAGTGGCGATCAAGGTGTAAGACAAACCGCTGGATTATATTTTGAAGTACGTCATAAAGGCAGTCCGACTAATCCTATGCAATGGCTGCGCAAGCAAGGTTAACTAGAAATAAGGAATGAAGTTCATATGCGCTTTTTGAAACGTGATTTTGCGCTGGTAACAGCGGGTGTCATTATCGGCATCACATTGATTTTTGGCCAAATGGTGTTAGCCGATAAAAACCCTATCGTAAAACCTGACTTGCCAATTGATGACTTAAGGGCCTTCTCTGAAATATTCGGCCGCATAAAAAGTAGTTATGTTGAACCGGTTGAAGATAAAGTACTTTTGGAAAACGCCATTCGAGGCATGTTATCTGGACTCGACCCGCATTCAGCTTATCTTGATTTAAGCGAATTTAAAGATCTACGCGAAGGCACCTCAGGTGAATTTGGTGGATTGGGCATTGAAGTTTCCATGGAAGATGGCTTTGTGAAAGTTGTCGCCCCCATTGATGAAACACCAGCTGCTGAGGCTGGCGTTAAATCAGGTGATTTAATCATTCGTCTGGATGATACCCCAGTTAAAGGTTTAAGCCTGGCCGAAGCTGTTGAAATTATGCGTGGCGAACCGGGCAGCAAAATTATGCTGACCATTATTCGTGAAGGCGCTGACAAACCACTTAAGCTTGAATTGACACGCGCAATTATCAAAGTGAAAAGCGTCCGTACCGAGACATTAGATACTGGCTATGGCTATGTCCGTATCAGTACTTTCCAATCACCTACTGGGGAAAACCTGCGTGATGCCATTAATCAATTGAAAGTTGACAATGGCGGCAAACTTAAAGGCCTGGTCTTAGATTTACGTAATAATCCAGGCGGGGTTTTAGATGCTGCTGTTGAGGTATCAGATGCATTTCTGAATAAAGGCATGATTGTGTATACAGAAGGTCGTATCGAAGATTCTGATCAGAAGTTTCATGCCAAACCTGGCGATATGCTGAACGGTGCCCCGATTGTTGTGTTGGTTAATGGTGGTTCTGCTTCTGCCTCTGAAATCGTAGCCGGCGCCTTGCAAGATCATCAGCGGGCAGTAATTTTGGGTACTAAAACCTTTGGTAAAGGTTCTGTGCAAACTGTTATGCCGTTGACTAATGAGACTGCGGTCAAAATGACCACTGCGCGTTACTACACGCCTTCAGGCCGCTCCATTCAAGCTGATGGTATTGAGCCGGACATCAAACTTGATGCATTACAAATCAGTGCCGCTGAAGACAATGGTTTCCAACCGTTACGTGAAGTTGATTTGAGTCGTCATCTGGAAAATAGTTTAGTGGAAGATTCAGAATCTAGTGAAACACCTTCAGCAGAGGAAGAAGAAAAACAACCTTTAGCGCTTCGTGATTATCCACTTTCTCAAGCGCTTAATCTGCTGAAAGGTATGAGCATCATGAGTAAACGATAAATCGTTAATCATCATGAAAACCGTATTAATACCTCTAGCTGAGGGTTGTGAAGAACTTGAGGCAGTCACTCTGATTGATATTCTCAGAAGGGCAGAAATAGATGTTATTACGGCTAGCTTAACCGAACATCAACAAATTACAGCCAGTCGTGGTGTCCGATTAATAGCGGATACCACGCTGGATTTAGTGATTCATGATGAGTTTCATATGTTGATATTGCCGGGCGGCCAACCCGGCACTAATAATCTTGATGCTGATCCACGCATTCATGCTCTGCTTAAACGCTTGTTTCATGATAAAAAGTGGATAGGGGCAATATGTGCAGCACCTATGGTTTTAGCACATACTGGGCTGCTTAACGGACTGAAAGTCAGTTGCTATCCTGGTACTCTTGATCCAACAGAATGGCCCGAAGTTCAACTCAGTAATGACGCTGTAGTTTGTGATAACAAAGTCATCACTTCACGAGGCCCTGGAACGGCAATATCTTTTGCCTTGATGATTATCGAAAAATTGATGGATAAAACGACCCGCCAGCAAGTTGAAGCGGGCCTCGTTATTCGCTAAAACGGAATCAGCATGTATTCACTTAATGAGTCAGAACTCTCGATATTACTGGTTGAACCATCTTCCGTTCAGCTAAAAATTATCATGCGTGAATTACGGCAGGCAGGCGTGAATAAAATTGACGGGGTTCATGACGGAGCCCAAGCCATTGTGGCCATGCAAAAGTATCCCCCGGATCTAGTGATCAGCGCCATGTATCTGCCTGATATGACAGCAACCGAATTACTTGCTTCGATACGCCGAATTGATAATCTGGAAAACACGCATTTTATGCTGATTTCCAGTGAGTCAAACATCGAAACCTTGGAGCCATTGCGCCAATCTGGCGTTGTAGCCATTTTGCCTAAACCCTTTGATCATGCAAATCTACAAAGAGCTATCCGTACAACTTTGCAACATATTGATCCCAGTGAAATTGAATTACAAAATTATGAAGTAGAACAACTGGAAGTTTTGCTGGTTGATGACAGTCTGGTCTCACGAAATCACCTTTGCCGGGTTTTTCAAAATATGGGAATAACCCAGATCCATCAGGCCGGAAATGGCATCGAAGCCATAGAAAAACTTAAGCAGCAGAGTTTTGATTTAGTGGTAACCGACTTAAATATGCCGAAAATGGATGGACAGGCTTTAGTCGAACATATACGTAGTGAGATGGGTAATACGTTTGTACCCATTTTAGTCGTGACCAGCGAGCAAAATCAGACGCGGTTAGGGCAGATTGAGCAGGCAGGTGTATCGGCTATTCTGGATAAGCCTTTTGAGCCACAATCCATTCGTGAGATCCTTTACCGCGTTTTGGACGAACAAGACTAAACCATTACAACATTTTTGGATTGCTTTCCCAGAAAGATAAACTTTTGCAGATAGCCTACATCCTGGTCGGTTTCTCTAATCGCAGCAAACAAGGTTTTAGCTAATCCATCTCGCCCCAACCTGATAGCTTTTACCGGTAGCGCTTGGCAAAATTCCAACGCTAACCAGTTTGGCAGTACCGTCACACCTCTCTGCAATGCCACCATTTGCACCATGATATCCATTGATTGCATTGCTTTGGCTCGGGGATTGATACCTGCTGGCATCAAAAACTGAGTGAACACATCCAGACGTTCGTGCGCTACCGGAAAGGTGAGTAACAACTCGTGTTGTAATGCTGTTGCCTCTATGTAGGTATGCTTGCTTAACTCATGGGTTTCGGCTACCAGCAGCACAAGTTCATAATCAAACATCGGCTGATATATCACCCCCAACTGTTTCACCGCATCTGGCGTCACCAGTAAATCAATATGATGATTTAATAAACCTTCCATGCCGGAAAACTGGAATTGATGCACGATATCCACGTCCATTTGGGGCATTTCGCGCAGATAATCGGCTAATATTTTTTTCAACCATTCATAACAAGGATGGCATTCCACCCCAAGACGTAAAATACCTGCTCGACCTTCAGAATAGGCCTGCAGGGTTTGTTCGGTTTGTTCCAACACCGGTAAAACCTGCTGCGCCACCTGCAACATTAATTCCCCCGCCTGAGTCAGCCTTAATTTGCGACCATCTCGCTGCCATAGGCTGATTTCCAATTTCTGTTCCAGATAGCGGATCTGATGAGATAACGCTGACTGAGTCAGGAATAGGGCATTGGCTGCTGCTGTTAAACTGCCATTTTCTGCCAATGCTCGAATAATACGTAAATGCGTGCGCTCGATCATGTATGAAGATATCTCATCAATATGTAAATAATCATCATTATTACTCATCAATCAAGCTGATTACAATGAGCGGCTTTAAACCTGAGTGAGAGGATATCGAATGGTCAGCACACATAATCTTGGCTTTCCCCGTATTGGCCAGCAACGCGAATTAAAATTTGCTTTGGAACACTACTGGCGTGGCGAAATAGACGCTGATGCCTTACAGCAAACAGGTCAAACCTTGCGCCTACGGCATTGGGCATTACAAGCAAAACTCGATTTTGTACCGGTCGGTGATTTTTCTTTCTATGACCATGTCTTAGATACCAGCCAAATGTTGGGTAATCTGCCTGTTCGAGTAGATAAAAATGCCGATGCGTTAACCCAATATTTTCAGTCCTCACGGGGTCAAGCCGGCTCAACCTGCTGTAATCATCAAGTCGCGGCAGCAGAAATGACTAAATGGTTTGATACCAATTACCATTATCTGGTGCCTGAATTTACTGCTGATACCGACTTCGCAGCTAATCCAGATAGATTGTTAGCTCAAATTACAGAAGCAAAGACTGCGGGTTACAACGCTAAACCCGTATTGGTTGGTCCGGTCAGCTATTTATGGCTGGGAAAAAGTAAGGATCAAAGTGACAAACTAGCTTTGCTAGATAATTTGTTACCTGTTTATGCAGACATTTTGAACCAGCTAGCAACTAGCGGTGTTGAATGGGTGCAAATTGATGAACCGATTCTGGTGACAGAGCTCTCCGCGGAATGGCAACGAGCTTTGCAACAAGCTTATTTTTCATTGGCAAAATCGGGGGTCAAACTGCTACTGACCAGTTATTTCGGTGAACTTCAGCAAAACCTGCAACTGGCCTGTGAGTTACCGACCGCTGGCTTACACGTTGATGCTATTAATGCCGCAGATGAAATAACCCGGGTGGTTGATTGGTTACCGTCACATAAAGTGTTATCAGTCGGCATTATCAACGGTCGCAATATTTGGAAAACTGATCTGCATCGAGCACTTGAGCTGCTTGAACCTATTCATAAACGGCTTGCAGAGCGTTTATGGCTAGCGCCGAGCTGCTCTCTGCTTCATGTGCCTATTGATTTGCAATCTGAACAGCATCTGGATGCTGAGGTGCGTGATTGGTTATCGTTTGCAGTACAAAAGCTCGAGGAGCTTCAAATAGTAGCCCAGGCACTCAATGAAGGGCGAGCCAGTGTTGCTGCACAACTGGATGAAAATAAACTGGCCATTCAACGACGTCAGCAGTCCATTCGTGTTCATAATCCAGCCGTGAAACAGCGAAGTGAAGCGATTCAACCTGAGCTGGCACTGCGTCAAAGTGACTACGCTAAACGTGCCGCAATCCAACAAGCTGATTTGCAATTACCGGCATTTCCAACCACCACCATCGGCTCTTTTCCACAAACTAATGTGATTCGTCAGGCCCGTAAACAGTTTCGCCTTGGTCAGCTTAGCAATACCGAATATCAACAGCAGATGCAGGCGGAAATTCGCTACGCCATTGATAAACAGCTGGAATTAGATCTGGATGTTTTAGTGCACGGAGAAGCAGAACGTAATGACATGGTCGAATATTTTGGTCAACAGCTACAAGGCTTTGCATTTACGGATAATGGCTGGGTTCAGTCCTATGGTTCACGCTGTGTTAAACCACCCATTATTTTTGGTGATGTATCACGGCCGCGTCCAATGACGGTAGAGTGGACCCAATATGCCCAATCTCTTACCGAGAAACCGGTTAAAGGCATGTTGACGGGCCCAGTTACTATTCTCAACTGGTCGTTTGTCAGAGATGATCAATCGCGTAGCGAGACGTGTAAGCAAATTTCATTGGCCATTCGTGATGAAGTGATTGATTTGGAAGCTGCTGGTGTGAAAATCATCCAGATTGATGAAGCCGCGTTACGCGAGGGTTTGCCTTTACGGCAATCTCAATGGCAGGCGTATCTGGATTGGGCAGTAGAAAGCTTCAAGATCTCAGCCAATGGAGTAGGGGATGAAACACAGATCCATACCCATATGTGTTATTCCGAGTTCAATGACATTATCGAATCCATCGCCGCAATGGATGCCGATGTGATCACCATTGAAACCTCCCGGTCACAGATGGAATTACTGGATGTATTTCGCGACTTTGACTATCCAAACGCGATTGGACCCGGCGTTTATGATATCCATAGCCCGAACATTCCCTCTGAAGATTCGATGGTTGAGTTGTTAAAACTCGCTGCACAGCGTATCGATGAACAGCAATTATGGGTCAATCCTGACTGCGGTTTGAAAACCCGTCGCTGGGAGGAAGTAGAGCCAGCGCTGAAAGCGATGGTTTCAGCTGCCAGATTGTTGAGAAATCAACTTGCCGCTTAGCTAGAAAACCGGGTAGGGAGAATCGTTTTCTCTACCCGCTTTTTACATGCCACTTGTCAGGCAAATGCTCATACAAATAATCAAAAAATGCGGCGACTTTCGGTGTTTTGGCATAACGATCTGCCACACAGAAATAAAACTCTAAGGGTTCCGCTTCCGCTTTAACCTCTGACATATGCTCCGCACCAAATAATTGCTTTAATTGACCGGAGGCTAGGTACGGTTCTGCGACAAATGCTGCCAATCGGGTTATGCCGCCACCTGCTACCGCCATTTTAGCCAGCATATCGATATCATCACTTACCGCTGTTGCCTTAATATCAGGCTCATAACGACGACCATCACGAATAAAAGCCCAGCGGAAAATATGACCATCCACCGGGATCCGAAACATCAAACAATCATGATTTAACAAAGCCTGTGGTGTATCCGGATAACCTGCTCGCTGGAGATATTCCGGTGATGCACAAAATATTAATGGCAATGTCGCAATTCGTCTTGCCACCACCCCATCCTGTAATTGTTGGCGAATACGGATACTGATATCAATACCTTCTTTTATATGATCACTACGTCGATCTGTAGCCAATAATTCCAGGCTGATTTGTGGATAACGTTGATTGAACCCTGGAATTAATGGCGCCAACACATGCCTTGAAAAAGCAGCTGAACACGCAATGGTGAGCTTTCCTCCAACCTCACCCTGCATCGCTGAAACAGCTTGTTTGGCAAGCTCAAGTTCATTCAACAAGCCTTTGACCCGCTGGAAATACACCTCACCATTATCGGTTAAGGCCAGACTACGAGTTGTTCGAGTTAATAAACGAGCACCCAGCGCGGCTTCTAGTCGAGCAATATTTTGACTTGCTGCCGCGGCACTGATACCAAGACGACGTGCAGCGGCTGCAATACTTCCCAGTTCAACTGCTCGAACAAATGTTTCCACACCGCGCATTGTATCCATAAGCCATTAATATCAATTGTTTGAGAGTTTCGTAAGATTAGCTTATGAGTGTTTATAGTGTCTAGCGGCTACTGGTAAGCAATCTCCAGCGGTAAGGTAGCCAGCATTAAATGAGCTGGGGGCTGAAATGAAAAATAATTCCAACTGTGTAAACATGTCTAAAAGAACATTTGGCAAACTACCTGCGCGACTTACACCTTATGTGTTTGCCTTGTACATGGCTTCGATTATGGCAGCATTGATGTGTTTGATTATTACCGCAGTTCATCAGGGTATTAATGGAAAGCTTCTTTATGAGGCATTTGTGGCTTATAAAGTCGCCATGCCAGCAGCATTTGTATGTATTTTGTTCGTACGACCTTTAGTCATGGCTTTGGTTAAACGGACCGTTTCAGCTGGCATTTAACCGGTTTTGACTTTTGGCATGCCCGCATTCATTTGGCTGTGGATCAGTTTAGCTAACTCTGGATCCAGAAAACTGGTGCGGGTCTGCTGATGGCATAACGCACTACGAAAACCTAAATAATCGGCCTCCAACGGGCTTAGCTGTTGAATATTTTCGATTTTCAAGGCACCGGCCAAACCGCACAGTAACATTGCAGACTTTGCTTCAAATACAAATTTCTTTAATGTTTCGATGGATAAATGGTCGAGTAAACCCTGACCATTCTTTGTGGCGGTATCCAGCATTACTCCGGCAAAACCTGCTTTGGCTAACGTTGGAACCATTGTTTGTGCTGGCAATTGATCGGCAAACATTACAGCGATGACTGGGGTATGGATGGCTTTGATTGTTGACTCGAGTTGCTCAATGCAACGGCTAAGATCCGGTTCATCAAAGATACCGATTTTGACATAATCAACACCCGTCGCAGCCATGTCTAAAATTGCAGCAGATAAGATATCCGCATGCATCGTTAAATCTCCCACCGTCGCACTGCACAGACAACGATGATTAACCCAGCGAACAATCTCTGTTACGGTTTGATGCGTTAATGCGCCTAGAGCGCCTTGTGAAGGGTTTTTCATATCCAGGATATCTGGTAGGTGCTCAACCAGTGATTGAGCCTCTTCAAGGGATTGTACGCTGGCCAGCCACCTAGTCATGATTTAACTCTATTCCGGCAAGTTTGACTCTTTCCATTAACCAATTCCATGCTTCCAGTTCTCGTTCACCTGCAGTTTTATCTATTGCAATAGTGAGATAGGAGATCTCCTCACGGATTTTCTGTTCAGATAACATGTCTAGGCGACTAACCAGAATAGCCGCTTCTATCACAGCATTCTGGGCGCGATTAAAGCCTCTGAAGGGTTTGTGGTTAACATCGCAAATCACCGCACCATAGAAACACGCACGCGGATCTGTGTCATCCAACCGAACCATCTCCAGTTCGATATGTGATAACGCGTCGCTGATGTATTCACCTTCTATCTGCTGACAAGGAGAAGTCGGCCAGTCACGATGACCTGTTAACGCCCCAGCAAAAATCCGCACGTCATCGACAAAGTTAATCGAGCATTGGCCATGACGGAGCAGGTTGTCATAAGTGCTTGATGGCTTAAAGGGTTTAATCTGAAAGTGACCATTCACTTCCGATATGCCCATTGGTGCTAAATGCGGTTTACCATTTTCAGCTATCGTGACAACGATAACTTCATGTATCCGACTGATCAGCCGTGCCACAGGCGCGCTCCTTTTTATTTGGTTTTTCAGCCTCGGCTGTTCCGCAGGCCCGCTCTTTACGTTTTTTCATGGTGGTGCCTTCCGTTTTTTGTTCGGTCAGGTCTTCCTGTTCCAGTTCAACAGCACATCCCCATTGTAAATCTTCATCCTGGGTATAACGTTTCCCTAACTGCCAGGCGATCTGGGCGCGGGCCAACTCAACACCAAGATAAAAGGCGTGCCCCGGGTCATCTTTCACCTGCAGCTTTGGGTAAAAAGCAAAGGGATCGGTGTCCTGTAATAATCCATCTCGATTAAAAACATAAATACCTTGAGGGGCCGTTTTTATCCGGTAATTAGGATCTTTTATATTTTCCGAGAGCTGAATAATTTCCTGCTCAGTATCCGTAAACGGCCTGCGTTCGTGGCTGACCAGTAAGTCTGCTGTGAAATCACGCGGCAGACTATTATCATCTCGTGCAGCAAACATCATCCGCCTAGCTACATCTGCTTCTTTAATTGCGCGCCGGGCATGAGGGCTGACTTCGGTAGCCAGCACATTGGTAATTTTTAACTCAGAAATAATGCCAAACAGCAGGGCATTAATTCCGCTGGTATCCGCATCCGTCAGTTCCGTCAAGTTACCAATTCCCATCATCATTGGCGCATCAGGATACTTCTGTCTTAGCGTATGGTAACGAACAATGGAGTCGGTCAGGCCAAAGTGAATCGGATCCAGAATCGGATCGGCAATCCAGGGTTTACCGATTTTATCCATAGCTTCCATGGCTCGCTCTAACGATGCTAGGGAACCGGGTTCTGCGGGGACTAGAATAGGGATAGCATCGGTCTCTTTGGCTAGGTCGATGGTTTCTTCCGTAAGACTCAGCAAATAATCCGCTCCGGCGTTAGCCGCTCTTCTGAGGTCATCTAACGATAGTGAGTCCACACTAACCTTAAAGCCATTGTCATGCAGGGCAGCTATAGCTTCTTCCATTAATGGAAATTTTTCTTCCGGCAGGCAACCGATGTCAATCACATTGGCACCCGACTCCCCATAATAATGTGCCCGTTCCAAAATGCCTTCAATATCCCGTTGCGGTGCATCGACAATCTCGGCAAAAATATTTACATCATAACGACTAAGATCTGGAATCTTTCGAGCTTTGCCAAAGAATAATGGTAAATCTTTAATCTCATCAGGACCTCTTACCACTTCAATATTCAGGTGCTTACTCAACTCAGCCAAATCTCCTCGGCAACGGCCAGGCACGATAATCTGTTTGCAGCCAGCATAGTCCTCAGGTTTTAAACGTCGGGCAATCATCTTATCGGTCATCAAGGCTGCAACGGATAAACCCAGTTGATGCACTCTATACTCAAAGGGTAATGGCGCCATTTCCTGTAATACTTTTTCAACACTCGGTTGAGCAAGTTTACCGGTGAGAAAAAGAATGGTTTCAGCCATGATCGACGTTAACTTGTTCCAAACGTTTTTTCAGAGTTTCGTATAAGGCTTCTGCTGAATCCACCACAGTAGTTGCCTCAAAGCTTCGAAGTTTTTCAGTATGAGCCAGATCCACTGCTCTTGGCCATAAACGGACCATTCTATCCGGGGCAGGGGTATCAACTTCTGGTATTGCATCACAGGCCAATACGATACTTGGCACCCGACATTTTCCAGCTTGTGCGTAGACGTTTGTGACGAGTGTATCTGATAACCCCATGACCATTTTGGCCACTGTATTGGAAGTGGCTGGCGCAACGACCAGTGTATGGTAATCACCACGATAAAATAACCCTACTGGTGGCGAGCTTGCGGCTCGGTCCCGATACACATGGCCACCATTGTTCAATGCTTTGGGGTCATGACCATACATGCGAATAACTTCTTCTCCAGCGCGGCTGTAGAACAGGTCGACATCAGGTAATTCACGGATAATTTCCAGACATTCGTCCAGATAATGACCCGACCCCGAGATTGCCCAGGCCAGTTTTGGCTTTTCAGGCCTTGATTGCATTTGATGATCTCACTTGATATTAAGCTATGAATTTTGCCAGAGTCTGACTTAGTAGTAAAAATAAGATAGGTTCAGCTTCTTTATATAAGTTAAAATTAATCACAAATTTTGCAACGGATTGATGGGAGTCGCAGATCTATGTCAGAAGCAGTGCCAAAAATTGTAGTTGTTGGTGGCGGAGCGGGTGGCCTCGAATTGGTTACCAAGCTGGGTAAAAAACTTGGCAAAAAAAAGAAAGCCCAAGTCACGCTGGTCGATAGCACTCATACTCATATCTGGAAACCGCTTTTGCATGAAGTTGCGGCAGGTACCCTTGATTCGCATGAAGATGAAATTGAATACCTTAGTCAGGCAATGTGTAATGGCTTTCGTTTTCGTCTAGGCAAGATGGATGGTTTAGACCGTCAAAATAGAAAGATCATGGTGGCACCGACTTATAACGAAGACGGCCTTGAAATTATTCCACGACGGACCTTTGATTACGACTACTTAATTATTGCTGTAGGTAGTGTTAGTCATGATTTTGGTATTAAAGGTGTACGTGATCATTGCCTATTTTTAGATACCACCAAACAAGCCGAATTTTTCCAGAATCAACTGTTAGAGTCCTATTTGCGTGCCCACACACAGGGCCGCCCACTAGATGAAGGTCAATTGAATATTGCCATTGTCGGCGCGGGCGCTACCGGCGTTGAGTTATGCGCTCAACTTTATGAAGTTTCACACCTGTTAAATGCATATGGGCTGGATGAAGTTAAACCGCAAGATGTAAAACTTTCTCTAATTGAAGCGGCTGATCGTATTTTGCCTGGTTTGCCTGAAAATATTTCAGCAGCGGCCCATGAAGAGTTGAATGAATTGGGCGTTGAAATCCTTGCTGGTGAGCGGGTCATTGAAGTTACCGATTCTGCAATTAAAACCCAAAGTGGCCGAGATATACCTGCAGCAATCAAGGTATGGGCTGCAGGAATTAAAGCACCTGAGTTTTTGAAAGATATCGACGGCCTTGAAACCAATTGGATGAATCAATTGGTCGTAAAGCAAACACTGCAAACTACTTTTGATGATGATGTATATGCCATTGGCGATTGCTGTGCATGCAAGTGGGTTGGCCAAGAACAAAATGTTCCGCCACGTGCTCAAGCGGCCCATCAAATGGCGTCATTGGTTTATAAATCTATTATTAACCGCATGAAAGACAAAGAACTACCCGAGTACCATTATCATGATTATGGTTCGCTGGTTTCTTTAGGCCGCTATGGTACTGTTGGAAACCTTATGGGCAACTTGAGTAAAGGCAGTATGAAAGTCGAAGGGCTGATGGCTCGTTTAATGTACTTGTCTTTATATAAGATGCATCAAATGGCTTTATTTGGCCCCTTCAGAGTAGTTATGCTATCGCTGTCACATCTATTCCGTCGTAGTGTTCACCCAAAAATCAAACTACATTAAACAATAACTTTATTTATCAACAAAGAAGGCCCTTTTTAGGGCCTTTTTTGTTGATCACTTAGCCAAGCTAATTATTTCCATAATGACATCCGACTGGTCACCTCAGTGCCTTTTAGTCGATGTTTTAAAGCTGCGCCTACATGAACAACTAATAATCCAATAAAAATATATGCCAATGTTTGGTGAATATCAGTAAAAGTCTGCCTTGCCGCAGCATCAGCTTCCGCCAAACGAGGAAGAGTTATCCCCCAAAGCTTTGTATCATATTTACTGTACATCGATTGCAGGTAGCCAGTTATCGGCATAGCAATCAGCAATCCATACAATAAAAAATGCACAAACCCGGATAGTTTCTGTTGCCAATTAGGCACACTTGCAGGGAGCGGGGGAGCCGCGTGAGTTAATCGCCAGACCACACGTAAAACGATGAATGCAGCGATAGTGATCCCCATTGATTTATGTAGCAAAAACCAAAAGGCGCGAATGCTTTCTTGTCCTGGTGGTAGTTCTGATTCTTTCGGAAGACCAACCATCCATAGGCCTAAGCCAAGCATAAAAAATATCATCGCCGCTATTAACCAGTGCAACACTATTTGGCCCTGATTATAACGAGCGCCATTCATCGACATCTTTTTCTCCTGAAAATTAAACAAACGGCCATTCAGAATGACTGAATGACCGCTTTTGTGACCGTTCTAATCGGGAAGAATTCCCTAACGTTAAATATCCAGATTTGATGCCTGTAATGCATGGGTTTCAATAAACTCTCGGCGCGGCTCTACATTGTCGCCCATTAACGTATTAAAGGTTTCATCAGCGGTAATTGCATCAGAAATTCGTACCTGCAATAAACGGCGCTTAGATTTATCCATTGTGGTTTCCCACAATTGCTCTGGATTCATTTCACCCAAACCTTTATATCGCTGCACGTGCTGACCACGACGCGCTTCAGCCATCAACCATCTAACAGCTTGCGAGAAATGCTGAACATTTTCATTTCTTTCGCCGCGCTCAATCCTGGCCCCATCACCAAATAGGCCATTGATTTTATTAGAAAAAGACATAATTTTTTGGTATTCCGTGCTAGCAAAAAACTCACCCGGTACATGAAAGTCATTACTAATACCATGCCGAGTAAAGCTGATATTGACATGAGGCATAGGATCTTTATCGTGCTTTTTCAAATCTAGTACGAAGTAGGTTCCGGTTGGCATTATTGAGTTCATTCGTAACTCAATTGCTTTTAACCAATCTTTCATAGCAGCATTATCGGTGAATTCAGGAATTGCCGTTTGATAAATCAATTCATCTAAAAACGCAGGGTAGTAATGATTAGCAAGGCGGGTAATGATCGCTCTAATAGTTTGGTATTCATTTACCAGCTGCGCTAACGCATTCCCTTCAATTGGAGTCGATTCTGCTGTTGGATAAAGTACTGCATTGGTCAAAGCCACTTCTGTTAAATAACGCTCCATTTCTGCGTCATCTTTAACGTAACGTTCTTGTTTACCCTTTTTAATTTTATATAGTGGCGGCTGAGCGATATAAACGTGTCCACGTTCAATTAGCTCTGGCATCTGTCTATAGAAAAATGTCAGGAGTAAGGTACGAATATGTGAACCGTCGACGTCCGCATCGGTCATGATAATAATGTGATGGTAACGTAGTTTTTCTGGATCATATTCATCACGGCCAATACCGCAACCCAGAGCCGTAATTAAAGTACCGACTTCCGCTGATCCGATCATCTTGTCAAATCGCGCTCGTTCAACGTTTAAGATTTTTCCTTTCAGAGGAAGAATTGCTTGTGTTCTTCTATCCCGGCCCTGTTTGGCGCTACCACCTGCCGAGTCCCCTTCCACTAAGAACAGTTCTGACTGAGCAGGATCTCGCTCTTGGCAATCTGCTAATTTCCCAGGTAAACCAGCGATATCCAAAACACCTTTACGGCGGGTTAATTCTCTTGCCTTTCTAGCTGCGTCACGTGCCCTTGCCGCATCAATCATCTTATTGGCAATAAGTTTTGCTTCGCTTGGATTTTCAATTAGAAAATCCTGGAAATGTTCATTTACTAATGACTCGACAATGGTACGAACTTCAGATGAAACCAATTTATCTTTTGTTTGAGAAGAAAACTTAGGATCTGGCACCTTCACCGATAGCACCGCTGTTAGACCTTCACGAGCATCATCACCGCTTGTTACTACTTTGGATTTTTTCGCCAAACCTTCGCTTTCAATATATTGATTTAAGCTTCTGGTCAATGCTGCTCTAAATCCCGCTAAATGCGTGCCACCATCTCGTTGCGGAATATTATTGGTAAAACAATAAATATTTTCCTGATATGAATCATTCCACTGCATCGCCAATTCAACGACAACGTCATCTCGGGTGCCGCTAATATTGATTACATGCTCGTGGACAAATGTTTTATTTTTATTTAAATGAGTAACAAAGGCTTTGATACCACCTTCATAATGAAAGACTTCTGTTTTTTCATCTCGCTCATCAGTCAGGACAATTCTGACACCAGAGTTTAAAAACGCGAGCTCGCGAATTCGTTTTGCAAGAATTTTGTAATCATAGGTGATCTGAGTAAACGTTTCTTCACTAGGCCAAAACTGTATTTTTGTACCTGTTGCTTCAGTTTCCTCAAATGCTGTTAACGGCGTATCTGGTACACCATGGGTGTAATTTTGTTTGTGCATGAATCCATTACGTTTGATTTCCAGCGTCAATTTTTTTGATAAGGCATTAACGACAGAAATACCAACACCGTGCAACCCACCAGAAACCTTATACGAATTATCATCAAACTTACCGCCAGCATGCAGTACGGTCATAATTACTTCTGCAGCTGAAACGCCTTCACCTTCATGCATATCAACTGGAATGCCGCGACCATTATCTTCCACTGAAACAGAATCATCTGGATGGATACGTACATTTATTTCTGTACAGTGCCCCGCCAAAGATTCATCAATAGAATTATCTAAAACTTCAAATACCATGTGATGCAACCCAGTACCGTCATCGGTGTCACCGATATACATACCAGGGCGTTTTCTAACGGCGTCCAATCCTTTTAAAACTTTAATATTGGAAGAATCGTAACTATTGTTTTCAGTGGTCATAAATTAATCCATTTACAGCAAGATGATGCATAAACGCCCATTCTACTATGTATCGTCGTTGGTTGACAGCGCGACTATTCCGGTCTAATTTCACCACGTTCCACGTGGAACATTATGTCATTTTCATCCCTATTTATGGTTGTGTTTAGTTCCGGATTAGTGGTTGATATAAATGACTGGACTTGTAAATTCTTAATACAATTTAGTACTGAACGTTGGTGATGAATATCAAGTTCAGAGCTAATATCATCAATTAACAAAATACTTTTATGTTGATTTATTTCTTGTAGCAATGAAATTTGAGCTAAATTAATGGCTAAATAAAATAATTTTTGTTGACCGCGTGAACACATTTCAGCTGGATCATGACCATCGATTCGTATAGACCAATCTGCAGCATGTGGGCCTGAACGTGTATAACCAAGAGCGATATCTCTATTGATTGTAGTTTGTAAAATTTCTGCAAACTCATATTCTTTAGGCCAACCAGTTAAATATCTTAATTCAAATTTTGCATTGCTGAACTCGCTGCACAAATTATTAAACCAATGTTTAAATCTAACTACTAGCTTTCCTAAATAGTCATTTCTGTACTCAGCTAATTTTTTACCATGATTAATTAATGCAGAATCCCATACTTGTATTTCGCTAATGGGCTTTGAATTTCGTAAAGCAGCATTTCGTTGTGATAATACTTTTTTATATGATTGCCAATGAAATAAAAAATCTTGTTCCACGTGGAACAATCCCCAATCCACAACTTTCCTTCGAAACCCTGGGCCCAATTCGAAAAATTGATGACAATTAGCAGAGATATATTGAAGGGGGAGATGACTTGCTAATTCAGAAAGTTTTTTTAGCGGGGCATTATTTAGTCTAATCTGCAGACCAGTAGAGAAAGAGAACTGCAACCCAACTGGAATGCCCGGGCTAATTCTGGCGAATACTTGACACTGTCGCTGATCAGTTTGAATAACATGCTTTAAGTTACGAGTTCGAAATGAACGCCCCATACCTAGCAAATAAATAGCTTCCAGCACGCTAGTTTTTCCAGATCCATTTTCTCCGATCAGAAGATTTACACCTGCGGCAGGATAAACTACTGACTGTTGAAAATTACGAAAATGGGTGAGTGAAAGTTCCGTCAGCACGATGTTATCAAACAATAATAAGAGTATTTCGTTTTATGATTATTAAATTGAAATTGATACCACACAACAACCAACCGCAACGATGGATTAAAAAGTTTTATAATTTTGTTAGTTAAATTTCTACCATTTCAAAATCTTCTTTACCTACACCGCATTCTGGACACTCCCAATCTTCTGGAATATCGTCCCATGCTGTTCCTGGTGCAATACCTTCTTCAGGTAAACCCTTCGCTTCGTCATAAATAAAACCACAAACTAGACATTGCCATTTACGCATAAATTCTCCAGCTAATATTGTTGAAACATAGTGACATCTTACAACAAACAGTTTTTTTATAGGCTTAGGATTTGCAACTTAAACTATGATAAATTAGGGAACGAATCATTAACTAGATAATAAGTGACTAAAACGATTATGAGACTTCCGACTTTACGCCAACTACAGTACCTTACAGCAGTAATCGAAGAAAAACATTTTGGACGTGCTGCAGAAAAATGTCATGTCACACAATCAACTTTAAGTGCCGGGATCCAAGATTTGGAAGACTTATTGGAAGTGGGCTTATTAGAACGCACCAATAGAAAAGTGCTCACCACTCCGATTGGAGAAGAAGTAGCCGAAAGAGCTCGGCAAATATTGTCATTAAGTGATGATTTAGTTGATTTGGCACAAGCCGAAAAAAATCCTTTAGCTGGCAGAATTCGGATTGGCGTTATACCGACCATTAGTCCTTTTTTATTGCCTCGTGTGTTGCCACGTATTCGCAAACAGCTGCCCCAACTTGAACTATTACTGATTGAAGATCAATCGGAAAGATTATTGGTACAGGTTGAAAATGGTGATATTGATGTGGCGATATTAGCCTTTCCATTCAATACTCGAAATTTGAATTATCGAGTTATTGCAGAAGAGCCATTCTGGGTAGCACTTCCCAAACAACATCCATTAAGCAGCTACGAGTCATTGCAACCACATCAATTGCCCGTCAATGAATTATTGCTATTAGCGGAAGGCCATTGCATGCGGGAACACGCCATTAGCGCTTGTCAATTACCAGCCTCCGCACAGCGCCGCAGCGTTCAAGCTACCAGCTTGTATACATTGATCGAAATGGTGGCTAGCGGTTTAGGTATTACCTTAATTCCACATATGGCGATTAATTCCGATATGGTTCGTCATGCGGAAATATGTTTACTTCCACTCAAACTCGATAGTCTTGCTAAACGCGAAATAGGATTGGTGTGGCGGCCCAGCTTTCGTCGTACCAGTACCCTGGAACAATTGTCACTAAGCTTTACTGCAGCGATGGAAGAAAACCGCTAACCTTTGATCGCATATTCAGAACGGATTTGAATGAAACTTTGCCTTATTAAGACCGACGTAAACGGCGCTTGATAGCGTGCCGTGAGCAAGCCTTGTGGATTAACTAAAAAAATCGCATGTTCTAAGTCATGCTCTAAATAAGCTCTACTTCGGGTAAAAAAAGATAACAAAGACGACTTATCTGATACTGAGCCAGAACTGGCAAGGACCTGAGCATTGAGATTTTGGGATTGACTGAGCGCAACTAACTCGTTTGCCTGCTGCCCAGAAGTATCAATCAGCACGACTTGGACTGCCCGATTGGCTAACCCCGCTTTGAGGTTACTCAAAACTTTAAGAATAGCCTCACAATCTATGCAATTTGCCGAGGTTAAAAAAACAAATGTCCAATTTCCAAAGAATGCATCGTTTGTAAACACCACATTATCAATGTTATACGCAAGCATCTGCGGTATTTCCAAAGGTGGCTCGAACACCGTCAGCATCGAATGGCTTTCAGGTGATAGTGAATTGGATTGTTGATCCTGGTTAAAGGTCAGAAAAAACAATAGCAATAAAGCAACCAAGCCAAGATATGTCAGCAAAAAACGCTTAGAATGAACATTTTTAAACATATTTTGCATCGTTGGCTCTCCGCGGTGACACCCTAACTAACTGATTCACTAACAAAATAAGCGCCCATGAAAGAAAAACTGCTTAAGTCTACTCTCGTTGTCAGTTTAATGACCTTTTTATCCCGAATTTTGGGATTTGTTCGAGATATTGTCATTGCTAGATTTCTGGGTGCTGGCATGGGCTCAGATGTATTTTTTGTTGCATTCAAAATTCCTAATTTTCTACGAAGACTATTTGCTGAAGGCGCGTTTTCACAGGCATTTATACCTGTCCTAGCGGAATATCGAGAGCGGGGAGATCGAGACCTTAAACAGCTTATCGCAGCCACTAGCGGTACCTTAGCTGGTATTTTATTTGTTATTACAGCTGTTGGGGTGATTGCTGCTCCGCTACTTATCCTAATTTTTGCCCCCGGCTTTATGGATCAGCCTGAAAAACTACAATTGGCCGGTGACTTATTAAAAATTACCTTTCCTTATATTCTATTTGTTTCTTTGACTGCCTTAGCCAGTTCGGTTCTAAATAGCTTTGGTAAATTTGCCGTACCAGCTTTCACACCCGTCTTTTTGAATATTTCCATGATTGCCTGCACGTTATGGTTGGCACCCCATTTAGATGAACCGGTAAAGGCCTTGGCGTGGGGTGTGTTTATCGGTGGGGTAGTGCAATTATTGTTTCAAATGCCGTTTTTAATAAAGATCGGCAGTTTGCCAAAACCACGCTGGGGGTGGAAAGATGAGGGCGTACAAAAAATCTTACGACTGATGATTCCGGCTATGTTTGGAGTATCGGTTTCACAAATTAATTTGTTACTCGATACCGTACTGGCTTCGTTTCTCATCACCGGTAGTATTTCCTGGCTCTATTATTCTGATCGTTTGGTCGAATTTCCGTTGGGTATCTTGGGGATAGCTCTGGCCACTGTGATATTACCCAACCTTTCAAAAAAGCATGCCACCGCTTCGATGCAGGAGTTTTCGCATACTATTGATTGGGCTTTACGGTGGGTATTTTTAATCGGCACACCGGCAGCAATCGGTTTAATTATTCTGGCAGAACCATTGTTAGTAACTTTGTTTCAATATGGCGAATTCACGCCTTATGACGCTCATCAAGCGTCTTTAAGCTTAATGGCCTATGGGTTGGGTCTATTGCCATTTATATTCATCAAAGTGCTCGCGCCAGGCTTTTACGCCCGCCAGGACACCAAAACTCCGGTCAAGATCGGCATTATTGCGATGATCACCAATATGGGACTGAATATTGTCTTGATGATTTATTTGGCACATGTTGGTCTGGCGCTAGCCACAGCCTTATCGGCAATGCTTAATGCGGGACTGCTTTATTACACCTTACGCAAAAAAGCGGTATACCAGCCAATCTCTGGCTGGGGTATATTTTTTGTCCGTATGCTGATCGCCAATGTTGTATTAGCACTGTTATTAGTATGGCTAACACCATTGATCAGCGAGTGGATTAGCTGGAGTGGGTGGCATCGATTTACTATTTTAATGGGGCTTATTGGTCTATCTGTAATAGTTTATTTTGCCGTATTAACCCTTTGTGGTGTCCGCTTAAAAACCCTGGTCAAACCACACTCTCAAGCATAAAAAAGCCCTCCATCAGGAGGGCTTTCAAGCAGGGCAGGTTACTTAAAGAGGGACTTAGAAACGTCTGCCGATACCGATACCATATACAAATGGATCAATGTCGGCGTCGATTTTGGCCGTGCCTACGGCAATGTTTTTAAAGCTGGCCGTGGTATCAATATCCAGATATTTCACATCCATATTGATAAACCAATCCTGATTAATCGCAATATCCACGCCGACTTGAGCGGCCCAGCCCCATGAATTATCTAATTTCACTTTGTCGCCTGAGCTACTAATGGCTGAACTGCTAGGTACTTCTTCATCAAAGAAATAGGTGTAGTTCACCCCAGCACCAACATACGGACGAATATTGGAATCCGGCAGAAAGTGATACTGCAATGTTAAGGTTGGCGGTAATACTTTGGTATCAATAACATCGCCTAAACTGGCCCAGGCTTTTTCGCCAGTTACGGTATGTTCTGAATAACCCAAAATCAACTCTACCCCCCAGTTTCGGTTGATCATATAGGTAATGTCCAATTCAGGAACGGTATCACTGTCGACTTTTACACCTTTGGTGCCTTGGTCTACTCCACCTATTGATAGCGTGCCACTGCTATCATTCGGGTTAACATTGATAACACGTCCCCGGATTAACCAGTCACCTGCCTCATAAGCCATGACAGAAGTAATAGGACTGACCAGACCTGCGGCCAACACGATTGAGGAAATCAGGGGAATTTTTTTCATGGGACGACTCCGAATAATGATCTGTTGTGGTACACAGCTTCAGATCATACGGAGTACCTGGATTTCGACATTGATCCAGGTCAATAAAAAGAGGGTTAAGGTTTAGACGTTATCCACAACGTTGTTTTAATGTCGGCAGATCCAAAATGGTGACTTCTTTACCTTGCGTTGTAAGTAACTGCTGTTCTTGTAATTGAGTAAATAAACGACTAACCGTTTCAATCGCCAAGCCCAGATGATTGGCAATATCACCTCGCGACATTGTCAATTGAAATGACATCGACGAATAACCCCGCTCAGTGAATCGTTGCGAAAGTGACAATAAAAAACTAATCAACTTTTCCTGAGCGGTTTTTTTACCCAAAGATAGTAATAAGTTTTTATCTGAGGATAACTCCTTACTTAAACGTGCCATTAACTGGTTTTGTAACTCCGGAATAGTTGCACTGAACTCCTGCAATCGTTCATAAGGTAATTCACAAACACTACTAGCTTCCAAAGCACGAGCAGTAGATAAATAACGTTGCTGATAAATAGCATCCATCCCAATAAATTCACCAGGAAAATAAAAACTGGTGACCTGTTCACGTCCGTCAGCCGCAGAAATGGTGGTTTTGAACGAACCAGAGCGAACTACAAAAATGGTTTTAAATGTTGAAGAGGGTTCAAACAAAATTTGATGGCGTTTAAAGCCGGCACTACGTTTGATGATTTCATCCAGTTTAGACAAGTCATCGCGGTGCAGACCTAAAGGCAGGCATAGCCGGTATAGAGCACATGACTGACAGGCTAACTGATGATGGTGTTCTACCTTGGCAAGGTCCTCAAACAGAGGGGTTATCATCCGAGCTTGCGTCATTTTATTATCCATAAAAAAGTCACGGACCATGATAACGCTTCAAACCCTGCACTGAAACAGTTATTATTTGTTTTTATTTCAGTTTTCAGGAAAGCAAATGACCGCTCGTAGCGCCACTGTTGCGCGTAACACGCTCGAAACACAAATTGAAGTTTCCATCAATCTGGATGGCAGCGGAAAATTTCAATCCGAAACCGGTGTGCCATTCCTTGATCACATGATGGAACAAATTGCCCGACACGGCTTATTTGATCTAAAAATCAAAGCAAATGGTGATCTGCATATTGATGCACATCACACTGTTGAAGATGTCGGCATCACCATCGGTCAGGCATTAAAGCAGGCACTTGGCGACAAGAAAGGCGTTATCCGTTATGGTCATTCATATGTGCCGCTGGATGAGGCTTTGTCTCGTGTTGTGTTGGACTTATCGGGACGTCCGGGCTTTGAGTTTGACGTGACTTTTAGCCGCGATAAAATTGGTGAATTTGATGTAGATTTGTTCTATGAATTCTTTCAGGGTTTAGTCAATCATGCGGGTATTACGTTGCATATTGATAATCTTAAAGGTCGTAATGCACATCATATTGCTGAAACCATTTTTAAAGCGTTTGGCCGGGCATTACGAATGGCCGTCACTTTGGATGAGCGTGCATTACAGCAACTGCCTTCCACCAAGGGCGCTTTATAATCGGTTAACGATTTTATAACTCTACTTTTCTAGCTCAGGTCTTTGTTTTATGCGTTGCGTTGCAGTTATTGATTACGGCATGGGTAATTTACGCTCAGTCTCCAAAGCTCTGGAAGCCGTGGCTGATAACCATACCCAAATTATTATTACCGCCGATCCGGCAGAAATCCGCACAGCTGATCACATTGTCTTTCCTGGTGTAGGTGCAATTCGTGATTGCATGGCGGAACTCAAAAGACTTGAACTCGACCAAATCATCATTGAAATGGCTAAACAGAAGCCTTTTCTCGGCATTTGTTTGGGCATGCAAGCTTTATTAACCCACAGTCAAGAAAACCAAGGCTCTGATGGATTAAATATTATCAGTGGTGATGTGGTGTATTTTGACAAAGCGGTCGAGCAGGGACTAAAAGTGCCACATATGGGTTGGAATGAAGTTCATCAGACTTATGAACACCCTTTATGGCAGGATATTGAACAAGATACTCGTTTTTATTTCGTGCACAGTTTTTATGTTAAACCTACAGATGAAAGTAAAATTTCTGGTCGTAGTGATTATGCATTACCTTTTGCTGCTGCATTGGCACAAGAAAATTTGTTTGCTGTACAGTTTCACCCGGAAAAGAGCCAACATGCTGGCTTACAGTTATTGAAAAATTTTATTAACTGGGACGGTCAGTCCTAACAATTTGTTTGATGGAGAAAGCGTTATGTTATTAATCCCTGCCATTGATCTTAAAGAGGGTCACTGCGTTCGATTGCGTCAGGGACGCATGGAAGATAACACGGTATTTTCAGAAGATCCGCTGGCAGTAGCGACCAAATGGGTAGAAGCTGGCGCCAAACGTCTGCACATGGTGGATCTGGATGGTGCATTTGCTGGCAACCCAGTTAACGCTGACGTTATTCATCGAATTTGTGCCGCTTTTCCGGATCTTGATGTACAAGTCGGTGGTGGAATTCGCGATGAAGACACCATTCAAACCTATCTTGATGCTGGCGTACGTTATGTGATTATCGGCACTAAAGCCATTAATGCCCCGCATTTTGTTGGCGACGTTTGTGCTGAATTTCCGGGACATATTATCGTCGGACTTGATGCTAAAGATGGCAAAGTTGCCATTGATGGTTGGTCAAAATTATCGAACCACGACGTCATTGATATCGCTAAACAATTTGAGCAAGATGGTGTTGAAGCAATTATTTATACCGATATTAGCCGTGACGGAATGATGCAGGGAGTGAATTTGCAATCCACTCGTGATTTGGCGCGAGCGATTAATATACCTGTTATAGCATCTGGTGGCGTCACCAACTATGACGATATTAAAGCGCTTTGCCATTATGAGTCTGAAGGTGTGATGGGCGCCATTATTGGTCGTGCTATATACGAGGGCACCATTGATCTGGCTGAAGGTCAGTCATTGGCTGATCGTTTAAATCCACCTCTGCAATTCTAACTAATATGGCTCTGGCAAAACGCATTATTCCCTGTCTAGATGTTGATGCAGGTCGTGTTGTAAAAGGCGTGCAGTTTGTCGACATTCGTGATGCTGGCGATCCGGTTGAAGTTGCCAAACGTTATGATGAACAAGGTGCGGATGAACTGACCTTTCTAGATATCACAGCCACACATCACAATCGTGACACCATGGAAGATGTGGTTAAAGCAGTTGCCAGCCAGGTATTTATTCCACTCACTGTCGGTGGAGGTATCCGTACTGTTGCCGATATCCGTCGTATGTTGAACGCAGGCGCCGATAAAGTTGGTATTAATTCCGCAGCCGTTAAAAACCCGGATTTTGTGCGTGAAGCCGCTGAGAAGTTTGGTTCTCAATGTATTGTGGTCGCTATTGATGCGAAACGTGTTTCTGCTGATGGAGAAACACCAAGATGGGAAATTTTTACTCATGGCGGGCGTCAGCCAACCGGTATTGATGCCGTCGAATGGGCAAAAAAGATGGTTGAATTGGGTGCCGGTGAGATCCTGTTAACCAGTATGGATCGAGATGGCACCAAATCCGGTTTTGATTTAGAGCTCACCAGAGCTGTCAGCGATGCGGTGGTTGTTCCCGTTATTGCTTCAGGGGGGGTAGGGAAGCTGCAGGATCTGACTGACGGTATCAAATTGGGTCATGCCGATGCCGTATTAGCGGCAAGCATTTTTCATTTCGGAGAACATACCGTGGGTGAGGCTAAGCAACAAATGGCGCAACAAGGTATTGAGGTGCGCTTATGAGTGCATGGTTAGATCACGTTAATTGGGGTGGCGACGGTTTAGTCCCTGTTATCACTCAAGAGTTTTCAACCAAGCAAGTACTTACTTTGGCCTGGATGAATCGGGAATCTTTACAGCTCACCGCTGATACTGGCCATGCAGTTTATTGGTCACGTTCACGCCAAAAATTGTGGCATAAAGGCGAACAGTCCGGCCATCACCAGATCATTAAATCGATACGCATCGATTGTGATCAGGATGCTATTTTGCTTGAAGTTGAACAGGTAGGCGGCATTGCTTGTCATACTGGTCGTCATCATTGTTTTTTCCTCGAACTGCAAAATGGTGAATGGCAAACCACTGAACCGGTACTAAAAAACCCAGATGAGATTTATTGATGCGTGATACATTGCAGAGACTGATGATTGTGCTAAATGAGCGCAAAAATGCTGATGCAGAAAGTTCATATGTCGCCAGTCTTTATGCTGCTGGTACCGATAAAATCCTCAAAAAATTGGGCGAAGAAGCCACGGAAACTGTTATCGCTGGAAAAGCAGGGGATAAAGATCAAATCGTTTACGAAACCGCTGATCTTTGGTTTCATTCCATGGTTTTGCTGGCACATAATGATATTGATATAGATAGCGTTTTAACCGAGTTAGATCGGCGATTTGGTTTATCAGGGCACGACGAAAAGGCCAGTAGGAGTAAAAAATGACCGACTGTATTTTCTGTAAAATTATTGCCGGTGATATCCCTTCCTCAAAGGTTTTCGAGGACGATTTAATTTATGTATTCAAAGATATCAATCCGAAAGCAGCTGTGCATCTACTAGTCATTCCAAAACTACATATTGCACGACTGGATCACCTGGATCAGAGTCATCAAACATTGATTGCTCACATGTTTCTCAAGCTGCCAGAGCTGGCACAATCACAAGGTTTAGATACGGGCTTCCGTACCATTATTAACACCGGTCCCGGTGGTGGTCAGGAAGTCGATCATTTACATATTCATTTGCTGGGCGGTAACAACCTGCCAGGCTTTCATTAGGAGCGCATCATGGGATTTGGTGGAATCAGTGTTTGGCAATTATTGATCGTCTTGGTCATTGTCATTTTACTTTTTGGCACTAAAAAATTGCGCTCTTTGGGCGGCGATTTAGGCAGTGCCATTCGAAGCTTTAAATCCTCGGTTCGTGAAGGCGAAGATGAGAAAAAAGATGAGGCCGGTAATCTCAAACATGACAGTGAAACCGAGCAGCACAAACAGCAACATGAAGAACACGACTCGACTAAACGCTAACCAACGTGTTTGATATCGGATTTTGGGAACTGTTATTAATCGCCGTTGTGGCATTAATTGTAGTCGGCCCGGAAAAACTGCCCAAAGTGGTTCGAGTCTGTGGCTTATGGATTGGTCGTGCCAATGCCTCATTACAAGCAGTCAAAAACGATATTGCAAAAGAGCTTCGTGCGGAAGAAATTAAACAAGCTTTTAAAAAACCAGATGATTTACCTGATTTGAATGAAATCATTGATCTTGATGAACCGACAAAACCGAAATCAAACACTGACAAACCTATTGACGATTCCCTAGATAAAAAGCAGGCCGATGATGGAAAATAGTGAGCAACAACCACTAATTTCGCATTTAGTTGAGCTTCGAGATAGATTGCTTAGAGGTATTCTGGCGATATTAATCATTGCGGTTTGTCTGTTACCTTTTGCCAATGAATTGTATTTAATTTTATCTGCTCCTTTAATGGAGCATCTGCCCGAAACCAGCTCAATGATTGCCACAGAAGTGGCATCACCTTTTCTAACGCCATTTAAATTGACGTTAACGGCGTCGATTATGTTGGCCATGCCCGTACTGCTATATCAGTTGTGGGCGTTTATTGCGCCAGGTCTATATCAACATGAAAGGCGGCTTGTTTTTCCCTTGATGTTTGCCAGTACAGTATTGTTTATTCTTGGAATCGTCTTCGCGTACTTTATAGTTTTCCCGTTGATCTTTGGTTTCCTGACCCAGGCTGCACCCGAGGGTGTCGCGGTAATGACGGATATCAGTAGTTATCTGGATTTTGTTTTGAAGTTATTCTTTGCCTTTGGCTTGGCATTTGAAGTACCCATAGCTACGCTTTTACTTATCTGGACGGGGATTTCAACTCGAGAAAGTCTTTCTCAAAAACGTCCTTACGTAATCGTCGGCGCTTTTGTTATAGGAATGCTGCTTACCCCGCCAGATGTGATTTCACAGACCTTATTAGCTGTACCTATCTGGTTGTTATTTGAACTCGGATTACTGGTTTCGCGGTTTATCCCCAAAAACCGCGAGAAAGCCGAAATTACAGATTAGGGCATGTTTATCTTTCATCTCCGCCTCTGTTGTGAGCTGAAAAAGCGTCAATCAAGGCACAAGGAGCGCCTTTTAGTTATTCTAAATAAGCGACGAGTAACGCAGAGTGGCGCTTTTTCAGTCACAACCCGAAGGGCTGGGGCTATTTTTGCGGCCGCCTGCGTTGTAAATCACTTATGTAGGAAGCTACACTGCGTGCTTTCCGCCTTGTCGGACACAAAAATAGCCTCAGCAGTGGTGTATATGAAAGATAAACAAGCCCTAGTCTCTGTAACGCATTCGGGTTCCATGCTGCAATGACAGCGTGATTTCTTCAGCCGTTAATGGCGTCGGAAAATAAACCCCGGAGAT
The DNA here is from genome assembly GCF_048266885.1 of Methylophaga sp. Taxonomy (GTDB): domain Bacteria; phylum Pseudomonadota; class Gammaproteobacteria; order Nitrosococcales; family Methylophagaceae; genus Methylophaga. Next base: position 27,515 of record NZ_JBLWYR010000023.1, read on the forward strand.
TTTTGCCCCATGAATACTGGCTCCACGAAGACTGATACATTGGCTGAAATCAATTCCACGCAAATCGGCTTGGCGAAAATAACTATTACTAAAATCCAACCCGCTGGTAAGTAATCCCTGCAAATTTAGATGTCGAAAATCACAGCTGGTTAAATCAACCGTCTCACCTTTAGCGATCCGGTTATTAAACTCTTCAATTTTTCCATCACGTAACAGTTGATAGAGTACATCTTGTGTGATTTTTGGTTCGGCCATCTAAAACCTCAAACGGTAATGTCTATGGTGCCACCCGGATTTTCTGTATCAAACCCTGTTGCTTCATTTTGTGTCGCTTCGTTCACCACGGCAGTTGTCTGCAAACTGGTCGGCTCTTGTTCCTGAGCCACCGTAGTCGATGCGGTTTCACTGTTCTGTTGTACCGTTGTTTGACGTCCCACCAACTGATTTTCAGCAGAGAGTGGGTTAGTTAAAGTGGGTTGTCCACTAAAAGGGGCAATACCTGGAATTTCCATTTTGCTGCTCCTGAATTAATTCACAAATATAGCTTACTCCCATCATTGCTTAATTGTAAACGCAGGTGTTTGAAAAACCATGGTTTTTCTCTCATTTTTAAGCAATATTAGCAAATACTATTTCACGATTGTTTTTATGCTATCGTTAAGTTGACCCATACTAAGGGGAGTTGGTCATGCGTCTGGCTAAACGGATTTTATATTTGTTGGTTTTGGTTGCCAGCTTGCTAGCTTGTGATTCGCATACAGAAAAACCGTTGCGAGTCGGCACCATCCCATGGGCAGGCTATGAAATACTTTATTTAGCACGTGATCTAAATTATTACCATCACACTCAAATCGAACTTAAAGAGTTAGCGTCTAGTACAGAAACAATACATGCCTTTCGTCAGGGTCAGTTGGATGCTATATCCACCACCCTCGATGGAGCATTACGGTTAGCTGAAACCCAATCTGATCTCAAAATAATCCTGGTTTTCAATATTTCAAATGGTGCAGACAAACTGATGGTTGATCCATCCATTAGCTCGCTTGCTAACCTTAAAGACAAACGAATTGCGGTAGAAAAGAGCGGCGTTGGCAGTTATATGTTGGCACAAGTTCTACAGCTGGCCAGACTCAATAGCAGTGACATAACCATTATCCCCTCCACCGTGAATCAACACGTTTTTTTACTCAACGATCATCAGGTAGATGCGGTTATAAGCTTTGATCCTGTTGCTTATAAACTTGAGCAACAAGGTTACGTTAATCTGCTTAACAGTCGCCAATTGCCCGAAGCGATCATTGATGTATTGATAACACGTGCTAGCAGCTTAAAGCTCCAACAAAAGAGCATTCAGCAGCTTTTGGATGGTTATTGGAAAGCTCGGGAATATATGGCAAAAAATCCGCAAGATGCCTTAACTCGGATCGCCCCACGTTTAGGCGTCTCTACTCAAGAGCTAGAATATTTCTACCAGAATTTAATATTACCTGATCCCGAACAGCAACAGCATATGTTTGATCATCAGTTGGAAACCATTATTGAGTCGATGAATAAACTTATGATTGAGGTAGGGTTGTTACAAAAAACCATTGATAGTCAACAACTATTACTAAATGGGAACATGAATTAATAATGCATCCCATTCAAACTTATCGACTTACCCTATGGCTTCCTCTAGCTGTTACTTTATTATTTATTTGTTTGTTGGTGTTTTATTCCGTTAATGAATACCAGCATCGTCTTTTTGATATAAAAGAAGCCTCCAAAACACAACTGCAAGAAACAGCATTACAACTTGGACACAGTGTTGAATATGCTATTGCTAATAATGACTCACAGCAGGCAAGAAGTAGTGTTGCTAGATTTACGTTAAGAGCTGATGCCCAGCTGGCTTTACTGCTGGACAACAATAATCTAATTGAATCGTCTACTTATTTTATCTGGCAAAACCAACCTGCTGAAAGGGTCCTTGATGAGGAACTTATCCAATACATTGAGCTTGCTCGTTCAACTCAAAAAATCTTCGAATACGGCCACGATCAAGATGGTCTGCTGACCTTGATATTACCTTTGCTTGAAGCGAATCAAGGCAGGGTCTTGGTATTACAGAATTCCATAAAAAATAAACTGAAAAAAGCAAAAACCGACACTCTAGACGCCATTATTCCATTGTTATTAATGATCATATTGGCCAATTTTCTTTTAATCGCTCTAATTCGGAAAATGGTATTAGTTCCATTAGATGCTTTACAAAAACTAACGGAACAAATTCAGAATCAGCATTTTGGGTTAATCAATCCTTTAAAAGGTAATACCAAGCAGGCTCAAATAGGCCAGACATTAGTCGACGCTGCCAGCCAATTGCAATCGCATATCAGCATTTTGACCGAAAACGAACAACGTTTACGAATTACACTGGAATCCATTGGTGATGCCGTTATTGTCACTGATGCAAAGGGCAATATCACACGAATGAATAGTGTTGCCAGTGAACTCACTGCTTGGCAAGAGGAAGATGCTCTCGGACAGCCGCTGCCCGAGGTATTCGATATTTATCAAGCTGAAACCGGTGAGAAGATGACAAACCCGGTAGATCTTGTTATTCAAAAAGGCGAGGTGGTCGAGTTAGCTAACCACACCGTTCTAAGAGCTCGTAATGGCGCGCGTTATCACATATCGGATAGTGCAGCGCCTATTCGGGTGGATCATGTTCGACAGAGCGAAATTCTCGGTGTGATTCTGGTTTTTACTAATGTCACCAATCAATACCAGTTACGCCAAGAATTACGTCAATCTGTCGACTTTCTTAACAACCTGCTGACCATAAGCCCTTCTGTGACTTATATCCTGGAATTCAAGCTTGCTGCTTCACCAGAATTCATCCTGAGTTATATCAGTGAATCCGTTATCAATTATTCCGGCTATCCTGCTGAATACTGGCTAGATCAGCCACAGGCTTGGCAGCAATCCATCCACCCGGATGATCTTAATAAAGTGAAACGCACTTTACTGGCTGTTTTACAAACCGATAAACCCGTAACGAATCAATTTCGGTTTCGTCACCGTGACGGTCATTACGTTACTGTTGAAGATCACCTCTCTGCTGTAAAAGACGAATATACGCAAAAAGTGCAAATTGTTGGAGTAGTGCTGGATATCAGTGAACAAAAACACACTGCTGAACAAAATGCGTTATTTGGTGAAATTCTTGAACGCTCTTTAAATGAGATTTATATATTTGATGCCCATACCTTTAAATTTATTCAAGTAAATCATGGCGCCAAAACCAATCTTGGGTTTAGTACCGAAGAGTTAAGTGAAATGACGCCGGTTGATCTGAAAAAGGACTACAACCTAGCCACCTTTAAAGCGTTAATTTCGCCGCTTCTAAATGGTGAAAGTCAGCGGCTTATTTTCGAAACCAATCATTGTCGTAAAGATGGAAGCCGCTACGATGTTCATGTGGATTTGCAGACGGCACATTATGGTGAATCGTTGGTATTCATTGCCATTATTGAAGATATCTCGGAACGCAATCAGTCACAAAAACATCTTAACCAAGAACGCGCTTTGTTAAGGAGTATCATTGACTCTTCACCAGATTTGATTTTTTGTAAGGATGCCCAGGGAAGATATATCCGTTGCAACCAAGCTGTAATGCGTTTTCTAGCAGCCAATGAGTCTGACATTATTGGTAAAACAGATTTTGACTTTTATCCGGAACAAGAAGCTCGTCATTATCGACATAGTGATCAACTGACACTACAGCACGGTAGCAGCCAATTTTATGAAGAAAGTAAAAATGGAGCTGATGGAAAGTCTGTAATATTCGAAACCCTGAAAACCCCGCTTAAAAACGAAACCAACGAAACCATCGGAGTACTCGGTATTAGTCGTGACATCAGCCGGCAATATGAGGCTGAAAAAGAATTACGCCTCGCCAGTTTGGTTTTTGAAAACAGTAATGAAGGCATCATCATTACCAATCAACACAATCTTATTGTCACAGTGAATCCGGCTTTTACTGTTATGACGGGATATTCTCTGGAAGATGTCTTGGGTAAAAATCCATCTATTCTCAGCTCTGGAAATCACGATAAATACTTTTATGAACAAATGTGGAATCAACTAGAACAACAAGGTTATTGGTCTGGTGAAGTACAAAATCGCCGAAAAAATAGCGAAATCTATCCGCAATGGTTATCCATTAGACGTGTCGAAAATGCACAACAACAATTGCAAAATTATGTTGCCATCATGTCGGATATCAGCAAATACCGTGAAGCAGAGCGGCAAATTAACTTCTTGGCGCATCACGATGTCTTAACCAGTTTGCCTAATCGCGCTTTACTCAAAGATCGTATTCACCAAGCGCTAATTTCAGCCGAGCGGCATAACCAAAAACTCGCCTTACTTTACCTCGATCTGGATCGTTTTAAATTCATCAATGACAGTCTCGGTCATGCGATAGGCGATAAACTGCTGATTAAAGTTGCCGAAAGACTGACTAATCATGTGCGCGAAGAAGATACCGTCTGTCGAACGGGTGGGGATGAATTTATTATTTTACTACCGGATACCGATGCAGATGGAGCCGGGCATGTAGCCCAAAAATTAGTTGAGAATATTACCTCTCACTTTGAGATCGAAGGTAACCAATTATTCGTTACTGTATCGATAGGAATCAGTATTTATCCAGACAATGGCAAAGATGCGGAAAGCCTCAATAAACATGCTGATACAGCGATGTATAGGGCAAAACAGGCCGGACGCAATCAATATCAATTTTTCACTGCAGAAATGCATTCACAAATTGTGCATAAATTGGAGTTAGAACATGCTCTGCGATTTGCTCTGGCTCGCAATGAACTGTCGTTGGTGTATCAACCCTTAGTCGATATTCAGCTGAATAAAATCACCGGAGCAGAAGCTTTACTGCGTTGGAATCATCCGGATTTTGGAATGATTTCACCTCTGGAATTTATTCCCATCGCCGAAGAGACTGGGATGATTAATCCGATAGGGCAATGGATATTGCACACCGCAATCGCTCAATGCAAACAATGGATTAATCAAGGTCATACAGATTTATTAATTGCTATAAATCTCTCTGCAGTACAATTTAATAATCCCTTATTGGTGAATATGATTAATGCCATTCTCCAGGAACATAAGTTAGCGGCAAATAATCTTGAACTGGAAATTACCGAATCTGTCGCCATGATCAATATTGATTTGACTATAAAACAACTCAAATCGTTAGCTGATGCCGGAATTCGCCTATCATTGGATGATTTTGGTACCGGCTATTCTTCATTAAATTATTTGAAAAAATTTCCTATTAATAAACTCAAAATTGATCAAAGTTTTGTGTTTGATATGTTGGTTGATGACGATGATGAAGCTATCGTAGATGCTGTTATCACTTTAGCTCGCTCACTTGGTCTGAAGACGCTAGCAGAGGGGGTAGAAACACCAGAGCATCTGCAGTCTTTAAAAAACAAAGGTTGTGATTTTATGCAAGGCTACTTGTTCAGCAGACCGGTTCCAGCAGAACAATTTATTAACTTGTTAAATCATCCACCACTGAGTAATTTAGGCGTAGACTGAAATTTATATTGGTAATGGAGCCGAACATGCAACAAGAAAAAATTGACCAGATCGAAGTGTTATTACAATTCGATCCCAGCAATACACTGCAAGGTATAAAAATTCACCATTCAACTGCGCGTGAAGGTCTGGTTGAAGCGGCACAGCAATTATTTGATAACGGCTTGATAAGCCAACCAGACGGGGGGTATTTGACCGATTTGGGCCACGAAACGGCTGAACATCTGCATACCGCTATACAATTAATGTCGCCATCCAATTAGGCGCGTTGGTAAACCTCAAAACTATAGGCATAGTCATTTTTCTCATCGGCCGGGTGCGATTCCTGGCTGATTAATTGCCACTGCGTTTTATCCCATTCCGGGAACCAGGTATCACCTTCTAATTCAGCATGAACTCGTGTGAGATAAAGCTTATCGACAATATCAAACATCTGTTCAAACAATGACGAACCACCTATCACCATTATTTCATCGCCATCTTCGGCAAGTTTTAATGCGGCTTCAATCGAATTAACAATATCACATCCTTCAGCCTGATAATCAGCTAACGAACTCACCACAATATTTTGCCGACCAGGTAAGGCTCTGCCAATCGATTCATGGGTTTTACGGCCCATTAAAATCGGTTTACCCATGGTGATCCTGCGAAAATATTGAAGATCTGCTGATAGTCGCCATGGCAGATCATTATCACGTCCAATTAATCCCTGTTCATCCATTGCCACTACAAACGCCGTTTTCATTACTCACCTCATTGATTTACTTTACATAGCATAGCATCGCTTAATTTTTATCCGGTATTATCAATTCAACCGTTTAACTCAAATTGATGGGTGTTGCATGTTGAATATGCTGGGATCGTTAATAGGTGGCTTGGGTTTGTTTATGTTGGGAATGTGGTTGATGTCTGATGGACTCAAACAAATTGCCGGGGACAAGCTCAACCAAATCCTGCAAAATTGGACCAACAGCCGTCTACGCGGTCTCAGTGCTGGTTTTCTGCTCACCGCCATTATTCAACATTCCGGTGCCGTCACCCTGGCAACAATTGGTTTTGCTAATGCCGGCATTATCAGTCTGCGTAGAGCCATGTGGATTGTGTTTGGTAGTAATGTTGGTACCACGGTTACGGGTTGGTTAGTTGTCTTGGTGGGCTTCAACCTAAATATTGAGAAATTTACCTTACCGTTAATTGGTATCGGTATGGCGATGCGCTTATTGGGCAGTAATCGTGGTTATGCCAATATCGGCTTAGCTTTAACTGGTTTTGGCCTGCTTTTTTTGGGAATAGCTGCTTTAAAAACCACTTTCAGTGGTGCTGATAGCTTGTTTGATTTGCACTTTTCAAGTGGTTTATTGGCGGTCGATATTGTGATGTTTGCTCTGGCGGGATTGATCCTGACGACATTGCTGCAATCTTCCAGTCTCACCTTAACACTTGCATTAACCTCGCTCGCTGGCGGAATAATTGGTTTATTGCCGGCCGCTGCCATTGTCATTGGCAGTAATCTTGGATCCACTACAACCTCTATATTTTCAGTTATTGGTAGTCAGCCGGTGGCAAAACGTATTGTTGCCAGTCACGTGATTTTTAACCTGTTAACCGCTATCGTCAGTCTTATTCTGCTGGTTCCATTAATCTGGCTTATCCACTGGTTTCAACAATTAGTGGTTAATGATGTGCAATTTACCACTACGCTGGTTTTATTCCATACCGTGTTTAATCTATTAGGTGTTGCTCTGGTCTGGAAACTTGCCGATCCATTGGAAAACTGGTTAAAAACCAAATTCTCAACGATAGATGAAACTATTGCCGAACCAAAATATCTGGATAAAACCACGTTAAAAATTCCGAACTTAGCAATCACTTCAATCCGACTTGAGTTAATACGTCTTAACCAACATGTCATTAAAATGGCGACTCACTGCATTCATAAGAACCGTCCAGTCAGTTGGCTTAAACAGCAACATGGTTACACTGAACAAAATGTTTTAAAAATTGGTGAGTTCAGTCATCAACTTTACCAACAACACATCAATGAACAGATAGCTGAAAAAACAGCTGATTTGATACGGGTATCGCAATATTGTGATGCTATTTCCTCTTTGACGGTGGGTATCGCTGAAAATCGTGCCTTATCCAATCAACCAATTGAAGCTGAATTACAGCAACAGTTGGCCCATTTTAATGTGGATTGTTTAATGCTGCTTGATATCGCTGTATTAGATAAGCACAGTCCAAACTTGATAAATCAACTCAATACTCTAGAAAAAACTTACCTGTCTTTAAAGTCATTATTGCTACGTCGTGGTGCTGAAGGGAGGCTATCAATAGCCCGTATGGATAAAGAATTAGAGGCCATTTCTCAACTCAGACGACTCTGTCAGCAAGCGGTAAAAGCCACTACTTTTTTTGAAACCAGCCAACCTGATCACCCCATTGACAACCTGATTAAACAAGCTTAATAACTACGGTATGGTTTGCTTATAAAACCGATCATAAGCTGTGGATAAAATTACCTGTGGATAAGTCACGTAGTTATCCACAAGAGATCGATCCCGCAACAGTAAAGTTATGCACAATTAGATCATTTATTAAACTGCTGAATAAAAAGGCTTTTTAGGATTAGTACAGCTATACACAGGACTAAAGCATTAACATCATTAAAAAGATCTCTTTTATTCTATTTAGTATTGTTTAATGAGCTGCATCGTCGAAATCGCCTTATCCTGTCCCTTACGCCAGACGTTTGATTATCTGAGTGATGATCCTGCCAATAACTGGCAAATCGGTATGCGTGCTTCCGTATCCTTTGGCAGTCGACAATTGATCGGAATTGTCATTTCTATAAAACCGATAGCTGAAAAGGCCGTTGATAAATTAAAAAAAATTGATCAGCAAATAGACAAACAGGCATTTCTGCCCAATGAAATAATGCAGCTAGTGCAATGGGTAAGCCGTTATTACCATCATCCAATTGGCGAATGCTTTCAAGCTGCTTTACCCAAACGTTTACGGCTAGGTGATGCCGATGAAATGCAAACAGAAACTTACTGGTCATTGTCACAACAACCAATCAGTAAACCTGGCAAAAAACAGCAACAAATCCTGGATTTATTGGAAGACTATCCTGAAGGTCTAAGCGAAAAAGCGCTTCGAGTTCAATTAGGCAACGTAAAAAGTAGCTTGTTAGCTCTGGAGCAACAAAATGTAATTACTGCCAGACAACAGGTTGCCTTACCGGTACCTTGTTTAGAGTTACAACAGCAAGTTTTATTAAATAATCAACAAAAACATTCAGTTGAAGCTATTCTAGGTAGCAAAGGACAGTTTACAACCTTCTTGTTACAAGGCATTACAGGTAGTGGTAAAACAGAGGTTTATATTGAAGCTTGTCGTGAGTTCGTAGAAAACCAACAGCAAGTTTTGGTGTTAATTCCTGAAATAGGCTTAACCACACAGTTTGTTGAACGGTTCAGACATTCGTTAAATGCCAACATTGTGGTTATCAATTCATCCGTTTCAGATAATGATCGTAAACAGGCTTGGTTACTGGCTAGAGCCGGTAAGGCTGATATTATTATTGGTACTCGTTCAGCCGTTTTTACCCCAATGTTAAATCCAGGTTTGATTATTATCGATGAAGAACATGACAGCTCTTATAAACAACAGGATGGACTGCGATATCACGCTCGAAATGTCGCATTGATGCGTGCAAAAAGCTTGAATATTCCGATCGTGCTTGGCAGTGCAACACCTTCATTAGAAACACTTTATCAAGTCAAACAACAACGTTATCAACTGCTAGAACTAACCGAACGTGCTGGAGGAGCAAGCTTACCAAAGGTTGCACTATTAGCGGCACAAAATGCTAGTGAAAATAATGGTTTAAGTTCTAGTTTAATAAAATCGATTGAAAAACATATTAAACAAAATCATCAAGTTTTATTGTTTATCAATCGCCGTGGATTTGCCCCAGTATTGATGTGTCATCAATGCCATTGGCAAGCTAACTGCAGAAGTTGTGATGCCAAAATGGTGGTGCATCAACATCAAAATCGCCTGTTTTGCCATCATTGTGGCTTGATTCAAACGTTGCCAAAAATTTGTCCTGAATGTGGCAATACAGAATTGAAAAGTTACGGTGTCGGTACTGAAAAAATCGAACAAGCACTGACAGCCATTTTTAAAGATGTACCTGTTTTACGAATAGATCGTGATAGCACTCAACGAGTTAATTCGTTTGCCAATATGGTCAAACAAATTAAT
>NZ_JBLWYR010000023.1:37496-43200 GCF_048266885.1 Methylophaga sp.
ATGTACCTGTTTTACGAATAGATCGTGATAGCACTCAACGAGTTAATTCGTTTGCCAATATGGTCAAACAAATTAATCAAGGCCAGGCTGCTATTTTGGTGGGTACTCAGATGTTAGCTAAAGGCCATGATTTTCATGATGTGACACTGGTTGGGGTGGTAGATGCTGATCAGGCATTATTTAGTGCAGATTTCCGAGCCACGGAAAGTCTTGCACAATTAATTACTCAGGTTACTGGCAGAGCTGGCCGCGGTAAAAAAGCTGGTGAAGTACTGATTCAAACTGAACAACCTGAACATCCGTTCTGGCAAAACCTTTTGCAACATGGATATGAAAACGTTGCTGATAATTTATTATCCGAAAGGATCCAGATGGAATTACCTCCACATGGGTTTTGGGCAGTCTGGCGAGCTGAAGCAAAAGAGAAAGATTTGGCCATTGAATTATTACAACAAGTTTCTGGTTTACTGCATCAATCAAATTCATCCGTTTTAATCTTGGGCCCGGTGCCAGCATTAATGGAAAAACGAGCGGGGCGATATCGTGCACAATTGCTGATGCGATCCGCAGATCGTGGTGCACTGCATCAATTAATCGATCAACATATCGATTCAGTAACTAAGCTTAAACTGGCGCGAAAAGCTCGTTGGTCGATAGACATTGATCCGACGGAACTAATCTAATCCCCAGGATAGTGTCATCCGTCTGCCTGATCGGTTAAAATTCGCCATCACATTTCTGTTACCTGGACTTCATTGCCTTGAAAGACCAATTGAAAAAAATTATCGACAGCACATTAGCTTCGCTGATTTCACAACAACGCCTTCCTGAAGCTATTTCATCGATTGAAGTTAAGCTGGAACGAACCAAAGATCGCAGTCATGGTGATTTTGCTAGCAATATCGCAATGGTATTGGCAAAACCTAGCAAAATGAATCCTCGTCAGCTTGCCAGCCTGATTGTTGATGCGCTGCCAACCCATGAAATGCTGGATAAAGTCGAGATTGCCGGCCCAGGCTTTATCAACTTCACTTTATCAACTTCTGCCAGACAACAAGTGGTAGCTGAAGTATTGAAAACTGCAGGTCAGTTTGGCCTGAGTGATTACGGTAAAGGACATAAAATTCAGGTGGAGTTTGTTTCTGCCAATCCAACAGGCCCTCTACATGTCGGTCATGGTCGTGGCGCTGCCTATGGTTCGGTCGTCAGCAGTTTACTCAAAGCCGTTGGTTTTGATGTACACCGTGAATATTACGTTAATGATGCCGGCCGGCAGATGGATATTCTCGCCACCAGCGTCTGGTTGAGATATCTGGAAAAATGTGGCGAACAATTTACTTTTCCGAGTAACGGCTACCGCGGCGAATATGTGTTTGATATTGCTGAAACACTTAAAAATCAGCATGGCGAAGCGTTATTACATCCTGCTGCTGTGGTGTTTGATGGTGTACCGACTGACGAACCACAAGGTGGCGACAAAGAATTGCACATTGATGGCCTCACAAATCAAGCTAAAAAATTACTCGGTGCAGAGTTATATCGTCAGTTATTTGATTTAGGATTGAATGCCATTTTGGATGACATCCGTAATGATTTGGCAGAATTTGGCGCCGAATACGATAAATGGTTTTCTGAGCGGTCATTGGTTGAATCGGGCGTAGTTGAACAAGCGATTGAACAGCTCAAAGCAGCCAATATGCTTTATCAGCAAGATGGCGCCTGGTGGTTTAAATCAACAGAATTTGGTGATGAAAAAGATCGCGTAGTCGTGCGTGATAATGGCCAAGCAACCTATTTTGCTTCCGATGTTGCCTATCATCTCAATAAATTTCAGCGTGGTTTTGAGCAAATTATTGATATTTGGGGCGCCGATCATCACGGTTATATTCCACGTGTTAAAGCTGCGATGTCTGCGTTAAATCAAGATGTCAGCAAATTAAACGTTCTTCTTGTGCAGTTTGCGGTGTTATATCGTGGTAAAGAAAAAGTCGGTATGTCGACGCGTAGCGGTGAGTTTGTTACCTTGCGTGAACTGCGTGATGAAGTAGGAAAAGACGCTGCCCGTTTCTTTTACGTGATGCGTGGCGCGGATCAGCATATGGATTTTGATTTGGAGTTAGCCAAATCACAAAGTAATGATAACCCAGTATATTACGTGCAATACGCACATGCTCGGGTGTGTAGTGTGTTCCGTCAATTGGCAGAAAGGCAATTGAATTGGGATGAACAGACTGGATTACAAAATCTGTCAGTGTTAACAGAAGATCATGAGCAAGCATTATTTACCATGTTGTCGCGCTATCCGGAAGTGGTTGAACTATCAGCAATTACCTATACCCCACATTTATTAGCGCATTTCTTGATGGATTTAGCGCGTGATTTTCATACTTATTACAACGCTCATCAGTTTATGACGGACGATAACAAAGTTACTCAAGCACGTTTAACGTTGATTACCGCAGTCAGACAGGTAATCGCAAACGGTCTAGGTTTAATGGGCGTTTCAGCGCCACAATCGATGTAAGAGGTTTTTGTGGCAGCAAAAAGAAATACCCGTAAACAACCTCCAAAACAAGGCGGCGGTATGCCTTGGGGACCGATGTTAATCAGTTTTGCAGTTGGTGCTTTTGTGATGTTTTTATTGCATCTAAAAGAAAATGTGCCTGCCGATAAACAACAGGCTAAAACCACCCAACAGCAGCAAAAAAAATCAGGGGTAGAACCCACTTTTGATTTTTATACGTTATTGCCTGAAACCGAAGTGGTGGTAGAAAAACCCAAACCTATCGCCAATCAACCGCAAAAACCGATAGTATCTTCTCCACCGGAAGAAGTGGCAGAAGCTCCGCAATCCGTAAATCAAACTGCGGAGCAAATTAAACAGGCTGCCTTAGAGCCCCCAGTTGATTCAGTCAGTTATATGATTCAGGTCGGGTCATTTAAAAAACTTGAAGATGCAGATGGTTTTCGGGCTAAGTTAGCCTTTTTAGGTATTGAATCAAAAGTGCAAACTGTGACAATTGATAATACGGATACATGGCATCGTGTTCAGGTTGGGCCAGTAGCAGGTCGTGATAAAGCCGATGCTTTACAAAAACAGTTACGTGACAACAATATTGATTCACTTTTATTGCGGGCAAAACATGGTTAACAGCTTTCAATATTGCCGCTAAATTGTCCGCTTGGACTTGAAGCAGGTCATAAAGGCCCCAGTTATTTTTATAAGAACTATCGAGGACAGCGATATGACAGAAAACAGCACGGCAACCGTTTGGCATGAAGTTGCCAGCCCCTTTTGTGGTATAGCGTCCGATGATCTGACGATAGAGGTCAACGGAAATATCGTTAAAGTGCTGGAAAATGGCGATGCTGTTACGCGACCAGGTTTTGAAACACCGATAACCGACACACAACCCCGCATTAAAGGTAAAGAAGTCACGCTAGATCAAGCGATTTCACACATTGCCGATTTAATGATTAATAGTAAACAGCCGTTAATTGCTGGGTTAGGGACTGACTTAAATGGTGCGCGTGCAGCCATGGCATTGGCCGATAAAAGTGGTGCAACAGTAGATAGTTTTTATTCTCCGGCAGCATTTCGCAATATCTTGGTATTACAAGACACGGGCTATATGACCACTACTTTGACCGAGGTGAGAAACCGGGTTGATGTGTTACTGGTTGTCGGTACTGATGTCGAATCGACATTTCCACGCTTTTTTGAACGAATGGTGTGGAATAAAGAAAGCATGTTTGGTCAAGAAATCGAGTCCCGCGAAGTTATTTATCTAGGCAAAAAACCTAGTGGTAATGCTTCAACTTCGCCAAAGGGCAAAAAAGCTCAGACGATTGCCTGTAATAATGCAGATTTACCGGAAGTAGTATCTGTATTACGGGCTCTGTTGAAAGGTAAACAGATTCAAGCGGAAACGGTTGCTGGCGTGGCAGTCAGTGAATTACAGGCCTTGGCCGAAAAATTAAATGCAGCTAAATATTCAGTGGTGACCTGGTCAGCTGGCCAATTAGATTTTGATCACGCTGAGGCGACTATTCAAAACGTTTGTGAAATGATCAAAGAGATCAATGCAACAACACGTAGTAATGGTCTGCCATTAGGCGGTAAAGAGGGCGATACTACAGTAAATGCGGTAGCCTCCTGGCAAAGTGGCTATCCGATGCGTACAACATTTAATCGTCGTTTTCCAGATTACGACCCGTTTTTAAACGATGGTCGACGTATTCTTGCTGAAGGTGAAACCGATGTCGTTATCTGGGTTTCCAGTTTCAACACTACTGTTACACCACCTCAGTCATCAGCGAATACCATTGTGCTTGGACGTAGTGGCATGCAGTTTGAAACTGAGCCAGAAGTTTATATTCCAGTGGGTGTGCCTGGAATTGATCATGAAGGACGCACTTTCCGAACCGACAGTGTGGTTTCAGTACCGCTTAGAAAATTACGTGACAGCGGCTTACCTAGCGTGTTTGAAGTACTTAGTGCGGTCGAACAGGCCCTGTAAACGGAGATAAAGATGCTTTTAAAACTAACCGGCGGACGTATTTTTGACCCGGCACATGATCAAAATGATGTGGTACGGGATATTTATATTCGTGACGGACGTATTGTTGAAAAACCAACAGATGGACGAGTCGATAAAGAGATCGATGTAAGTGGCAAAGTCATTATGGCAGGCGCCATTGATATGCATACCCATATCGGCGGTGGCAAGGTCAACATTGCCCGCACTATGCTGCCGGAAGATCATGCCCAAGCTGTTTACGAACGTACAGAGTTATTACGTTCAGGCACCGGTCATGCGGCCCCTAGCACATTAACTACCGGATATCGTTACGCAGAGATGGGTTACACCGCAGGCTTTGAACCGGCAGTATTACCGATTAATGCCCGTCAAGCTCATATGGAAATGCATGACACACCGATTATCGATAAAGGTGGTTATGTGATGCTCGGCAGTGATGATTTTCTACTGCGGATGATGGCGGCCAATTCCGATCAGGAAGCAATTAATAATTATGTCGCCTGGACCATTAATCATGCTCAGGCAGTCGGTCTGAAAGTGGTTAATCCCGGCGGTATCAGCGCGTTTAAATTCAATCAGCGTAAGCTGGATTTAGACGAAAAAAATGATTTTTACGGCGTCACGCCACGCGATATTCTGCATAGATTGTCACGAGCGGTGCAGGAAATCGGTGTGCCACATCCATTGCATGTACATGGTTGTAATCTGGGTGTACCGGGTAATATGCAAACCACGCTAGATACCATTCAGGGCGCTGAAGGCGTGCCGATGCATCTGACACATATTCAGTTTCACAGTTACGGTACTGAAGGCGATTTCAAATTCTCCTCCGGTGCGGCTGAAATTGCTGAGGCGATTAATAAACACAAAAATATTACCGTGGATGTCGGGCAGATCCTGTTCGGACAGACAGTAACCGCTTCTGGCGACAATATGCGTCAGTTCGCCGGCGCACCACATGCACATCCAAACAAATGGGTATGTATGGACATTGAGTGTGAAGCCGGTTGTGGTGTAGTGCCGTTCAAATACAAAGACCAAAGTTATGTGAATGCATTGCAATGGATGATAGGTCTGGAAACCTTCCTGATGGTCGATGATCCTTGGCGTATATTCCTGACCACCGATCATCCAAACGGTGCACCATTTACCAGTTATCCACA
>NZ_JBLWYR010000024.1:0-40870 GCF_048266885.1 Methylophaga sp.
GCCCAAAGAAAACGAACCAAAAGAAAAGGCACCCCATGTGTTGGCCTGCGGCTTCACTGCGTTGCGTTTTTTGTCAGGGAGACTCACCAAACTCGCTTCGCTCAAACAGGTAAGTCTCTTATCCTGACAAAAAGCCGCTACTCGTCAACACAAAAGGGGGATCCACGAGCACCACGCTTGAGGCATTTTCCTTGATGCCCTTATGCGAAGCCGAGCATCGCAGAGCTGGTCGGATCAGCATGACGGCTGTTTGAGCGTAGCGAGTTTCCGTCATGCCCGACCAGATTGAGAAGCGCAGGGAACCCGCAGGGCGAGTATGGGCTGTCTTTTTGTTTGGTTCGTTTATTTTGGACAAGCAAAATAAATGAACGCCCAGCGGCAGCGATAGAATGAAGTATAGGGTACTAATTATTGGGTTACGTAATTCAAACCAACCTATAAGCCTTTATCATCGATCTCCATGAAATTCTTAATCACTTCCAACGCTTTTGAATGCAATTCATCAAATAACGTATTCATGAGAACTTCAATATCATAAGATCTAAAATGTTGATCTAAATCCTCAGGACAAAATCTAGGGCCTGCAGATATACTAAAAATACCGCTGTCTATGCGTGGTATTCGGCGATGCTTTGAAACATTAACAAGATGTTCAAGTTCTTTATATGAAGTTGATTTTCTCAAAGCGAGTATTAAATCACGTGACCCCAAATAATAGGCTTTGTCCTCACAGTATTTCAAAATGCTATGCCACTTTATATATCTATTTTCAGAATCTTCATAATCATCCAAAAAAATATTCAGCAAGTACGGGATTGATTCAATCATTGAATGAAGTGCTCTAAAGAATGCAAATCCATGTGCTTCAAAGGCCAATCTGTAGTAGTGAGGCGAACTGTTATCCATTTCGTGAAGTTCACCATGGACTGCCTTTTTAAAGAAATCTAGTTCTTTAAGAAACTGTTCATAATGGAATCGGCAATAGCTATCTTGATATTCCAAACTACGAAATGCCAGATTAAAACGAATCTTTGTATGTTCGTCTAAATTGGGATGTAGTTTTTTTTGCAAATCTTCTAGCTTAAGCATGAAAGCATCCCCGATATCTTCTTATAAAAAAACTGTCCGTCACATCGACTCTTAAATTTCAAATTGAAAAATTCAGAGTGGCATCATTTAACAGCAAATCCAACTGCGCCTGCCCCTTCTCAACAACAACCCCCAAATCAAACCCACTCAAACTCAACCCCACCAACCTAATCGGTTTATACCCAGCCTCAGTCCGAGCCAACAACTTCGGAATCCATTCCTGCAAATCAGTAAAGCCAATACTGTGATCGAGTGTCTGAGCCCTAGTAACCTGCTGAAAGTCAGCATATTTCACTTTCACTGTAACGGTTCTGCCTTGCATATCGTGTTTGTTGAGGCTTTCAAGCACTTGTTCGGCGAGGTCGAGCAGGATGTTCGTCAACTCAGTAACGGACAGAATATCTTCAGCAAAGGTGGTTTCCTTACCAAGCGATTTACGGATTCGTGAGCTACGAACCGGACGTTCATCAATGCCCCGGGCGATGTTGTAATAATACTGACCAGATTTACCGAAGCGTTCGGTGAGTTCAGTTAAAGATTTCTGCCGTAAGTCATTACCAGTATGAATGCCGAGGTTTTTCATTTTGGCTTCGGTGGCTGGGCCGATGCCGTGAAATTTGCCGATGGGTAGTTTGTTTACAAATTCCTGGCCCTGTTCTGGGCGGATGAGATATAGACCATCGGGTTTATCCATATCGGAGGCAATTTTGGCGAGAAATTTATTGTAGGACACGCCAGCCGAAGCGGTGAGCCCGGTTTCTGCGAGTATTTCACTTTTGATGGCTTTGGCAATCAAGGTGGCAGAGCCGTTAAATGATTCAGTGTAAGTGACATCCAAATAGGCTTCGTCGAGAGACAGCGGTTCGACTTCCGAGGCATATCGCCAGAAGATTTCACGGATTTGGTTGGATGCTTCTTTATAGGCGTCAAAACGAGGACGAACAAAAATGGCTTCTGGACACAATCGATAGGCCCGCGATGATGCCATGGCAGAATGAATACCAAATTTGCGCGCTTCATAGCTGCACGCGGCAACCACGCCACGGCTATCGGGTTGACCTCCGACGATCAGCGGTTTGCCTTTAAGCTCGGGAAAGTCACGTTGTTCAACCGAGGCATAAAACGCGTCCATATCCACATGAATGATTTTTCGTTGTTTAGCCATTAAGAATTAGCGTTGATGAGTTCTCGATATTTTCTCATAAACCACATACGGATGTGGCAATAGATATTACTATCTTGATCCGACAGTCATTTCAGAGTGGATTGCAGGAAGCGTCAATGTTACTTTAGCGAATTAAACCTCATCAGTGAGCTTACGTTTGATTGCAAGTATCCGTTCCTGGCAGGAAAGTCTGCGGGCTTTTTTTACCCCCCAAGTTATTACCATGCTGTTTCTCGGCATTGCGGCGGGGTTGCCATTATTACTGATTTTTTCCTCACTCAGCCTATGGTTACGTGAAGCTGGCGTCGATCGCAGCGCCGTTACTTATTTCAGTTGGGCAGCGCTGGGTTATTCCTTCAAATTTGTCTGGGCTCCACTGCTAGATATTCTACCGTTACCGATCTTGCATCGGCTGTTAGGTCGACGACGTAGCTGGTTATTTCTGTCACAGATGATGATTATCGCTTCCATCGTTATGATGGCCATGGTCGATCCGGCAACGCACTCGCTGACCTTAATGGCTGTCGCGGCTGTGTTACTGGGGTTTTCAGCCGCTACGCAGGATGTGGTGATTGATGCTTATCGTATCGAGTCTGCTGATACCCGTTTGCAGGCATTAATGTCCGCCAGTTATATCGCGGGATATCGAATCGGCATGCTGATGGCTGGGGCGGGGGCATTAATGCTGGCCAGTTATTTTGGCTCGGAAATGGGTGAATATGATTATCTGGCGTGGCGACAAAGCTATTTGATAATGGCGGCACTGATGCTGATTGGTGTGGTCACCACCCTGTTAAGCCCTGAACCTGAAGTAAATAAAAAGGTTCATGAGGATCGCAAGCGGGATTATCTGGGGTTGATGCTGACGTTTGCATTGTCGATAAGCGGTTTTATTGCCAGTTTCTATCTCACCAGCGACTGGGCTGGTCAGGCTCGACTGCAGTTACTCAACGTGTTTAATAATGGCCCTATGTCGGCGGTCGGTGTTGAGTTAGTACGCTTAGTGCTCGCAATCATTGTGGCTGTGATTATTGCCAGAGTGTTGATATTAATGGGCTGGGTACAGAAAAGCATTGTGCATCGCAGCTATGTTGAGCCGGTGCAGGATTTCTTCAAGCGCTACGGCATGTCTATGGCGTTGTTATTACTGTTACTGATTGGCTTGTATCGGATTTCCGATATTGTGCTCGGGGTTGTGGCAAATATTTTTTATCAGGATATGGGCTTCACCAAACCGGAAATTGCCACGGTGGTAAAAACCTTTGGTTTATTTATGACCATTGGTGGCGGCTTTCTTGGCGGCATTTTGGCCTTACGTTTCGGAGTGATGCGGATCCTATTTTTAGGGGCGGTTTTATCGGCGTTGACCAATCTATTGTTTATGTTACTGGCCCAAATGGGCAATGATATCTGGATGCTGTATATCGTTATTTCTGCTGACAATCTGTCCGGCGGTATAGCCAGTGCAGCATTTATTGCGTTTTTATCCAGCCTGACCAATATCTCGTTTACCGCAGTGCAATATGCCATTTTCAGTTCATTAATGACCTTGTTGCCGAAAATCCTCGGTGGCTATTCCGGGACGATGGTGGAAAGCATTGGCTATGAACAGTTCTTTTTGCTGACAGCCTTAATGGGCGTGCCGGTGTTGTTATTAGTATTCCTGGCAGCCAGGCGTTTTCGCATTGATGGTTAGCTAATCAGCTTATGTGGCGTTGGCTATTCATTATCGTTGTTATTTTTTTCGGCTGGCGTCATTGTTCGACTGCTGAGATCAACTATGCTGCTCCTCATCAAGTTATAGATAACGCACCCCAACAATCCGAAGTGTCAGGCTTGCAGCCTATTCCTTTGCAGGACTATACGATACAACCGGTGGCGGAATTTACACTGGAAGCTAGAGTGTTATCACGTGAAGACTATTGGTTGGGGCGTGAAGCAGATTTATCACCCACCGATTTGGTATTGGGCTGGGGAGAAATGGCGGATCCGCAAGTCGTCAAGCAGATCACTATTCGTCAGTCCGGCCGCTGGTATTTCTGGCAGGTCGATTCATTTCCGATTCCTCGTCGGAACATTGAAACTCAAAGTGCCAATATGCATTTGATTCCGGCGAATGATGAAGTCGCCAGGACACTCAAGCAGATCCGTCCGGGACAGTTAGTGACTCTGCAGGGCTATCTGGTAAATGTGAATGCTGATGATGGCTGGCGTTGGCGCAGCTCGCTCACCCGTGAAGATACCGGTGCCAATGCTTGTGAGTTGATTTACGTAAAGCAGTTGAAAATCATTTCCTGACAGCTGAATTTAGCGGGAAATATCCCCGAAATGTTTATGCTATGTTGACTGCTGTGATCAATAACACGGAGTTAATTATGTCGAATACTGCTATTTCAATCGATGATTACGAGGCCATCAGCAAATTGATTCAACACTATATTGATGGTGCTGTGGCAGGCCGTGGAGAACTTATGAAACCGGCGTTTCATCAGGATGCGACCATTTATGGTTATGTTGGTCCGGATTTATTTGCCGGCCCCATTCAGGGTTTATATGACTGGAATGATGAAAATGGACCGGCCAAAGAGTTGAAGTCGATGATTACTCATATTGATGTGGTTGGCACAGCAGCCAGCGTTAGGCTCGAATCAGATAATTGGACCGGTCACCGCTTTACCGATTTTTTCAATTTATTAAAAATTGATGGTAAGTGGCTGGTGATGAATAAAGTATTTCATCTGCATGACGAGGCCTAAGCTGCTGGATTAATCCAGCAGCTTGTAACAGGGTTTGTAAGCATTTTCGTCCTGTCCCAGTTTCATACGTTTTTCACGGACAAAAATACGTAATAAGTCATCAATTGCTCGCATCAAGTCGGGATCGCCGTTGATGATGTAGGGCCCATGTTTGGCTACTTCGCGAATACCAAAGGCTTTGACATTACCAGCTACAATGCCAGAAAACGCTGATCGTAAGTTGCTGGCCAATTCATGACGTGGCATATCGGGATATAACCGGAGAGATGCCATATTTTCATGAGTAGGGATAAACGGCTGTTGTAGCATCGGATCGATATGTAATTGCCAGTTATAGTAATAGGCATCCTGCGATTCACGGCGAGCTTGATGCACTTGGTCGACAGACTCACGAATGATATGCCCAACGGTTGCCGGTTCGCCGATAACAATTTGATACAGCTCAGCTACCTCATCACCCAGACAACGGCGCAGAAATTTATCCAGCGTCTCGAAATACTCACGGCAGGATTCCGGGCCGGCAAATACCAGCGGAATGCCTTGTTTGTTTTCTGGATGTAACAGAATGCTCAGTAAGTAGAAAATTTCTTCCACGGTGCCAACGCCACCCGGAAACACAATAAAACTATGCCCGAGACGGACAAATGCTTCCAGGCGTTTTTCAATGTCCGGCATGATCACCAGTTCATTAACAATCGCATTCGGTGATTCTGAAGCAATAATGCCGGGTTCACTGATGCCGATATACCGACCGTTTTTAAATTGTTGCTTGGCGTGACCAACCGCTGCGCCTTTCATCGGGCCTTTCATCGCGCCAATACCGCAGCCGGTGATGATATCGAGACTTCTTAGTCCCAGTTCGTAACCTACATGTTTAGCGTAATCATATTCTTCCCGTGGAATCGAATGACCACCCCAGCAGACCACCAGATTCGGTGTCATATTCGGTTTTATGGCATCTGCATTACGCAGAATCATAAACACGCTATCGGTGATTTGCTCAGAGGTTGGTGACGTTTGCCGGGATAGAATTTTGAAATCGGTATAAATAATATCGCGCAGCGCTGAAGACAAATGCTCCTGAATACCGCGAATAATTTTATCGTCTACAAAAGACTGTGCAGGGGCATTTTTGATTTCTAACACCACACCACGCGATTGCGGTACCAACTTGATATCGAAATCCGCATAGGTATGAAAGATTTGCTCGGCATCATCCTGATGACTGTCGGTATTTAAAATCGCCAGCGCGCAATCTCGGAATAATTGATGCAGATCTTCGCTGGTATTACTGATGCGTTGGATTTCTTCCTGAGAAAGCAGATTTAAGGTTCTTAATGGGCGAATCGTGGTGTGTTGGATTTTGTTCATAGACTTCTATTGATAAAAAAAGGCGAGCCAACATACTCCCACTGTTGCGAGTGGGAATCAATGGAAGAGTGGATGCCCGTTAAAATAGTGGCCAGTTTTTTGTTACAGGAAAGCCAAGCCGGATTGATTCCGGCTCGGTTTGTTTTACAAATGAAGCTGTTTATTGCTGCTGAACGTATGCCCGCCAGCCTTTAAGATGACTAATATCGGTAGCGTTTGTGATGGCATACGGCTCACAGATAAAGCCCGTGTGCCATTGTTGATCGGCCAATTGGACCTTGCCAATACCTAATGGGGCAGGGATCCCAGCGACAAAAGAGCCAAAGCTGGCAGTGGGTAATTCCCATAATTCAACTTCAATCGATTCACCCTGTTGTTCATCTCTCACCAGGCCGGGTCTTGCAGGTGGACCGCCGGGAAGTGCATAAAGCCGATAATCGGGGCTTGTTTGAGTGGCTCGAATTAACTTGCCGCCGCGCTCCCGTAATTGCCAGTTGAGGGGCTGTCCCTCTAAATGTGCTCCACAGACAATGACCTGGATCCGGTCCATTACCCCGGTGTTTAACGCATGAGATTCAGCAAGCGGCAACGAGGTTGCTCCCAGCGGTAATTTCAATGTTTGTTGCAGTTGATTGGCATAAGACAACAAACGAGTATCACTGAATGCTCTGGAAAACAGTGTCACGCCAAACGGTAGCCCTTTTGCGTTGAAGCCTGCCGGAACGGCAACCGCGCTGCAGTCGAGCAGATTCATAAAGTTGGTGTAATAACCCAACTGGCTATTGAGTTTAATAGGTTCTGCCTGAACCTCTTTGATTTTGTAAATCGTGCCGGCGGTAGGGGTGAGAATAAAATCAAAGTTTTCCAGCAATGGCGTGACCTGCTGTTTGCAGCGCTGTAGTTGGTACTCAGCACTAAACAGATCTTCGGCCGAAGCAGTGTTATTGCTATCGAGAATTTGTTGTAAAACCGGCAGCATATCTTCACGTTTCACATTAGCAGTGGCAATGCGCCGTTCTGCCACCCACGGGCCTTCGTATAATAATCTGGCCGCCGTCAGAAACGGCTCAAAATCAATTTCATGACAGGTGCCGCCAAGTTTTTTCAGTGTTTCAACCGTGTTATAAAAGCCTTGTTTATTTTCCTGATCGCCAAAAAATGCTAATTGTCCAGCTTGCGGAATGGCAAAGTTAAAGCTATCAGCTGCAAGTTGGCCATAATTTTTTCGGTTGGTATCTTTATTGTGTCGGGAGTAATCATCCTTGGAATCAAACGCGGCAGCCACTTCAAATACCCGATTTGCATCATCCGTAGTCAGGCTGAAAATGGAAACACAATCTAAGCTTTTACAGGCAGGCACTACGCCGTGATTACTGAGTAAACCTCGCGACGGTTTTAAACCGATAAGATTGTTAAATGCAGCCGGTACCCGACCAGAGCCAGCAGTATCGGTGCCCAGCGAAAAACTCACCAGCCCCAATGCGACCGCTACCGCCGAACCGGAACTTGAACCGCCGGAAATATACTCTGGATCAAAACTGTTCTGGCAGGCGCCCCATTTATCCGGTGAACGCACACCGACCAGCCCGGTAGCAAACTGATCCATATTGGTTTTGCCAATCGGAATCGCCCCGGCATTAATCAGTAATTCCACCACATGAGCGGATTGCTCGGCTGTATAACGATAGGCTTCGCAACCAGCGGTGACATCGACACCGGCTAATTCAATATTGTCTTTTATCGCAAATGGAATTCCGTACAAGGGCAATTTATCAGGTGATTGGCCGATTAAATTGTCCAGATAAGGCTGGATGGCTTCGCGGGATAACAGGGTTATCCAGATATTTCGATCAGCATAGGTGGCGGCGCGTTTCAGCACCTCATCAATCATTTTATGCGGAGAGAGCTTGCCATCACGGTAAGCCTGATGGATGGCATCAATGGTCATATCCATTATTTTGCCTCCCCAGTAATAACGACCAGACGATCACCCATACCCACCTGCGCGCCGGCCTGTCGTGTAATTTCTGTGACGGTACCGGCTTGAGTCGCTGTTATCTGGATCTCCATTTTCATTGCTTCCAGGATCATCAATACATCGCCTTCTTGTACGGACGATCCGATTTCCACTTCCACTTTCCAGACACTGCAATTGAGCGGACTATCAACGGAAATCGCATTTTCTGGTAGCGGCGCACTTTCCTCATCAATGATCTGCGGTTCATTACCACTATCAAAATGTAAAAGACCTTCGCGTTTCCAATGTTCCAGCTCTTGTTCAAAGGCTTGTTCACGCTGACGGGTAAAGCTATCAATCGACTCTTTATGCTGCTCAATAAACTGGTTATAGCGTTTAAGATTGAAGGTGGTTTCTTCAATCTTCAGTGGGTAATTGCCTTGGGGAAAATCACGACGGATCTGTACCAATTCATCATGAGTAACTTCATAAAACTTGATTTGATCAAAAAACCGTAACAACCAGGGTTTGGTGAATTCAGTGGTTTGCAGATAACGATTCCACATCTGCAGGGTCCGACCAATAAACTGATAACCACCCGGACCTTCCATGCCATAAACGCACAGATAGGAACCACCGATACCAACGGAGTTTTCAGCGGTCCAGGTACGGGCAGGGTTATATTTAGTAGTGACCAGACGGTGTCTGGGATCCAGCGGCGTTGCGACCGGCGCGCCCAGGTAAACATCACCCAGACCCATCACCAGATAACTGGCCTCAAACACAATTCGCTTTACCTCATCGACTGAGCTGAGACCATTTATACGACGAATAAACTCAATATTATCCGGACACCAGGGGGCGTTATGACGTACCCCTTGCATATACTTCTGAATAGCTTGCTGACAGGCTTCGTCATTCCAGGAGATAGGTAAATGCACGATACGTGCAGGCACATCCATTTCTTCAATATTACTGATTTCCTGTTCAGCTTTTTTAAGGATGCCGACCAGCGTTTCCAGTGAAATTTGCAGGCCATCGTAGTGGATCTGCAGCGAACGAATACCGGGCGTAAGTTCACGTAATCCTTTGATATTCTGCTGCTGTAACCACAACATCAACGCATGTACTTTAAAGCGCAGATTGATATCCAGTTTCAGTTCGCCATATTCGACCAAGAGATAATGGTCGCCGGCCAACCGGTAACAGACATCAATACCCGTTTCCGGTGACACCAGCGTGTCATAGATTGGTGAGCCAATTTCCGTGGGGGCGACCTCAACAGTTTTGTGAATCAAATTGCTCAGTGATTCCAGCTGAGCCTGTTCCATGGCTCTGGCGGTGTCAATCGACACCGAAATAAAACGCACGGTATCGCCAGCTTTTAATTGGCCTATTTTCCACAGTTCTGCAGTAATTACCGTGGCCGGACAGACAAAGCCACCCAACGACGGACCATCCGGGCCCAGAATAATCGGCATATCGCCGGTGAAATCAATGGTGCCCACCGCATAGGCATTATCGTGAATATTGGAGGGGTGCAGACCTGCTTCACCACCGGTATTTCTGGCCCATTCTGGGCGCGGACCAATCAGTCTTATACCGGTACGACTGGAGTTATAGTGAATTTTCCAGTCAGCGGAAAAAAACGTTTCAATATCCTGTTCGGTGAAGAAATCCGGCGAGCCATGCGGGCCGTAAATGACCTTAATCTCCCAGTGAGTGGTGATTTGTGGAATTAATTCAGCAGGTGTTGTTGTTAAATCAACTGCCGCGGTTTCGTCTGATAAATGCAGCACATCACCGGTTTTTAAAGTGCGACCAACATGGCCGCCAAATTGACCCAGGGTAAAGGTGGAGCGAGAGCCAAGATAGTTCGGGCATTGAATACCACCTGCAACCAGCAGATAGGCTCTTGTACCGGCAGCTTTGATTTGACCTAGCGTAAGTTTGTCGCCGCTATTAATAGAATGTATTTGCCAGCAATCAATCGGCTCGCCATTGAGTTTGGCTTCGATGGTGGCACCGGTAATGATAATTTGGCTGCTGCAGTTAAATACCAGTTCCGGGCCGCTTAGCGTGATTTCCAGGCCAGCACAGTCTTCGGTATTGCCAAGTAGACGATTACCCAACCGGAATGACCAGTTGTCATAAGGACCGGAAGGCGGAATACCTATATCCCAATAACCTTGCCGGCCAGGATAATCCTGCACGGTGGTCATGGTGCCTGGGGATAGAACGCTAAACGTCCTGGGGTAATAGACAAAACTATCCAGATACCGAGTGGTGATGCTGGCGGATAAAAAGGCCTCATCATTCAGAATATGGCTGAGATAGTCGGTATTGGTTTCAATACCGTAGATGCTGATTTGTTTTAGAGCAGAAAGCAGTTTCTCATGGGCTATTTCGCGGGTTTCTGCATAACTGATTACTTTGGCCAGCATCGGATCAAAAAACGGCGAGATCTCGATGCCAGGTTTGATCCAGTGATCAATACGTAAGTCTGGCAATTCAGGAAATACGACTTCGGTTAACAGACCGGCTGATGGCTGGAATTTTTTGAATGGATCTTCGGCATACAAACGCACCTGTATCGCATGGCCATGAGGTTCAGGGGCCTCCACCGGTAAGGTGTTTTCCTGCGCCCCGACTTCGATCATCCAGCGTACCAGATCAACCTGATAGATTAATTCAGTGACGCCATGCTCAACCTGCAGCCGGGTATTGACCTCCAGAAAATAAAAGTCATGGGACTGAGCGTCATAAACAAACTCGACGGTACCGGCACTGCGATAATTAACGGCGGCCATTAACCGAACCGCAACCTCGTGCATTGCCTGACGAACATTGTCTGGAATATTTGGTGCAGGCGCTTCTTCAATCACTTTCTGATTACGCCGTTGACTGGAACAGTCACGATCGCCTAGTGCCAGAACATGACCCTGACCATCGCCGATGATCTGTACTTCGATATGCCGAGCCTGGGTGATAAATTTTTCAATAAACACGCCATCATTGGAAAAATTATTGGCGCCGAGTCGTTTAACTGAATTAAAGGCATTTTTCAGCTCATCTTCGGTATCACAACGGCTCATGCCGATACCGCCACCACCCGCAGTGGATTTCAGCATTACTGGATAACCAATGGTTTGAGCGATCGAGATCGCCTGTTCAATATCCTTAAGTAATTCTGATCCCGGCAATAACGGAACATCGTTTTGCTGAGCCAGTGCTCTGGCACTGTGTTTCAGACCAAAGGCTTCCATCTGCTCCGGTGTGGGGCCCAGAAAAACCAGATTATTGGCTTCACAAAGCCGGGCAAAGTCGGGGTTTTCACTTAAAAAACCATAACCGGGATGAATGGCTTCGGCGCCGGTTTCTCTGGCAATTTCGAGAATGCGTTGCTGATTCAGATAGGTATCTGCAGCGCGACCTTCTCCAAGCGAAAAGGCTTCATCAGCAGTACTGACATTTAATGAGTCACGATCCGCTTCGGCATAGATGGCGACGGCCTGAATACCCATTTGCTGTAGGGTGCGAATAATTCGGGTGGCAATGGCACCGCGGTTGGCAATTAAAATCTTCTTGAACATGGTTTTATCATCTCAAGGTGTGGGTCGTCCCACTGAAAAACTGGCGTGTTTCAAGTCGTCTCAAAACACGTTATTGCTGTTTGTAACATCAATCCCAGATATAAAGGCCTATCGGTGTCGGGTTATAGGCGTTACAAGGGTTATTAAGCTGAGGACAATTGGAAATCAATACAATGACGTCCATCTCAGCCTGCATTTCAACGTACTTACCTGCTTCTGAAATACCGTCTGCAAAGGTTAATCCACCTTGTTCAGTGACCGGTACATTCATAAAAAAATTAATGTTATGGGTAATGTCTCGTTTGCTGATGCCAAACTGTTCGTTTTCCGCGACCGCCAACATCCAGCTGTCACGACAGGCATGCATGGTTTTCTTCTCTAGTGCGTAACGAACTGTATTCGACTCCGTAGCACAGGCACCGCCCAATGTGTCGTGGCGACCACAGGTGTCGGCGGTAATGGTTAACATGGGGTTTCCCATATTGGTCAACAACGTGGTGCCGGCAGTCAGGAAAACATTTTTCTGTTCGCGAATGGTATCCATCGCGCTGTAGCGTTCTGCCGGGTCAGCAACACTGTAGAACAACGTATCTGCTGCCTGATTGCCGTGTAAATCGACAATCCGTAAGGTCTGGTTTTTTAGCAGCGGCTGCATCCAGTAATCACCGGCCAATACTTCTTCGTAACGGGCTGCCTGATTAATATTCAAATGACTTTCTTTAATCACGATCTGTTTGTCCTTTTTCGTTAATGATGTGCACACAGGTGATAGAGACGATTGTTTGCAAAACCACGTTGGTTTTCGGCACAGGCATTCAGGCAGAGATCGTCTTCAGTGACGGCGGCAGCATTACGGATTTGATAGCTAACGGGGATTTTCGGATAAGTCGCTGCCGTGTTCATCGGGTGTGGGCAGGTATGGAACAGCACCAGGGTATCCATTTCAAAGCGCAGATCTACATAATCACCTGCTTTACTATGGTTTTCGACATAGGTTAGGTTGCCCAGATCATCTGTTTTGATACGGCTAAACAAATTCAGATTGGCTGCCATATCGCGTTTATTCAAACCATATTTGGCCAATTCGACTAAAAAGGCCTGTTCGCCACTGATGGTCCAATCATTACGAAACTGTTGGTAATTTTTGATGCCCCATTTAGCCTCTAACGCAGCATTGGTCAGATTGCCGC
Organism: Methylophaga sp.; assembly: GCF_048266885.1. GTDB lineage: Bacteria > Pseudomonadota > Gammaproteobacteria > Nitrosococcales > Methylophagaceae > Methylophaga. The sequence continues at coordinate 13,122 of NZ_JBLWYR010000024.1, forward strand.
CAACGGTATCGTGCCAGCCCAGCGTATCTTCCGTGATGGAGCAAAAGATGCGGCCCATATCAGAATAAAGGCAATGGCCTTTGGTGAGTTTAAACGTGTGCTGACATTTCAATGTGTCGGGAGCGTTGTAGCGTTCCAGCGTATTCTCTGGGTTGTAAAACAACATGCCAACATTGGCACCGCCATCCTGGTCAATCAGCCGCAGAGTCGTGCCTTTGCGCATCAGCATTGACCAGTGGGCTCCACCTGGAAGCGTGTCTTGATATAAAACATCATTGTCTTGGGTAATTTCAGTCATTGTTCATAGCCTGTTGTGTCATCAACGTATCTTGAAAATCATTGTTGGTTTGTTTTTTGGAACGTCCTACCGGTATGTCATAAGTAATCGAAGCTCCATAACGGTTTGGCTGATCGGGATCATGTCGCTGTTTATCAAAGACCAGCAGTTGGGTGCCTAGGGAGAAACCTTCGGACAGATCATGGGTGATCATAAATATCGTGATATTGCTCTCGCGCCAGATATCCAGAATCAGCTCATGCATATCAGAGCGAATACCCGGATCCAGTGCACCAAAAGGTTCATCCAGTAACAGAATTTGTGGTTGTTTAATTAAGGCCTGAGCGATTGCCAGGCGTTGTTGCATACCGCCTGACAATTCGCTTGGATATTTGGTTAAGGCATGGCCGAGGCCGACTTTCTCTAATAAAGCGACAGCACGCTCACGAATAGCCTGACGTTTTTTGCCAAAGCAGCGTCCCAGTAAGGGAGATTCCTTCAATTCCTCACCCAGCATCACGTTTTCGACGACGTTAAGGTGGGAAAATACCGAATATTTCTGAAAGACAATGCCGCGATCAGCACCCGGTTCATTGGCTATTGGTTTACCGTTTAACAGCAATTCACCCCTAGTAGGTTGCTCAGTGCCCAACAGCATTTTCAGGAAGGTGGTTTTGCCACAACCTGATGCACCAACCAGCGTGACAAACTCGCCGGCTTTGACATCCAGATTGATATTTTCCAGCACAATATTGTCGCCGTATTCCTTCCACAGATTTTTGATCTTGATATCGTTCATTTGCCTTCCCCCTGGTCGGTCGAATGCCAGGGAAAGACACTTTTTGACAGGCGTCTCAGCAGGTAATCCATCAAAAAGGCTAACAGCGTTATCCACACCACATAAGGCAAAATGATGTCCATCGACATATAACGCCGAACCAGAAAAATGCGGTAACCGAGTCCTTCGGTGGCTGAAATAGCCTCGGCAGCAATCAGAAATAACCAGGCTGAGCCCAGGCTCAAACGAACTGCATCAATCAACTTGGGCAACACTTGAGGTAACACTACCCGGAGAATTAATTGCCAGCTGTTGGCGCCCAATGTCTGCGCTTTAATGATGATTTCATGCGGTAATGCCATCACCCTGAGTTGTACGTCGCGGATCAGAAAAGGCGTGATGCCCAGCACAATCAGCATCACTTTGGAGAGTTCACCCAAACCGAAGATAATGAACAATATGGGCAAAATCGCTAAAGGTGGCACCAATGAAATAATGGTTATCACCGGCGCTATTCCAGCTCTGACCAATGGAATAATGCCGACCAGAATGCCAATAATCAGACCGGTCAAAGCACTGATGCCGACGCCGAGTGCTAGTCTTTGCAGACTGGCAGCCGTATCCGCCCACAATACATAATCACCGGTACGCTTGTTGGGTTCGAATGCCAAATAAGACACCGCATCAATAAAAGATTGCATTGACGGCATCAATTTATCATTCGGGTTAATCGCCAGACGTTCACTGGAAAAGTAAAAATAAACAATCCCAATAACAACGAATGGCAATAGACCCAGCAGGCATTTTCCTAAAGTACCTGGACGTTGATTGATCAGTCTCTTCACGAGAAACTCCCTGTGTTACTTAACTTAAAGGGCGTTATCCGCGGCCATTTTCATGAAGCTGGAATCAAATCTGAGTTTGACGTTGTTTTTATCGCCAGCCACCTCACCATCAGGATAGGCAATACCGATAAAATCGGCATCCATCGCGCCGTCGCCTAACAGACCATGATCAAACGAGAAGTCAGTAATGTGTTTCATCGTTGCTTGCAGCTGATCGCTGTTGGCAAAACTGACTGCTTCGGCGGCTGTGTAGAACATCTTGGTTGCATCCAGCTGTGCTTGATAGCCTGGTAGATCGGTTCCTGATGCTTCAGCCATCATCGTCAAGGCTTCTTCATTACCGGCTTGCATTTTGGCCATGATTTCATACCAGGCACCGGTTAACGCTTTGCCAAAAGCAGGGTTCGCTGCAAGTGTTTCACTGTTAACCACTAATAGGTCGATGATTTCGCCAGGGATTTCGGATGAATCAAATACTTTGGTGGTATCAGGAATTGCGGTTATTTCTGATAGTAATGGATTCCAGGTCACTGTAGAGGTGACATCCGACGCATTAAATACGCCTACCAAATCAGCGTCTGACGTATTCACGACGGTCACATCACGTTCACTCATCTCTACACTATCCAAAGCACGCGCTAGCAGATAATGCGAAACTGATAATTCGACCAGATTGACCCGTTGACCTTTGATATCAGCAAGCTTTTTATCAGCGCCTTTCAGAACGATGCCATCATTGCCGTTGGAAAAGTCACCAATAATTAAAGCTGTACTATCAACACCACCGGCAGCAGGAATGGTCAGGGCATCCATATTGGTCATGGTGCAACCATCAAATTGGCCAGCGGTATATTGATTAATTGATTCGATATAATCATTGATCTGCACGACATCAATTTCGATATCGTATTTATCTGCCCACTTTTTAACGATACCGGCATTATCAGCATAATCCCATGGCATCCAGCCAGCATAGATAGTCCAGGCTATACTGAATTTATCTTTGGTTTCAGCGTGTGCCGCTAATGGGGAAAGAATAAAAGAGAGGGAAAGCAGCAAAATGCTGCCGATGCGGTAAAAAGTGCGCTTCATTTTGGTAATACCTCACAGCTTAATTTAAGAACACGGTGAAAGAGATGTTTTATTCAAACAATCTCCCGGGCTTTTATCCCTCCGTGTAACCTTCGCTGTGAAGGTCGGTCACTCTCGGTCCAGACGTTATTTGCATAACCGGAACCCTAGAGACCTTATTGCTGTTCTGTTGGTGTGATAAAAACACCTCTAACACGCTGCGGGTGTTAACGCAGGATCTAGGCCAACTACATAAGATGTTTAGATATCAATTAAAAACAATAGCTTGAATTGTTTTTAGGTTAAGACAGTAAATTTTTATCGCACCATATTTGTGCGTCTTTAAATGTTAATGCTCAATTATGGAGCGGTTAGAGCAGTTTTGTCGGATAATTTTTCCAAAAAAAAGCCCCTATTTCAGGGGCCTTTTTTTAAGTTTCTGCTGATGATTAGAACGGAATATCATCATCGTAGTAATCGGCTTCACCACCTGACCCGTAACCCGGGCCGGCCGAAGCTGAGGCCGGTTGTGGGTTATTGTAATTACTTTTCGCTGCGGGTTGAGAAGGGCGACTTTGGTTGTAGTCCTGATTATCGCTGCTTCCGCCGCCACCAGCGCCTTTACTGTCCAGCATAGTCATTTCATTGCCAACGATTTCCGTTGTGTATTGATCTTGGCCTTGCTGGTTTTGCCATTTACGCGTCTGAATACGACCTTCAATATAGACTTGTGAACCTTTACGCAGATATTGCTGAGCGATTTCACCCAGTTTGTTACGTAATACAACACGATGCCATTCGGTGCGCTCTTGGCGTTCACCGGATTGTTTGTCACGCCAGCTTTCTGAGGTCGCAATCCGTAAATTACAGATCGAGCCACCATTAGGAAAAGCTCGGCTTTCAGGATCGACCCCGAGTCTGCCAACCAGAATAACTTTGTTTACTGACATGGTGAATTCCTTTACTAATTCAAATTTTTATTCATTTTACGCATAAATCAGGCACGCTTCGAGTTCATGCAAATCGACATCATCGGCAAGATATTTAACGTATGCGATCCGCTCTTCCAGCACAATGACGATCTCAACTACGCCTTTAATAGCATTCAGCCGTTCTACAAACTCATCAGCAGTCTCGGCGGTCACTTCGTTTAACGGAACAATGCGACTACTGTAATGTTTTGGTGCCTGCATCGGCAACATCATAATCAACCATCCAGCAGAGATAAGTCCTGCAGACCAGAAGATCCAGCTGATATCTCCAAAACTATAGATAATTCCGCCCAAAATACCACCGAGAAAGGCCCCGATAAATTGGGCGCTAGAGTAGATCCCCATCGCGGTGCCTTTGTTTTTAATCGGACTAAGCTTGGACATCATCGAAGGCAGGCTGGCTTCAAGAATATTAAACGCGGTGAAAAACAACCACAAGCAAATCATCAGCATCGCCAATGAACTTGGTAATAAAGCCCAGCCTATTTGAGCAACTGCCAGAACAGCAATTGCTCCGATAAACACCATTTTCATTTTGCGCTGTTTTTCGGCGATCAGAATAAACGGCACCATGCTAATAAATGCCAGAATTAACACCGGTAAATAGGTTAACGCTAAATCTGCTTTGGCCACTCCAGCAAAATCCTGCAAGGCGATCGGTAACGCAAAAAAGCTTAAGGTGAGTAATAAATGGAGAATCAGAATACTGAGGACCAGCCGCATAATCGATGAATTCGACATCACTTCACCAATTTGCGCACGTGCGGGTTTCATATCTTGATGTTGTTTGTGTTTATACGGAGTGGGCACCCACCAACGTAAAACAATCATGCCAAATATAGCCATTATTGCCGTGGCCCAGAAGATACCATCTAGTCCAACCAAGCTTTCCAAAGCCGCGCCACTGGCTAATGCCACAGAGAACGATAAACCAATACTAATCCCGATTGCGGCCATGGCTTTGGTGCGATGTTGATCGCGGGTCAGATCCGCCGTTAAAGCCATCACTACAGCGGCAATGGCACCACTACCTTGTAATAGGCGTCCTAAGATGACGGTATAAATAGAGTCAGCCATCGCGGCTAACAAACTACCCAAAGTAAACAGGATCAAGCCTATATAAATGACTTTTTTTCGACCAATACGGTCGGAGAGCATGCCGAAGGGAATTTGCAACAGCGCCTGCGTTAAACCATAGGCACCAATCGCGAGACCAATCAATAATGGTGTGCTGTGTGAATATTGTTGGGCGGAGAGCGAAAATACCGGCAAAATCATAAATAGCCCAAGCATTCGCAGGGCGAAGATAAGTGATAGACCGGAAATAGTACGTTTCTCCAGCGCACTCAGTGCGTCGGATGTGGCTTGCTTTTGCGTCATGATAGGGTGACAGAGTATATTGATCCGTTGGATTTTACTACGGAACAGGCATGAAAAGTATCAGCATTCGCGGCGCCCGTACGCACAACTTGAAAAACATCGATCTGGACCTGCCCAGAGATGCGCTGATTGTGATTACCGGATTATCTGGATCAGGCAAATCGTCACTGGCTTTTGATACCTTGTATGCGGAAGGTCAGCGACGTTATGTGGAATCGCTATCAGCTTACGCAAGACAGTTTTTATCGATGATGGAAAAACCGGATGTCGATCATATTGAAGGACTTTCCCCGGCGATTTCCATTGAGCAAAAATCGACTTCGCATAATCCGCGTTCCACCGTCGGCACGATCACCGAAATTTATGATTACTTAAGATTATTGTTGGCCCGCGCCGGTGAACCGCGTTGCCCAACCCATCATTTACCATTGGCCGCGCAAACGGTCAGCCAGATGGTCGATACCGTTTTGGCGATGCCAGAAGGCAAGCGTTTAATGCTGTTGGCGCCGGTGATTCAGGATAGAAAAGGTGAGCATCTGTCGGTGTTTGAAGGTCTACGTGCACAAGGTTTTGTACGCGCCAGAGTGAACGGTGAAGTGGTGGAATTGGATGATCCGCCTGAACTTGAGTTACGAAAAAAACACACCATCGAAGCTGTGGTTGACCGCTTTAAAGTGCGGGAAGATATTCAACAACGGCTGGCTGAATCCTTTGAAACGGCTCTTAAATTAGCCGATGGTGTGGCCAAAGTGGTGTCGATGGATGATGACACTGACCAAACATTATTTTCGGCCCGTTTTGCCTGTTCTGAGTGTGGCTATTCAATAGCCGAACTTGAACCACGGATGTTTTCGTTTAATAACCCAGCCGGTGCTTGTCCAACCTGTGACGGTCTGGGCATCAAGCAGTTTGTTGATCCTTCACGGGTTGTTGCTCATCCTGAACTCAGTTTGGCGGCTGGTGCGATTCGTGGTTGGGATCGTCGTAATGCCTATTATTACCAAATGATTTTGTCATTAGCCGAACATTTTAAATTTGATATTGATGCCGCATTTGATTCGTTACCGGAAAATGTCCGTCAAGTGATTCTTTATGGCAGCGGCCGCACTGAAATTGATTTCGGTTATATCAGTGATCGTGGCAAGCGGGTTAGTCGTAAACATGTATTCGAAGGCATTATTCCGAACCTGCAACGGCGTTACCATGAGACTGAATCCGGCAGCGTGCGTGATGAATTGGCTAAATTTCATTCAATTCGAGCCTGTCCCGATTGTCATGGCACTCGCTTACGGGAAGCCTCGCGTAATGTGTTTATCAATGAAACCAATTTGCCAGAAATAACGGCAATGCCCATTGGGGAAGTGACGCGTTTCTTCCAGGAATTACAATTGCCAGGCAAACGCGGAGAGATTGCCGGAAAAATTGTCAGTGAAATTGCTGCACGTTTAAGTTTTCTAGTGAATGTCGGTTTGGATTACTTGTCGTTAGCACGTAGTGCCGACACATTATCTGGCGGTGAAGCACAGAGAATTCGTCTGGCCAGTCAAATTGGTGCTGGTCTGGTCGGTGTTATGTATATCCTCGATGAACCTTCAATTGGTCTGCATCAGCGTGATAATGATCGGTTGCTGGAGACGCTGACTCGACTACGTGATCTGGGTAATACCGTCATCGTAGTGGAGCATGATGAAGATGCGATCCGTAGTGCCGATTATGTTTTGGATATTGGGCCGGGTGCGGGGGTACACGGCGGTGAAATAGTCGCTCGTGGCACACCTGAAGATATTATGAACAGTGAGCATTCGCTTACCGGTCAATACCTCTCAGGTCGTCGTAAGATCGAAATACCAGCCAAACGTGAAGCGGCTCATGCCGGTAAATCAATTGGTCTGCGTGGAGCCTGTGGCAATAACCTGAAACATGTCGATGTGGACATTCCGATTGGCTTGATGACCTGTGTGACCGGCGTATCAGGTTCCGGTAAATCGACGCTGATTAACGAAACCTTGCTTAAATTGACCTCTAAAACCCTGAACGGCGCCTCAGATGAACCGGCTCCACATACCGAAATTTTGGGCCTGGATCAGCTGGATAAGGTAGTAGCGATTAACCAAAGCCCGATTGGCCGGACACCACGATCCAATCCGGCTACTTACACTGGTTTATTTACGCCGATTCGTGAATTATTTGCCGGTACTCAGGAAGCACGAGCACGCGGATACGGCCCTGGGCGATTTAGTTTTAATGTCAAAGGCGGCCGCTGTGAAGCCTGTCAGGGTGATGGTCTGATTAAGGTCGAAATGCACTTTCTGCCCGATATCTATGTGCCCTGTGATGTCTGTAAAGGCCAGCGATATAATCGTGAAACATTGGATATTCGCTACAAAGGCAAAACCATTACCGAAGTGCTGGATATGACTATCGAAGACGCTAATGTGTTTTTCGAGAACATTCCGGTGGTAGCCAAAAAACTGCAAACGCTAATTGATGTTGGTCTGACCTATATCAAGTTGGGGCAGAACGCTACGACCTTGTCTGGTGGTGAAGCGCAGCGGGTCAAATTAGCCAAAGAATTGTCAAAACGCGATACTGGTAAAACCCTGTATATCTTGGATGAACCGACTACTGGCCTGCATTTCTATGATATCGAGCAGTTGCTCAAAGTGCTGCATCATCTGCGGGATCGTGGCAATACCATTGTGGTAATTGAACATAATCTGGATGTGGTGAAAACCGCTGACTGGGTGATTGATATGGGGCCAGAAGGTGGTGCTGGCGGCGGTGAAGTGATTGCTGTGGGTACACCAGAGCAAATCACTGAATATCCACGTTCGCATACCGGACATTATCTGAAGCCGTTATTAAAATGAGTCTGGAACAGGAAGTGAAACTCGCCGTTCATGGCGAGTCCAAACTGAATCTTGCCAAGTTGGATTGGCTGCAAGCAATGACCAGTGAACAAAAACAGCTGCATTTGCGAACGGAATACTTTGATACGCCACAACTGAAATTGAAACAGCAGGGCATTGCTTTACGGATGCGGCAAATGGATGATCAGTGGCTGCAAACAGTAAAAACCAGTGGCAAGGTCAAAGATGGATTGCATCAGCGTGAAGAGTGGGAACATCCCATTTTGAATGGTGAATTTGATTTGCCATTGTTACGCCAGACACCATTAGCGCCGATTGTTGATGACAGTGGTAGTTGGAAGCAATTACAGCGTTTGTTTTACACCGAGTTTCAACGCGATGTTTATATGCTTGAAGCACAGCAGGATACGTTGATTGAACTGGCTTATGATTTTGGTGAAGCAGGTTCTGGAGATAATAAGGCTGTCATTCATGAAATTGAGCTTGAGTTACGTCATGGCGCATTGGAAGTGTTGCAGCAAATTGCTGAACGACTGAAAACGGAATTGAAGCTGAGTTATAACAACCGAAGTAAAGCTGAAATCGGTTATCAGTTATATCAGCAAAACCAGGCGAGTTAGCTTCATTTAACGGGCTGACATACCCCGGGCACTTTCAAACTTCCACGTGCGAATAATGGTCAGCATATCGCTGTCTTGCAGCACATCTTCAGGGATTGCGGCATAAGGTGCCCCCAATCGCACAATCCGAACCGCAGCGTCATCCAACACTTTATGACCTGAAGATCGTGATACCACAATGCCATCGGGTGGCACACTGCCATCTGGTTTGATATCTACCGATAACATCAAGCTGCCATTAACACCCTTATCTTTGGCTTCCTGCGGATAATTCATATTACCGATCCGCTCGACTTTCATTTCCCATGCCCGCATATATGCTGCTGCAGAATATTCTTTAGTGGCTGCCGAAATGCGTCGTTTTTTTGGCTTCTCGCTTAACGCCTTGCTGTTATTTTCCAGAGTATTTTGTAATGACCCGATTTCGCTTTTAGCACGTGCAATTAATTCCGCACCTGATACTGCTGGTGCGGCAATTTCAGTTTCTTCAACGACATCAGCAATCTGCTCGGTGATGATTTCGGATGTTTCTACTTTTCGCTCAGCCGATTTTGTCGTCACTTTTTTGCTAGCAGTTTCCGGTTCAGGTTTTGTTTCGACCGGTGGTTCTTTAGCTGGAGGCTTAGGCGTCGGAACTTCAACTGGAGCCACTATTGGTGTGGGCTCTTCAATCGGTGGAGCTGGCTCCACAACAGGTTCAGCAATGACTGGTTCCATTGGAACAGGTTCCAACTCAGCAATCGCTGGCGGCGTAGGGTCGGTTGAAGCAGGTATCTCTTCGGCAAGTGGTACTGATAAATCTTGCGTCGGTTCAGGTGACTTTTCTTCAGTTTCACCACCGCCCTCATTATTCACCTGAGCAAGATAACTGGCTTCTTCAGGTTCTTGTTCAGTTTGCTGTTTAACCAATGTGATATCCAGTTGATTGACTGGGGCATTGGACGGCGGGGAGGTCACATTAAAACTGACAGCAAGCACCACGACCGCATGCAAAATAGCTGACCCGATAAGGGTCAGGATAATGCGATCAGTGGCGCTTGAAGTGCTAAACATTCACTTACTCTTGTGGGATTTCGCGAATCACTGGTTCACGGTCATGTCCGGTTAACCTAACACGCTTCTGCATCGCGGGACTCATTTCCACTTCCCCATCCTCAGTGACCAGCATCACCATATCAATACCCATTTCAGCGGCAACAGTTGGCCAGTCGCTGCCCGCGACAAAAATAGCAGTTGCGGCGGCATCTGCCATCGAGGCATTTTCATGAATCACTGTGGATGACATGGCTTGATCGGCAGGATAACCGGTACGCGGGTCCAGAATATGTGGGTAACGTTTTCCTTGATAGGTGAAAAAGCGCTCGTAATCTCCAGAGCTGAAAACGCTTTCATCACCACTTACTGCGACCGACGCTAATACCTTGTCATGTCTGGGATGACGAATACCAATGATCCACGGGCGCTCGCCATGTGAGCCAATAGCACGTAAATCGCCACCGATATTGACCACCGCATTCTGAATGCCTTGTTGTTGCAGAATCGCAATGGCGTTATCGACGGCGTAGCCTTTAGCAAAACCGCCAAACCCTAATCGAACTTGAGGATTCTTGCTGGTTAGCTGACCATTTTCGATAACAATATCATCCATGGTCGGACTAGCAGCGAGCCAAGCATCAATATCCGCTTGGGGAGGCGGTGGACGGGATTCAAACCAGTCATCCTGCTCATATCCCCATAATGCAAATAAATTACCGGCTGCCGGATTGAACAAATGACCACTGTCTTTTGCTAGTTTCTGGGCCAGTAAAATAACGCTGGCCACATTGTCATCCACCGCTATAGGTTGTTCTGCGGCAATCGCGTCATTTATTTTGGTTAGCACACTGGGCTGCCATGCATGCCACAAGTCATTTACTTCTGAAAAGGATTGTTCCAGTGCATCAATGGTATTGCCCGCTTTTTCTTCATCTACACCATAAAGACTGACATCAATTTCGGTGCCAAAAGCATAAAATTTGGCTTGTAACGCTCGGTCCTGGTCACCACACGCAGTTAAGAAACTTAGACCAATAACTAATAAAAGGCTGCGTAAAACAGTCTTCATAAATGTGCCTCAATACAATTCATCAAATCACCGGCGATATTCAGATTAAATTGCCGATCAAGCTCACGGATACAGGTTGGGCTAGTGACATTGATTTCGGTGAGATAATCACCAATTACGTCCAATCCCACAAATAACAGACCTTTTTCGCGTAATTTCGGTCCGACTTGCTGGCAGATCCAGCGGTCTCTTTCGGTAAGAGGGCGACCTTCACCTCGACCACCCGCTGCTAAATTGCCACGTGTTTCGCCATCTGCCGGAATTCGAGCCAAGGCATAAGGAACTGGCTCGCCGTTAATCAGCAGAATACGTTTATCGCCATCTTTAATGGCCGGTAAATATTGCTGCACCATTACCGATTTTGTACCTTGCTCAGTCAACGTTTCGACGATCACCGAGAAATTTGGATCGCCCTTGCTGACTTTAAATATTGATGCGCCGCCCATGCCGTCCAATGGTTTGATAATGATATCGCCATGTTGTTGCTGAAATTCACGCATCAATTGTTTCTTTCTGGTGACCAGAGTGGGCGGGCAACATTGGGGAAACCATGCGGTAAACAATTTCTCGTTGGCATCACGCAAGCTCTGTGGATGATTAACGACTAGGACGCCTTCAGACTGGGCTTGTTCCAGCAGGTAAGTGCTGTAGATATATTCCATATCGAATGGCGGATCTTTACGCATTAAAATAGCGTCTAATTCGTTCAGTCGACGGGTGGCGGGCTCACCTAACTGATACCAGTTATTGGCATCTTCAGTGACCTGCAGATCCCGCATACTGGCCATGACTTTGCCCTGACTTAGATACAGATCTTGTTGTTCCATATATTGAATGGTCCAGCCTTTGGCCTGAGCGGCCAGTAGCATCGCAAAACTGCTGTCTTTTTTGATATTGATGGCCGAAATAGGGTCCATCACGATGCCGATACGTCGCGACATAATTCTGCTCTTTAACGATTAATGGGTCGCTGCATTGTACCGTATCTGTTTCTTGGCGGTGACAGTCGCATGAGTCAAACTTACCAGCCCACTAATTCATTACCCAGTTGTCTCTACAAGCCACTGCTTTATTCGCTATAATCAGTGCATTTTTAGTCATGCGAAGACAATTTTCTCAATGAGTGATTCTGCGGCAACTGTGGCGGCCACGCCAAAAACTTTTCAAGAGCTGATTCTGCGTCTGCAACAATACTGGGCTGAGCAAGGCTGTGTGTTATTGCAACCTTATGATATGGAAGTCGGGGCGGGTACCTTCCACCCGGCAACCTTCTTACGAGCCATTGGTCCAGAGCCATGGAGTGCGGCATATGTGCAGCCATCACGCCGTCCAACGGATGGTCGTTATGGCGACAACCCAAACCGTCTACAGCATTACTATCAGTTTCAGGTGTTGATCAAACCATCGCCTTTGAATATTCAGGAGCTGTATCTTGGCTCATTAAGAATGCTGGGAATTGATACCTCCATCCACGATATTCGGTTTGTAGAAGATAACTGGGAATCACCGACATTAGGTGCCTGGGGACTGGGTTGGGAAGTCTGGTTAAACGGCATGGAGGTGACACAGTTCACCTACTTCCAGCAGGTTGGCGGTCTCGAATGTAAACCTGTAAGCGGCGAAATCACCTATGGTCTGGAACGTATCGCCATGTATCTGCAAGGTGTTGCCAGTGTTTATGATTTGGTCTGGGCAGATGGTCCACTCGGCAAAGTGACTTACGGCGATGTGTTTCATCAAAACGAAGTCGAAATGTCGACCTACAACTTTGAACATGCCAATACCGAACATTTGTTTCAGCAGTTCGATACCTGTGAAAAAGAGAGTGAAAGAATGATTGCAGCGGGCTTGCCATTACCTGCTTATGAAATGGTTTTAAAAGCATCACATACCTTTAATTTGCTCGACGCACGTAAAGCGATTTCGGTCACTGAAAGACAACGCTTTATCCTGCGGGTTAGAACACTGGCCAGAGCCGTAGCGCAGGCTTATTACGACAGACGTGAGTCCTTGGGCTTTCCGATGTTAAGTAAACAGGATGAGGTGCAATCATGAGTGATGTACGTGATTTCCTGTTAGAACTGGGCACCGAAGAGTTACCACCAAAAGCTTTATCGACTTTGAGTGATGCATTACTCAAAGGTATCGAAAAAGGATTAACTGAGGCAGAACTTAGTTTCTCAACTTCCAAAGCCTATGCCAGTCCACGTCGATTGGCGGTAGTCATCACCGGGCTACAGAATCAACAAGCAGATCGTAATATCGAAAAGCGTGGCCCTGCCGTTACTGCCGGATTTGATGAGGATGGTAACCCGACCAAAGCGTTGCAGGGGTTTGCTCGTTCCTGCGGTGTGGATGTCGATGCACTGGAAAAGCTGGAAACGGATAAAGGTGCTTGGTTAGTTTATCGCGAACAACAAGCTGGTCAGGCTGCCACTGAGTTACTGCCGGAAATTGTGAAGCAGTCCTTAGCGGCATTGCCAATTCCCAAGCGCATGCGCTGGGGCAGTTTATCTGAAGAGTTTGTCAGACCGGTACATTGGTTGATTCTGATGTTAGGCGATGAAATTATTCCAGCCAGCTTGCTGGGTGTGCAATCCAATCAACTAAGTTATGGACATCGTTTCCATCATCCACAGGCAATTCGAATCAGTAGTCCACAAACCTATGCGCCGCAATTGCTTAGCGAAGGCCATGTGATGGTTGATTTTGCTGAGCGTCGCGAAGCCATCCGCGGACAGGTCAATGAATTGGCCAGCCAACTCGGCGGTCAGGCCATTATTGATGATGAATTGCTCAATGAAGTCACCGGTCTGGTGGAATGGCCGGTTGCCTTATCGGGTGAGTTTGAAAAGCGTTTTCTGGAATTACCGTCACAGGCGTTAATCTCCTCAATGCAAGGCCATCAAAAATATTTTCCGGTAGAAGATGCTGCAGGTAAGTTGCTGCCGTATTTTATTACCGTGTGTAACATTGAAAGTCGTGATCCGGCGCAGGTTATTGCCGGTAATGAACGAGTGATTCTGCCTCGGTTAAGTGATGCGGCATTTTTCTGGGATACCGATAGAAAACGCCCACTAGCAGATCGCCAGGAACAGCTGAAAACCATCGTGTTCCAGAATCAACTGGGTACGGTCTATGATAAATCTCAACGTGTGGCGAAACTGGCTGGTTTTATTGCTAGCAAAATTGATGGTGATGTAGCACTGGCCGAACGCGCTGCCATGTTAGCCAAATGTGACTTGGTCACAGAAATGGTCGGTGAATTCCCAGAATTGCAGGGCATTATGGGCAGCTTCTATGCGCGTCTTGATGGCGAGCAGGAAGAGTTGGCTGCAGCGATGGATGAGCAATATCTGCCACGTTTTGCCGGTGATGCTTTGCCACTGGGTAAAACCGGACAGGCGCTTAGTTTGGCTGAAAAACTGGATACCTTGTGCGGTCTGTTTGGTATTGGACAACCGCCATCAGGAGCAAAAGATCCCTTCGCCTTACGCCGTGCGGCATTGGGCGTACTGAGAATTATCATCGAGAACAATCTGGATTTGGATCTGGCTGAACTTTTACAACAGTCAGTGCAAAGTTACGATAAGCAGCTTACTGAAACGGAAATTGTCACGCCGGTGATGCAATATCTGTTTGATCGTTTGCGCGGCTATGCCGCTGATGCCGGTCACCATGGTGATGTGTTTGAAGCTGTTTTAGCTTTACAACCTACACGTCCACTGGATTTCATGCAGCGCATGCAGGCGGTATCCGCATTCCGTGATATGGAACAGGCTGAAGCGCTGGCGGCAGGTAATAAACGCATTGATAATATCCTGCGTAAAAATGGTGCCTATGAAGCGGATCATCAGTTAAATGCGGCGTTATTGGAAGAAACAGCTGAACAACAACTCGCAGAAACGTTAAAACGTGTATCTGCAGATGTTGAACCGTTGATGCAGCAGGCTGATTACACTGCGGTATTACGCCGCTTGGCTGACATGCGTGAAAGCATTGATGCATTTTTTGACGAAGTCATGGTTATGGCAGAAGATGAAGCCATTCGTCATAATCGCTTGGCGTTGTTGAATCAGACTCGGGCATTGTTTCTGGGTGTGGCGGATATTTCCCGATTACAAAATTAGGATGCGTATATGTCGCTGATAATTCTCGATCGTGATGGTGTGATAAACCATGATTCGGATGATTTTATTAAATCGCCGGCGGAGTGGGAGCCAATTGAAGGTAGTCTGGAAGCCATTGCGAGACTGAATTATGCTGGCTATCGGGTGGTGATCATCACCAACCAGTCTGGCATTTCCCGAGGATTGCTGGATGTGGAAACGCTTAATCGTATTCACAGTAAAATGCGGCGTATGCTGGCCCAAGTTGGCGGGCGTATTGAAGCCATTTTTTTCTGCCCACATGGTCCTGATGATAATTGTGAGTGTCGTAAACCTAAAGACGCAGCGTTTAAAGAGCTGGCTCATCGCTTAAGAGTGAGTTTAGAGAATGTTCCAGCGATAGGCGATTCTCTCCGCGATATCCAGGCGGCAAAATCTGCTGGCGCCAAACCGATACTGGTGCGTACAGGTAAAGGTGATAAAACCTTTAAGAAAGGCATTCCTAAGGGCGTGCCGGTGTATGACAATCTGGCTGCAGTTGCCGATGCTTTATTGGAAGCCTCGATTTGATGCAGACTTTTCGTTCTTTTATTTTCCTGATTTTATATGCACTGACGGCCATTTTATTTTCTGTCATTGGTGTGCTGATTTGGCCAATATTGCCATTTAAACAACGGTACTGGGTGGTCAGTCGTTGGGCGATAATGAATATCTGGCTACTGAAAGTGATTTGTGGCTTAAAACTTGAGGTTGAAGGCCGGGAGAATATTCCGACAGAGCCCTGTGTGATTCTGTGCAAACATCAATCTGCTTGGGAAACGCTGGCATTACAAGCCGTATTTCCACCACAAGTCTGGGTGTTAAAACGCGAATTATTGTGGATCCCGTTTTTTGGTTGGGGGCTTGCGTCTTTAAGACCTATTGCCATTGATCGTAAAGCTGGACGTCAAGCTTTGAATCAAGTGATTGACCAAGGTAAGGAAAGGTTACAATCAGGTGCATTGGTGGTGGTATTTCCTGAAGGCACTCGTTTACCTCCTGGTACGATGGGAAGATTTGGTGTCGGTGGGGCGCGGTTAGCGGTGGATGCTCAGGTACCTGTAGTGCCAGTCGCTCATAATGCCGGTAGCTACTGGGCGAAAAGAGGTTTTTTGAAACGACCAGGTGTGATTAAAATGGTGATTGGCGCTAAGATAGATACTCAGGATTTGTCAGCTAATGCCGTTAACCAACAAGCATATGATTGGATGACATTAACCATGACCCAACTGGAAGGGAAAACACCGGTGCAATTCAATAAAGGTGAACAGCGTGGCGAGAGCTGAAGGCATTTTACGGCTATTAATTGTTGATGATTCGCTTACCGAAGCTGATGCCGTCATTAATATTTTGCGTAGCGCTGGGCACGCGGTCAGAGCAGGACGTGAAGATAATTTTGATGCGTTGGAGCAATGCTTAAACAAGCAAAGCTGGGATCTTATTATTTGCCGTGATCATTTGTCATCATTGGCTCCTATCGAAATAGTTAACTTAGTTAAACGATTAGGTAAAGATTTACCTTGTATTGTGATTACAGAAAATAAAGCTGCTGAAAAAGAGTTATTTCGCTCTGGAGTACAAGATGTCATTTTAAAAGGTGATGTTGAACGCCTTCAATTTGTCGCCGAACGAGAATTAGATAATTTGTTTATGCGGCGTCTTGGACGACGTAATGAACGCGCACTTCGTGAGAGCGAAAAACGTTCACGAGCGTTGTTAGAAAGCTCACGCGATGCAGTGGCCTACATGCATGAAGGCATGCATATCTATGTAAATCGGGCCTATCTCAATCTATTTGGTTATCAAGAACAAGAAGATATTGATGGCTTGCCGATCCTCGATTTGATTGATGGTGAAGACCACGCCAAGTTTAAAATGGTGTTTCGCCAATTTACCGAGCAAGCAGATGCAAAGCCGGCCACGGTTAGTGCTCAATGCCTAAAAAATGGTGGCTATGCCTTTGATGCTGATATCGAATTCAGTCACGCACAAGTTGAGGGTGAGGAATGTACTCAGGTTGTAGTACGTGATCGAAATGCCACTGTAGTTGAAGATGGCGAAGAACTAAAACAATTACGTGATTTTGATTTGCTGACGGGGCTATTTAATCGCACGCGGTTTGTAGATGAGTTACAACAAGCCGTGAATCAAGCGGCTGAAAATCATAGCGACTCCGCTTTACTTTACATGGTGCTGGATGACTTTCAGCAAATAAAAGAACTGGTTGGATTAACCACCAGCGATATGGTGATTAAAAGTGTTGCCGATCTATTACTGAAAACAGCTGAGGAAGGTGAAAAGTTGGGCCGCTATGGCGACCAGATTTTTACGATTGTTATTCCTAGTGACGATGAAAATATTGTTAACGCACGAGCCCAAGCTTTTCTAAAAACAATTGATGAATTCGTTTCTCACGCCAACGGTAAGATCATTGATTTGCATTGTAGTATTGGCATAGCACGTATTAGTGAAAATGTGGCTTCAGCACAAACTGCGTTGGAAAATGCCGATAAAGCCTGTACTCAGGCGCAACATGCTGGTGGTAATCAAACGGCGCGCTTCCAAGAACAAATGGTGCAATCTAACGTCGATGATCTCTCTGCTTGGCAGGCAGTTTTGCAAAATGCCTTAAATAAAGATTTATTCAGTATTCACTTTCAGCCCATTGTCGGATTGCATGGCCCTCAGCAAGAGCTTTATGACATTTTGCTAAGACTGAAAGATAACGATAAAACATTACGGGCTGAAGAGTTTATTCAGTATGCCGTCAAATTACAAATGATGACGGAAATTGATAAATGGGTGATTCGCACGGCGCTTAAAAAGCTTTCAGAACACCGTAAAACGCATCCTAAAACGCGATTTTTTATCAAACTTTCCGAGCAAACGCTGCGTGAAAAAGACTATGTCGATTGGTTATCAGCCACGCTGTCGGCACACAATTTAACCGGCCAGGCATTGATCTTTGAAATAAGTGAAACAGCTGCTTTAGATAATTTAGAAGATACCAAAATTACGATAGCCAAACTGAAGGCGATTGGTTGTGAATTTGGACTAGAGCATTTTGGTTCGGGAATCGATTTCTCACAAAGCCTGAGTGTTTTAGATGTTGATTATCTAAAAATTAACGGCAATTTTGTCGAAAATATGGCAAACGACACGGAAAATCAGGCCGCGATTAAAGCTATCGTAGAAATGGCAAAACAAGCAAAAAAACGGACTATTGCCGAGTTTGTTTCAGATGCCGTAAGTATGGCGCTTTTATGGCGATTAGGCGTTGACTACGCGCAGGGGTTTTATATACATAAGCCTTCTGAGAGACCTGATTACAATTTTGAAGACGAAGATCTCTAAGCCGATTATATCGTTTGATTTGGTTGAATAGATAAAGGCCGACTAATATAGAAGTCGGCCTTTTTATTTGTTTAAATTCGACCTGTACGCAATGCTTCAATACGCTTTTCAATTGGCGGATGCGTCATAAACAATGCGCTGATACCACCACGGCCACCTGAAATCCCCATAGCATGTAATTGATCAGGTAATGGTTGATCAGATGTTCCGGCAAGTCTTTGTAACGCAGCAACCATTTTTCCTGAGCCAACTAATCGTGCTGCTCCCGCATCGGCACGGAACTCACGCTGACGGCTAAACCACATCACGATAATGCTCGCAAGAATACCCAGCACTAACTCTGCGATGATGGAAGTGATCCAGAAAGCGGGGCCGTGGCCACGCTCAGTTTTAAATACGGTGCGGTCAACCAGATGACCAATCACTCTGGATAATACAATTACAAAGGTATTCACCACGCCTTGAATCAACGCCATGGTCACCATATCACCATTAGCAACGTGGCTTACTTCGTGGGCTAAAACAGCTTCCACCTCATCTTGTGTCATCGATTGCATTAAACCACTACTCACTGCAACCAACGCATTGTTACGATTCATGCCGGTGGCAAAAGCATTGGGTTGGGGCGATTGATAAATGGCCACTTCTGGCATACCAATACCGGCTTGTTGAGCTTGTCTAGAGACTGTATCAACCAGCCACTTTTCAGTTGAATTTTTTGGCGAAGTAATGACTTCGGCGCCAGTCAATCGTTTGGCTGTCCATTTAGAAATAGCCAATGAAATGAACGAGCCACTGAAGCCAATAACTGCTGCAAAAATCAGCAAGGAGGTCATATTTAAACCTGAGCCTTGCTCATCTAGCAAACTGTCGATACCGAGCAGTCGCATTGTCACGCTTAATACCGCTAACACCGCAATATTGGTGGCAAGGTACAACATGATTCGTTTCATTCGAGATTCCTTGAGATTAAGTTGTCGTTAATATGGGTTAGCAATGGTCAATTTTCAAGCTTGTGCGGATAAATTCTCAATCAATTTATTTGCAAACAGATGACCCGTCATGGCATTGGCGTCGGTTTGTTCAAGTAACAAACTGCAAACGATGCCGCCTTGCTCGATAGTACTGCCTGCTCCCGGCAAATCGTAACAATAATCCGGCCAATCAAAATTTTCCGGAATGATTGTTTTCTCGGGAGCAAAACAAAACCATAAGAGTTGTTTTTTGATGGGAAGTTCTAAGTTAATTATAGGCATGACAGCATCTGTGCTCATCATATGCCAATTAATGATGGGAAAATCAGAGGGTAATAATTGGCAAGATGCAGTAGGGCGAGGATTAATCTCAAGTAGAAAAACTCTACCAGATGAATCCAGCATAAAATCCAGCGACATTAAACCTGATAAATTGAGATGCCGCGTAAGCTTTTGCAGTGCGCTAAAGATATCCTGTTGTTGTATCTCATCTAGCTGTAGATTATTGCTAATGCCTTGTAAGCAAAAATTATTTAACTCGGCATTTATATTAAATTGCTGGTTGAAAAGTAATACTTGAAAGTCACTTCCGTTTGCCAGAAACAATACTGAGGCACTCATCCCATTTATTTGCTGTTGATAATAAACATCAGTCTGTTCAGTAATCGAATGTGCATCGACAACATGGTTTCCACCCCAAGCTGCAGCAGATTTGGCTAACCATTTTCCGTTAAGCGGTAGGTCTTTATTAAATGTTGTTGGCGGGTGGGATAAATTGAGTTTATCTAGCAAGGCAGTCCATTGCTCTGGGACGCAAATCTGTTGAAGGCTCTCGATGGAAGTGCCAGCAAATTTTATATTTGCAGGTAACTCCGCCAGCATAGGATAAAAACGCTCTAAACCGGTTCCACAAATTAATGTGCAAGGCTCTCCATCACTCAAACTAATGATGGTCTGTAACCACTGAGGCTTAGTAATTTTGTCGAGCGGCAGGAGTTTAAGATATCTATCGGTAACTCTCAGAGTATCACTGTCACCGAAGCAATCAGCAACACGGACAAGGTAACCTTCTCGTGCTGCTGATTGCGCCAGCATTCGTCCACTTTGAGCGACGACTAACAGGAGCTTGGGACGTTCAAGCATGTCCAGCTCCTAGTTGTGTTTAGACCAGTTTACGAGCACCTTCAAAGGCATTGCGGAAATCCAGATAAACCGGTTTATCACTTTCCAACGTTTCTCTGAGCAGAGCTTGTTGCAGTTTATATTTCACATTACCAATCGCCAATGCACCAATACCAACGGCTTTTGGGCACTGTGGTGCAAATTTAAGGGGTTCTCCGTTATCCATCAATTCCACCCCTTCAATTCCTAAGGGTGCCACGGCGTTAACATCCCCTGCGACTTTTAATTTTTTAGCATCTTGCAATACAGAAGCATTCAATACTTGAATGCCGGCTTTAGCGGCACAGAAAACCACATCAGCATCACTTAGTAGGCGGGCTTTGTCGGCATCAGATGCCGCAGTAGTTGCTCTTAAATTGACGCCATAACGTTTACGCGCTTCGTCAGAAAATTGCAGGGCGGTATCTAATGAAAAGTGATCGACAATCGTTGTTTCCGCACCTTGAAGTGCTGCAATAACGGCTGTTGCGAGACCAACTGGGCCCGTTCCACCAAATACAACGGCTTTACAGTCTTTATAGTCTTGATTGAAGTTTTTCTTCAGTTCGCGTTCGACGCAGGCTACCAAAGCCGCAGCTGTGGTGAATGCACCACTTGGGTCCGCAAATACAGGGATTTCAAAAGGCGGAACCATGGCCGACTTTGCTGCTTCCAACATATCCATCGCCAGCCCAATATCTCTGCCGCCGATAAACATACCGGTTTTTTTCACGCCAGCCGGACCACGGGAAAAAATGGCATCTTGCGTTAAGCCGGCTACTTCATTCAACTCAACATTATTGTAAGGCATTAAAATATCGTAACCGGCATCCAGAGCCATATTGATATCAAACGGACTGTTTTGTTTCATTGGGTTAAGCATATGAATAATGGAACGCTTGGACATGTTAATCCCTCATTGTTTTATTAAAATATAATGTCTAGCTATCGATTGTAATGCCAGCACCTTGATTTATACCAGCAGCTATTAATAATTCGATATCCTCAAACTGAATATCTGAGTCAATCATGCCATGAAGTTCTGCGGTCAGGCGATCTGCTTGCAATTGACTGTCGGTAAATACACAAGCCGTTGGGCCCCATGAACTTTGAGCCATGCCTTTAAAACCCAAAGATTTTGCATGTTCTATTAACTTACCTATTGGTTTGCTGGTGTATTGACCACCTTGTGCAGGTGCAAAATGTTGACCGATTAATCCTTGAATATCGCTAACCGCGGAACCAAATAAGTCTATATCCTGCTCAATTAATGCCGGCAATAACTGCATTAAGGTCAGATGACATATATTTTGGCTATGTTGCAAAGGAAATGTTGGCAGATTTTGGAACGCTTGTATTTCGATTTCCCCATGAATCCCCTGATGGTTTTTATCCATCAACATCACCAACCGCCATTGAGAAGGAAAAGCTTGCTGAAATAGTCGAGCAGGCGTCAAAGAATTAGGCCCTAAACCGGCATCGACCACAAAGCCGCCAGCATCAAAGGTACTAATACCGATGCCTGAGCGTTTGCCGCGATCTAAAGCTTGAGCAATCTTTGCAGTGGAGATGTCGATTTGATGATAGGTTGCCAGTAACCGACCGACTGCCAATGCCAACTGAGTGCCAGAGCCTAGCCCGGCATGTTCGGGAATCAATGAGTGGACATTTACAGAGGCTAGACGTGAATCTGTCGGGATATGTGGTGCCAAAGTAAGATAAAACTGATTTATCAGTTTGGTAATTCTGTTGTGTGTTGCGACGGGAACACTGACTACGGGATGTTGTGGTTCTTCTTCACCCGTCAGGCTGAGATGAGTATGGTGACTGTCAACGGCTAAACCAATACTGCCAAAATGGCGGCCTAAGCCGCCATTAAGATCGAGAAAACCGAGGTGGAGTCTTGCCGGTGCCCGTACCTGAATTGTTTGTTGCACGGGGGAGACCGGATCTTGCATTGTTATCACTAGCCGTTATCTATTTTGCAGGCAATATCGTAAATAGTGGTTTCATCCAAAAACAATTCATTGCTGTCAAACAGCGATGCTACTGCACCACGATGTACTTTCATTTTGAAGTTGCCAATCGCAATCGCACCGTAAAAACGTACACCTTGTTTTTCCGTTCCATTATCCATGACTTCCATGCCTTCAACACCTAACGGCGGCACAGCATTAACATCAGCGATAACTTCGAGTGTTTTGCTAGAGGTCCAAGTAACTTCAGGTACGATACAGACGCCGGCAGGACCAGCAGCAATGGCAACATGAGCATCTTTAAGCAATGCGGTAACAGCTTCATCACTACGGGTTTCGCCCGGAATAACATCTACTCCGTAGGCTTTTTTCATATGATCAACGGTGGATTTACTACGTGCCATACTGCGACAGGTTAAGGTTACTTTACTGGCGCCTTCTTTCAATAAATACAAAGCCGTACGTTGACCTACAGGACCTGCGCCCATGATGACTACATTTTTGCCTGTGATGTCATAGTTGGTCATTACCTTGCGAGCAATTGCTGCAGCGGTTGTATTCGAACCATTAGGATCCAACATAACTGATACGCGAACCGGACCAAAGAATGCTTTTTTAACGGCTTCACCTACAAGTTCGCTAGCAGCGACATTCGAACCACCGATGAAAATAGCGCTGTGTTTAAGGTTTTTTCCACCACGAGTGAAAATCATGCCGTGAACGTGAGCGGTGACATTATCCCGAGTTGCGCCGCCATGCGCGATAATATTATCTACCCCTGAATCATAGGCGACCGCCTGATCAAAAGTGCTTGCGACGGCATCGGTGTCGAGGTGAAGCAGTAATTTTTTCATCATGTTCTCCTGCATTTAGCATGGCTTGATGTGGGATAAATAAAGGCTGAATTTTACCCTATGTTGTAGATGTGAGGAAATTTAACTGTGGTTAGGTTCTGGAAAAAAGTTTGATTGGCAGTCTGTTAAAGTGGCAATATCCTGCTTCAATGTAGGAACTTATCTTTTTACATGCCAGTCACACCAGCACCTTATAATAAAATTTTAGGAGTAGAGAATGAAGAAAGCCAGCCTGACAATTCTGTTTGCCAGTATGACTGTTTTAGGTACGCCTGCTTTTGCGGATGGCCAAATGGATTTTTCAACAGTCACAAAAGTACAATATGTTACTGACTGCATGCAGGCAAATAACAAATTAAATGTCTATGAAGGTATTAACAAATGCTCTTGTGTTGTTGATAAATTAGATGAAGCCTTTACCGAGACTGAGTTTGTAGATGTCAGCACTGCCTATA
Source organism: Methylophaga sp. (assembly GCF_048266885.1). Taxonomy (GTDB): domain Bacteria; phylum Pseudomonadota; class Gammaproteobacteria; order Nitrosococcales; family Methylophagaceae; genus Methylophaga. The sequence goes on from NZ_JBLWYR010000024.1 coordinate 36,981, forward strand.
TGTATCGCAATCTGCCTGCCGATCGTGGCGCGCAGTTTCGAGATGATAAAGGCGTTAACACTATAATGGACAAGTATGAAGAAGTTTCGGCTTCAGCGTATAAAGAATGCAGAATTCAATAATTATAAAAAATCTATTAAAAAAGGCCGTTTTTAACGGCCTTTTTTATTGAAGTTGTAAAACTATCTTGTAAGTTAATTCAGATTTGTTTTTCCATTGAGTAAGTCATTTCTTTACTGTCATTAATCATCGCTTTTAAAACGCCATGTTTTTGGGGAGTAAAGTTAAAACGCACACTTGGGTCCTCACTGATAGAAATCCCTGCTTCTAATGTGATCAAGTTTTCGCCTGCAAATTCTATGACCATTTCTTTCACATAGTGTGGAGGGATGTAGCCACGGGTTTGTTGATCGAATTGTAAACCACTATTGTTTGGATGACTTACAACTACCTGTGCTTGAGTCATTTCGCCAATGTTGGCATCGCGCATTCGGATCTGCATTTTACCAAGACGAGCCATGGCAGCTTCCATGTCTTTACCAGCGGGGGCACTACAACCACCGGAAGCTTTTACAAAACGCGAAACCATGTGTAATGAGCCATCGTTCATTTCTGCGATCGCACGCATATCAGTGTATTGATCAATTCTTACCCGAGTAGCAATATCAATTTCACCCAACGATGGTGATAAGTGGAAATTCGCTGAATACGGCATTGGATTTTTATCAATAATGATATGAATATTTTTAATATATCTATCAGCCGTTTGCGGTTGAAGTGACTTTACACTTATCGGAACAATCGCAGCATCTTCAGCACGCATAGGAGCTTCAAGAACCAGAAGATCATCAGCGTTTTCACGAATTTCACGATCACCAAAATAAGTTTGTTTTAGCCCTGCCCATAAATCCTCTTCTGCAGTAGCTGCCTGAACACTAAAACTAATGAGCATTGCTGCGAGCATGCTTACAAAAACACAATTTCGCCCCATCATTTTCTCTCTCCTAATTATTATTCCCACTCCAATTCTACGAAAGCAGCGGTTACATTTCGACGATGATATTCTTCAAAAAGTTTCCATTTTTCAGCTTCTTGGGTGCCTACTGAGTCAATGGCTTCTTCAATGGTCCCGATATCATTAATAATTAATCTTATCTCTTCCCGTACGGTTGTCAGATATCGCAATAAATTCTGCCAGCCAGCGGATTCCTGTCCATCAAAAGCTGGCCCATGTCCTGGTATAACCCATGCCTCATCCAGTTCTGTTAGCTTGTTGATAGCTTCAATCCACCCGTTAATACTGCCATCCAAAACGGGAACACGTTCAACAAATAATAAATCTCCAGTCCATAATGTACTGGTGTTGGCATCATAAACCGTTAAATCATGGTCTGTGTGTGCTGTTGTGTAAGCCGTTAATATTAGCGGCCGGTTTCCAAGGTCCAATTTTAATGGCGAGTCAACCATTACAAGCGTCTCCGCTTCAATGAACTCTGTGCCTTTATAGGCATCGCCTAAAATTTCTGAAAATTGTTTGGCAAAATGTTGTTCACGACTCGCCATGGCCGCAGGTAATTTTTCATGACCTATAAATTCAGGATCATCATTTTTAAACGCGGCATTTCCCAAAATATGATCAGGGTGGACGTGAGTATTGATGACATAGCAGATAGGTAGATCAGTTTCTTGACGGATAGTTTTACGCAGCAACTCACCCTCACGGAAACTACCACCGCTATCAATTACGGCGACACATTCATTACCAATAATAAATCCCACATTGGCTATAGCTCCGAGGTTTTTATTATTTGCCACTTCGTGACTGCCTTGATGATAAAAAATACCCTCAGCTACGCGTTGTACCGAGTAGTTATCTGCCTGAATACCGCTGGCAAAGGCAAAAGATGAAACCACTATCGATACAAATGAAATCAATGAAGGCATAACGATGTCCCACTAAATGAAGGCTTCCAAACTGTTACAATAACGCACTTTACCGCAACTCATCTATATAGCTAGCAGAGAACTTTTCACTATGACAATTCGCACACGTTTTGCACCCAGTCCAACTGGATATTTACATGTTGGTGGCGCCCGTACAGCCCTATTTTCGTGGTTATATGCCAGAAAACATGGGGGGCGATTTGTATTACGTATTGAGGATACCGATTTAGAGCGTTCCTCCGCCGAGTCGGTGAATGCCATCCTTGAAGGTATGACATGGATGGGGTTGGATTATGACGAAGGCCCGTTTTATCAAACACAACGCTTTGATCGTTATAAAGAAATTATTCTACAGTTAATGGATCAAGGTGATGCCTATCACTGTTATTGCAGTAAAGATGAATTGGAAGCGATGCGTGAAGAGCAGCGTGCCAATAAGCAAAAACCTCGTTATGACGGTCGGTGCCGCCATATAACAACTCCTCGTCAAGGTGTTGAACCAGTGATTCGCTTTAAAAACCCTACCGTTGGTCAAGTGGTTGTTGAAGATGCGATCCGTGGCAATGTTGTTTTTGAAAACAGTGAACTGGATGATTTAATTATTGCTCGTCCAGACGGCACACCTACTTATAACCTAACGGTGGTCGTAGATGATCTGGATATGCAGATGACCCATGTCATACGTGGTGATGATCATTTAAATAACTCACCACGACAAATTAATATCTTTAAAGCTTTGGGCGCTAAACCACCAGTATTTGCACATGTTCCAATGATCTTGGGTGACGATGGAGCAAGACTTTCCAAGCGTCATGGTGCCGTCAGTGTGATGAGTTATCGGGATGCAGGATATCTTCCCGAAGCGTTATTGAATTATTTAGTTAGATTAGGCTGGTCGCACGGTGATCAGGAAATCTTTTCTTTAGCGGAAATGACCCAGCTATTTGATATTCAAGACGTCAATAAAGCTGCCTCAAGCTTTAACACCGATAAATTACTCTGGTTAAATCAACATTACATCAAAACCAGCGCGCCAGAACACGTTGCACAGCATCTCAGCTGGCATATGGGAGAGTTAGGTATTGATCCTGCTGATGGTCCTGCATTGGTGGATGTTGTGGTATTGCTTCAGGAACGAGCCAAGACGCTTAAAGAGATGGCTGAGTCTAGCGTGTATTTTTATCGCGATGTGGATAGCTATGATGAAAAAGCAGCACAAAAAAATCTCAATGAAACCAGCTTGCCATTGCTGGAAGCAGTACTCAAAGAACTCGTTGAACTCAGTGATTGGCTGGCAGAACCAATACACGATGTAATCAAAAATTGTGCTGAAAAACATGAGGTTGGCATGGGTAAAGTGGCACAGCCTATTCGAGTAGCCATTACCGGTAATACGGTTTCACCCTCTCTGGATGCAACTCTAGAATTATATGGTCGTGAGCGCGCACTTCGTGCAATTGCACATGCAATACAGTGGATCAAAGATCATGCCTGAATTTTTGGCTAAATTTAAAGTCCTTTATTTTCAATGACTTAATGTGTCGGGAAATACTTCCCGAAAATTAGATGGAAATACTCACAAAAAACTTGAGTAAAGTTCTTGACGAAGCCGGGAAGTGGTATTAAGGTTCGTCATACGCATGAGGTTCATTTCGAACAAGTCGTGACGTAAATACTAAAAAGTATATAGAGGACAACTTTATGAAGCTGAAAACATTAACAATCGCAATGATGGGTTTAGCAGTACCAGGTCTGGTCGCTGCTGATGAACTCCTTGAAATGCAAAAAAATGACAACAACTGGGTTATGCCAGCTGGTGACTATGCTAATACTCGTTACAGCGAACTGACTCAAATCACAAAAGACAATGTCAAAGATTTGAACATGGCTTGGTCTTTCTCAACTGGTGTATTACGTGGCCACGAAGGTAATGCTTTGGTCATGGA
>NZ_JBLWYR010000025.1:0-34978 GCF_048266885.1 Methylophaga sp.
CATTAGGTTAATCAAGACACTTAGTACCGATGGCGCAGGGTTTCGGACTTTGCCCATTGCAGTATAATGACCCCCAATTTCAATAACTCCACCAGCTGGATTTAAACACGAGGTAGTAGATGAGCGATTTTTTACCCGGCCTGGAAGGTGTGCCTGCCACGAAGTCAGCCATTTCTTTTATTGATGGCGAAAAAGGCATCCTTAGTTACCGTGGTTATCCACTGGAAACATTGGCGACCAATAGTACTTTTGAAGAAACCACGCTATTGCTACTCGATGGCGAATTGCCTACTAAAGCTGCTTTAAATCGGTTTTCCAAACAGCTGCGCAGCAGTTATCGTATCAAATATCATATTCGCGAAATGATGCGTCATTTCCCGCATACCGGTCATCCGATGGACATGTTGCAAACCGCTGTTTGCAGTTTGGGGATGTTTTATCCAGGCACAGAATGTCTCACCGATGCTGATAGTTGTAAAGATATCGACTATGTCCGCAATATGACGGTCAACATTATTGCGCAGATGGCGCCTTTGGTCGCGATGTGGGAGCACATGCGCCAAGGCTATGATCCGATCAATCCACGTGATGATTTATCCGTGGCCGAAAATCTGTTGTATATGTTTACCGGTAAAGAACCGGACAGCCTGATGGCACGTATTATGGACGTTTGTCTGATCCTGCATGCTGAACATACCTTGAATGCCTCCACTTTTGCAGCCTTGGTTGCCGGTTCAACATTAGCATCGCCTTATAGTGTTATTTCGGCGGCGATTGGAACGCTGTCAGGTCCATTGCATGGCGGAGCCAATCAACGGGTTGTGGGAATGTTGCAGGAAATCGGTTCCCCTGAAAATGTTGAAGCCTGGGTCGATAAGAAACTGGCTAACAAAGAAGTTATCTGGGGCATGGGCCATAGGGAATATAAGGTCAAAGACCCGCGTGCCACGATCCTGCACAAATTGGTAACCAAACTGGTAGAAGAACGTGGCGGTTCATTGGATAAAATGTTTGCCACCGCAATGAAACTGGAAGAAGTCTGTGTGGATCGTTTGGGGCATAAAGGTGTGTATCCGAATGTGGATTTCTATTCCGGTATTCTTTACTCAGAAATGGGCATTCCCGAAGATCAATTCACCGCCTTGTTTGCAGTAGCACGCTCAGCGGGCTGGCTGGCACATTGGCGTGAGCAGATTTCCAATAACCGTATTTATCGTCCAACACAGATTTATGTCGGCCATGAACAGCGAGAATATATCCCGATGTCTGAACGGAAAAAAGTGCCTAAGCAATAATAGTTTTACTTGCTTCACCTTGTTGCTCGCGCACCAGGCGCGGCACAAGGTAGCCAGGTAATTCGCGGCGTATGGCAGCAATGAGTTCTTTTCCTTGCTGTTCAGACACATCAAAATGACTGGCGCCTTTTACTTTATCGAGCAAATGCAGGTAATAAGGCACTACCTGAACCTCGCTCAACCTTTCGCTTAGCGCGACTAAACTGTCCGCATCATCATTGACCCCGCGTAACAACACAGCTTGGTTCAATAACTCACATCCGGCATTACGTAACTGTAATAGTGCCTCAGCAGTTTCAGCATCAATTTCATTGGCATGATTGGCATGAATGACCATCACCACCCGTAAGGAAGAGGCGCTGATCCAGTTTAATAAGCTTTTGCTAATCCGTTTTGGCAGCACTAATGGCAGCCGTGTATGAATTCGCAACCGTTTGATATGCAGGATTTTCTGCAGGTCTTCCACCATGGCCGCTAATTTTGTATCGGTTAAGGCCAATGGATCGCCGCCACTGAAAATCACTTCACGAATACTGTTATCTTTTTGTAGTGCAGCAATCGATTGTTGCCATTGACTGGCTAATGGATTGCTCTCGCTATAAGGGAAATGTCGACGAAAACAGTAACGGCAATGAATGGCACAGGCACCGGTTGTCAGTAATAACGCCCGTCCCTGATATTTATGCAAAATACCGGGCGAACTGATCGCCAGATGATCTCCTACGGGATCTGCTGAAAAACCTTCTACCTCAATATTTTCATCAATCAGCGGAAAGACCTGACGCAACAAGGGATCGCTGACATCTCCATAATGCATTTTATTGATATAACTTTGCGTCACCCTCAGCGGAAAGTTTTTTAAGCTCTCGGCATCAATTGCCAGCAATCGATCTTCCAGCCCCAGCATTTTCAGCAATAGGGAAGGGTTTTTAACGGCATGACTTAATTCATCTTGCCAATCAGCAAAGATTACGTCAGCTTGCGATTGCGGTATCATAGTGGGCTTTGATTTTGTGAACAGGCGACGATCGTCCCCCAAAAGAGGTAAGCATGGCAAGTTATAGTACAAATGAGTTTAAAGCCGGACTGAAATTCATGATGGATGGCGATCCCTGCAGCATCATCGAAAATGAATTTGTTAAACCGGGTAAAGGGCAGGCATTTAACCGCGTAAAATTCCGTAATCTGAAAACTGGCCGCGTGAACGAACGGACATTTAAGACCAACGAATCCGTTGAAAGCGCCGATGTGGTTGAAATGGATTTGGAATTTTCCTACTCAGACGGCGAGTTCTGGCACTTTATGGATCCGACCAGCTTTGAACAATATGCTGCTGATGCCAATGCCATTACCGAAAGTAAAGACTGGCTCAAAGAACAATACACTTACACAGTTACTTTGTGGAACGGCACACCATTGCTGGTCACACCGCCTAACTTTGTGAACTTAGCGGTTGTAGAAACCGATCCAGGTGTACGTGGTGATACTTCAGGTGGCGGTGGTAAACCGGCAACCTTAGAAACTGGTGCAGTTGTACGTGTACCTTTATTTATCGAAATCGGTGAAGTGTTACGGGTTGATACTCGTTCAGCATCTTACGTCGAACGTGCTAAAAAAGATTAAAATTATTATCAGTTTTTGTGTTTTTAGTCGTGCATGTAGCAAGCTTACATCGCTTAAACTCTAAGTCTGAATAATGCTTCAAAATGGACGATTACAAAGTGTATTAAAACGGCGGGCAGAGCTATTAGCGAATGTCCGCCGTTTTTTTTCGGTTCGCGATGTGCTGGAAGTCAGCACACCAATCCTGTCTGCAGCGGCGCCAACTGCACCTTATCTAGACAGTTTTTCTACCCAGTTTTCGGCGGGAAATGATTCCAAAACTCTTTATCTGCACACCTCACCTGAATTTGCGATGAAACGCTTGCTGGCAGCCGGTAGTGGTGCAATTTATCAGATAGCTACGGTGTTTCGTAATGGCGAGTTGGGTCGACAACATACTCCTGAGTTTTCCATGTTGGAGTGGTATCGACCGGGGTTTTCGCTAAGTGAGTTAATGGCGGAAGTCGATGCCTTGATGCAACAAGTGATTGGCTTACCTGCTGCAGTCATCTTTCCCTATCGTGATTTATTCTTGCAATATCTGCAGCTGGATATTTATCAGACCGATGATGAAACGCTTAAACAACTCGCTTTAGAGCGAATTGCCGGGCTCACCGCTGATTGGCAAACGGATCGTGATGGCTGGCTGGAAATGCTAATGAGTGAAGTGATTGAGCCACAACTTAAGGCTTTAGAAATGCCAGTGATGGTTACAGAGTTTCCTGCTTCTCAGGCACAGTTGGCGAAAATCGAAATGAATGCTGAAGGACATCAGGTTGCTAGACGATTTGAGTTGTATGCTGGTGGAATGGAACTGGCCAATGGTTATGACGAATTGTGTGATGCAACTGAGTTAAGACTACGCTTCGAGCAGGATAATCAATTGCGTCAGCAACAAGGCAAACCACAAATGCCGATAGATGAAAATCTGCTCGCTGCCATGCAATCTGGTTTACCTCAATGTAGCGGCGTGGCCTTAGGATTGGATCGTTTAATGATGCTGCATATGAGCGTAGACAATATCAGCCAAGTGCAAAGTATTGCTTTTACTGAAAGCTGAGACGACAGTTTTAGTCAAATAAAAAAGCCACCAACGATGTCGTTGGTGGCTTTTTAGTTTTATAACGTAATTAAAGTGATTTTTTGCGGTTGCGACGCATCGCGAAAAAGCCGATCAAACCACTCAATAACAAAGGTAGAGCAGCAGGAACAGGTACTTCTGTTGGTGGTACAAAATTGGATGGTTGAGAGTGAATTTCACCGTATTGCGTCAAGTTTTTAGCAACCAGTGTACCTTCAATATTGTTGTTATTAGTCACATCCGCATTCAGAGCCAGAATGCTGCCACCAAATTGGCTGGCCAGATTCAGCACAGTAGCATCGACAAAATTCCATAAAAACATTGAACCGTAGATGGTCGCGGCACTGGCCAGAAAGTTAGCCTTGATATCAAATACTGTATTGTCACCACCAAACACATTAAACAGAATGCTTTGCGTGTTGGTCATGCTGAAATCAAACTCAAAGGCACCGTCAAAAAAGCTTTTCGCATCGGTGATATTGAAGATGGCAAGACCAGAGTCGTTGCCAACCGCATTAAAACTGACTTTACCACCATTAATGGTATAGCCACTGTTTGCGTCGAGACCAGATAATTGGTTAGAAAAGTCGCTTAATACCGTCATGGCATTTGATGCTTCAGTACCTGGATTGAAAGGTGCCGTAACAGGTTGGTTGGATAGGGTTCCACCACCGTTGGCATTTGCTGAACCAGTCAGGCTACCGCCATAAGTCGTGTTACCACCATTGGTGTTTACAGAACCCGAGATATTACCAATAACAGAAGACGATCCGTTACCGTTGGCATTATTTTGTAATGAACCTGATACCGAGCCGACAAAAGCATCTCCACCATCGTTCATGGTCACGCTACCAGCAATGTTGCCGCCAACATTCAAACCCTTGCCTTTGGTAATAACGTTGCCAGTTACATTACCACCGACGGTCAGCGCTGGGACGACCTCATTTGAGGTCTGATGCATGTTATACATACCACCATTCACATTTCCGCCGATAAGTGCGTTGCCTTCGACTTCTGAGGTGCTGGTGACATTGCCAGAGGTGATGAGGTTATATTGGTTGAGCAGTGAAGTTGCATCAACCGGCCCAGCATTTGCCAACTGGGCAAAGCTTAAAAATAAGAGACCGGCGAGCGTGAATTTAGATACATGCACTTGACTTATTCCTTTATTTTATACATGAAGTTTTCTGAATATTATTTGTATCCAACATAAATAACAACTGTACGTTGGTACAGTATCCGCAATTAAGTTTCATATGGACTGAAATGCGCCAATTAAGCCATCAGGTTGGGCAGCCAAAGTGTCAGTACCGGGAAATTTATGATCAATGCCAATACCACCAGCTGAATAGCAACAAATGGTGTGATGCCTTTATAGATATCCATTAGTTTCAAGGTAGGCGGTGCACTGGCTTTGAGATAGAACAACGAAAAGCCAAATGGTGGTGTGAGAAACGAGGTTTGCAGATTAATTGCAATCAACAAGGCAAACCATAATGGATCAATACCTAAATGAATCGCCACCGGGGCGATGATTGGCACAACGATAAAACATATCTCGATAAAGTCGAGAAAAAAGCCCAATACAAAAATCAACAGCATGCTGATAATCAGAAACGTCCATTTGCCACCCGGCAGGCCAGAAAAAATATCCAGAATCAGACCATCTCCCCCCATACCAACAAATACTAGACCAAACGCAGTGGCCCCGATAAAGATTAAAAACACCATGCTGGTCAGCTGTGCGGTTTTTTGCATGGCATCTCGTAGATTCGGCATGGTTAAGCGACGATGCAGAGCAGCCAGAATTAATGCGCCTAATGCTCCCACTGCAGCTGATTCGGTCGGTGAGGCGATGCCATAAAAAATCGAACCTAATACCGCGATGATAAGCAGTAACGGTGGCAAGAGACTTTTTAAAACACTAATCCACAGTGCTGCCAGCTCAGAGTTGTCAGCTTGTACCGCCGGGGCCAGATGTGGATGACGCCATGCCACATAACCTATATAAAGTATGTAAGCCACAATCAGCAGTATGCCTGGCACTACGGCACCGATAAATAACTCACCTACCGGCACACCAATAACATCACCCAATAAAATCAAAATAATGCTGGGTGGAATGATTTGCCCCAAGGTGCCGGAAGCCGCAATGGTGCCACTGGCTAATGAGGGAGCATAGCCACGTTTCAGCATGGAAGGTAAAGCAATGACGGTCATGGTGACCACTGATGCACCTACCACCCCGGTGGTAGCGGCTAACAAAGCACCCACCATGACAACAGAAATAGCCAGACCTCCGCGAATACGGCCAAATACCCGTCCCATAGTATCGAGCAGCTGTTCTGCAACGCCGGACTTTTCCAGTACTACGCCCATAAATACAAACAGCGGCACAGCCAACAAAGTGAAGTTGGTCATGATGCCCCAGATGCGAAACGGTAATAACTGGAAGAAATCAAACCCTAAATAAATGCTGCCAAATAATAACGAGATAGCGCCTAAAACAAAGGCCACCGGATAGCCGGTAAGCAATAACAGGATTAACAAGCCAAACATCAATAACGCCATATATTCCATTATTCTTGTTCCTGCTGATGGCGAATGATGCGGATATTACGAATTAACTCAGCAATGGCCTGGATCATTAACAAAATGAATCCCAGTAACAAGGCTGATTTGAGAATAAAGCGATAGGGTAGACCACCCGGATCTGGTGAGCCTTCCTGATATAAATAGGCGTTGTAAGCAAATGGCCAACTGCTGATCAGGATCAGCACACAAAAAGGCATGAGAAATAGCACTATGCCAATGACATCTATCCAGGCGCGATGATTATCAGAGAGCCTGTGACTACGATAAAGAATATCCACCCGTACATGACCATCATGCTTCAATGTATAAGCGCTGCCGAGGAGAAATATCAACGCAAAAATATGCCATTCTAATTCTTGTAAACCGACTGAGCCTTGTTGAAACAGATAACGCATCATCACGTCGTAGCAGGTGAGTAACACCAGCAGTAATACTAACCAGCTACTGAGTTTGCCAGTGTATTCAGTGAAACGGTTTATCGATGTTTCTAACGAGGCAAAGAATCGGTCCATGGTAGTCTGTCATCAACTAAATAAACGTTGAAGTTTCCCACAAACCCGCTGTTAGCTCCAGTAATTCACTGCATAAATGAAATTTATTGTTCAACTATCCGCAACAGCTAACGGAAGTGGTAAAGTGACATTAACCTATCAATAATCAGGAGAAATGATATGGATAACACAGAGCTTAAAGATAGTAATGAAAAAAACCAACTGATACGTTTGTTGTATATGTTGCTTTATGGCTTTGTGCTGTATCTAACAATGTCAGTATTAGCCATTGTGGTCATTGTGCAATTTGTTTTTGCATTATTCAGTGGCAGCGCCAATGAATCGATTCGTGGCTTTTCAAAAGATCTTGCTCAATTTATACAGCAAATCGTTTTATTTCTGACTTACAATGACGATAAAAAACCTTTCCCCTTCAATCCTTTATACGACGAGGTGGAGGTTGAAGCCGTGTATGATAACGATGACTATATAGCAGATTATGAAGACATCACTGACCGGGATGATCCCAACTCTCCTAAACCATAAAACGGACTAAAGGAACCTTAAATTTCTTATGCTCACTGTAATCTCTCCTGCAAAGACGCTCGATTTTGATACGCCTTCGCATAGCAATAAATTTACTGAACCACGCTTTCTCTCGCAGTCACAACAACTGATCGATCAATTAAAAAAGCTTTCCTCTCAGGAAATAGCTAGTTTGATGAAGATTAGTGACAAGCTTGCTGGCCTAAATATGGCTCGGTTTCAACAATGGCAAATACCGTTTACGGATAAAAATGCTAAACAAGCAATTCTGGCGTTTAAAGGGGATGTTTATACAGGGCTAAATGCAGAAACCTTAGATGACAAAGACTTAGATTTTGCACAGCAACATTTAAGGGTGTTGTCTGGTTTATATGGTGTATTACGACCATTAGATTTAATGCAACCTTATCGCCTGGAAATGGGTACTTCGTTTCAAAATGATGCAGGCAGAGACCTTTATAGTTTTTGGGGTGATCAATTGCAGAAATCATTGGAAGCCGAACCTGCTTTAAAAGATGGTGTATTGATTAATTTGGCGTCAAATGAATACTTTAAGGCGGTTAATGCAAAAAAACTTAAGGCGACTATTATTACGCCAATCTTTAAAGACTGGAAAAACGGTCAGTATAAAATGATCAGTTTTTACGCTAAAAAAGCGCGAGGACTGATGAGCCGCTACATTATTGATCAACAAATAAATTCACCGGAAAAACTCAAACAATTTGACTCGGAAGGCTATCGATATAGTGATGAAATGAGTCAAAAAAATGATTGGGTCTTTATCCGTGATCATGCTTAATTAAGTCGGGTTAACAACGACAATGAAGCCACGGACGGTCAATCGAATTCTCTTCCGTATGCTGATGTTCGTGGGATTGTTGGCTGCACATTCTGTTAAAGCTGAAGTGTTGCTAAGTCAAGCCGAGCAAGACTATCTTGCAGAAAAACAAATCATTAAGTTGTGCACTGATCCTGACTGGTTGCCATATGAAGGGATTGATGAAAATGGTGAGTTCACTGGCATCATGTCAGATTTTTTTGCTTTATGGTCCGACAAAATCAATACGCCAATTAAACTGGTTAATAGCACTAGCTGGGAACAGTCTTTAAAGTTAATGGAAAATGGCGGATGCGATGTTCTATCCAGCGCCATGGATGTGCCGAGTCGCCGTGACTGGCTGAATGTCACCACACCTTATATTTTTTATCCACTGGCAATTGCTACTCAACCCGATCATGAATTTGTAGTGAAGTTTGAACAAATTCTGGAGCATGATTTTGTGATGGTGGAGGGCTATGCCGGCATGGAAATGCTGCGTGAGCGTTACCCAGATATCAAAATAGACGCAGTTAAGTCTTCTAGAGAAGGTCTAAAACTAGTCGAAACCGGACAAGTTTATGGATTCATTGATACCGTTCCGACGATTAATTTTCAGATGTTACGTTGGGGAATAGCACACCTGAAAATCAGTGGTGTACTGGATTTACAATATGCGATGTCAGTGGGAGTAAGTACCCAGGAACCGCAGTTACTGGGAATTTTTAACAAGGTTATTGCTGATACCACAGATCTGGAACGTCAGCGAGTGTTGAAAAACTGGTTATCATTAGATTACCCACAACCCGAAGATAAGACTTTATTCTGGATTTTATTTAGTGCCGTAGTGCTTATATTGATGGTGTTAATTTATCGCTATAAGAAAATACATCACCATAATCGAAATTTACTTCACTTAAATACGCAGTTGGAACAAATTTCTCAGCATGACCATTTGACCGGCTTAGCTAATCGTTACGCCTTACATCAGCGTTTTGATATTGAAATGGATGCAGTCAGCCAAACCCAACAGGTGTTCTCGTTAATCATGTTAGATATTGATTTTTTTAAAACGATTAACGATGAGCATGGGCATGATGTGGGGGATCAGGTTATCCGAGAGTTTGCTTCACTGTTGAATACGATGCTGCGTGAAAATGATCTAATAGGTCGATGGGGTGGAGAGGAATTTCTGATCCTATGCTCACAAACCCCACAAAATGGTGCGTTTAAAGTGGCAGAGCAGGTGCGTCTTAGTATGCAAACTTACGTTTTTACAGCGGGCCTGCAGATAACAGCGAGTTTTGGCATTAGTGAATACAGGCATGGCGAAACTATTGGTGATACGATAAAACGCGCTGACGACGCTTTGTATCTTGCCAAGAACAATGGTCGCAATCAGATTGTATTGGCGGAGTCTGATTAATATGAGTTCAAAACTAACAAATGCGTTAACGCCCGGCAGATATTTTTTTGCCTTGTCTCCAGATTTACATTCCCGGATGCAGATTCAAAATATAATGAAACGGCTGCCGGAAGATCACTCTATAAAGTTACAAACCACTGCCAACCTTCATCAGACACTGTTATTCCTGGGACAATTGGATCAGCAGCAAATCAACAATTTGGTAAAACAAACTGAATCATTACGCTGGTCGGCAATCCCCATGCAGTTTGATCATGTTTCCTACTGGGCCGCACCAAAAATATTATGTTTGACCAGCCGTGCGCCCAGCGCTGAATTATTTTCGTTAGTAAACAATCTTCAATCCCTTGCTAGTGAGGCCAAAATAAAGGTTGATGAACAACCTTACCAACCTCATATCACGCTAGCGAGAAAAGTCAGTGAAGCGGTATCAGTACCTATTGCCCCAGTCAGGTTTAAAGCGGAAGAGCTGGTATTAATGAAATCAGTGTCAACGGAACAAGGGCCACAATATCAACCCATGATGCATTGGCCAATAACCACTGATTGATTTGTTAAATTCTGGTCAAAGCGATCAGTGCAAATCTGTTATAAATGTAATTCTCTTCTGATGGCTATCCATTTAATGATTTCAAAAGCCAATCCCATCAATTTAAACTCGCTATTAATACTGTTATCAGTATTGCTAACCAGTGGAAAATTATCGGCTGAAACCACGACGTTGCGGGTAGGTGTCTATGAGAATCCACCCAAACTGGTAACAGATTCAGATGGGCAAGTCAGTGGCATTTTAGGCGATATCCTGCAACTGATTGCTGAACAGGAAAACTGGCAATTGATTGCCGTGCCTTGCTATTGGAATGAATGTTTAGAGCAGCTGGCCAATGGAGAAATTGATTTGTTGCCGGATGTGGCAGCGAGTCCGGAAAGAAGCGAGCTATATGATTTTCATTCCACTGCTGCACTGCTTAGCTGGTCACAGATTTATGTTAAACGTGACTACAATCTAAGCAGTTTATTGGAGTTGGACGGCAAACGATTAGCTTTACTGCGTGGTTCAATTCAATACGATTATTTGCGTCAGCTAGCTGAGAATTTCAATATTGATGTCACCTTTGTGATGGTTGACACACAACAAGCCGCTTTTGCTGCGTTAACGGAAGGCCTTGCAGATGCAGTTACGGCAAATAATTTTATCAGCGAACTGAAAGCCGCTGAACTCAATTTAAAACCTACCCCGGTTGTTTTCCAACCAAGTCGTTTATATTTTGCCACGCCTAAGGGGCAAAACGGCGAGGTACTAATTGCATTAGATAAACATTTACAGAATTGGCAAGCAGACGCAGATTCGCCTTACTTTAGTGTGTTACAAAAATGGAACAGTGCGGCGACCAAGACGACCATTCCTAAAGAACTGTGGTGGTTATTGATTGCTTTGATAGTGGGATTTGTCAGTGCTGTTCTATTTTCACTATTGATGCGCCGCCGCTTTCATGAAAAAAATATTTCCCTGCGTCAAACCCAGCAAAATCTTGATGTGATTTTAGACAGTGTTGATGCTCATATTTATATCAAGGATCTACAATTACGCTACCAGTATGTAAATAAAAATGTTTGCAAGCTGGCTGGCTTAGATGAAAAAGACATACTGGGTAAAACGGATGAAATATTGTTTGATCGAGATACCTGTAAAACACTTAGAGAACATGATTTACGGGTGATTAAAAATGGGGAACGTATTGTTGAAGAAGAAATCAATACAGTGCTGGGGTCGGATAAACCCCAAACCTTTTTATCGGTCAAACTCCCTTTACGCCAAGAGGACGGTAGTATTTACGCCTTATGTGGTATTTCTACCGATATCACTGATTACCTGCTGATTCAAAAGCAGCTTCGTAAACTGGCGTTATATGATTCGCTGACAGGTTTAGCTAATCGACGATTATTAATGGAGTTTCTTGAGGATTCACTGGCTGAAAGTCGCCAATCGAATAATGAAGGCGCCCTATTGATTATTGATCTGGACTCTTTCAAAACACTTAACGACACATTAGGGCATCATGCTGGAGACCTATTATTACAAGCGGTTTCCAAACGCCTTCAATCAAGGTTGATCGCTCAGGATTTAGCCGCCAGATTAGGCTCGGATGAATTTGTTATCGTCAAACCCAATATGGGAACAGATCGCCAACAAGTTGAAACACTTGCTCAGCAATTTGCTGAAGAAATCCTGCAAGATTTTGTGTTGCCTTTTGTGCTCGACCAGACTCAATACATAGCTTCAGCCAGTGTGGGGATCGCTCTGTTTTCAGATGCTGAAGGAGATGTTGAACGTCTGTTACAAGATGCCGATATGGCCTTATACCGCGCTAAAACCTCGGGACGAAATAGTCTGAAATTTTTTGACCCAGTGATGCAGAAAGAAGTGAACCGACGCAGCCAATTGGAACGCAAACTAAGAGATGCCATTTCCCTGCATCAACTTGAATTGCATGTGCAACCTCAAATCAGTAGTGATCAGCAATATGTCGGTATGGAAGCTTTATTACGCTGGCAGGATCCCGAGGAAGGGTTTATTTCACCTGCAGACTTTATTCCTGTGGCCGAATCGAGTGGCTTGATCATTCCTTTGGGGGCTTGGGTATTGAGAAAAGCCTGCCAGATATTGGCAGAGTGGTCGACGGTAGCGGGAATGGAAAATATAACGTTATCGGTCAATATCAGTCCCAGACAATTCCGCCATTTGCAATTTATTGAGCACATCGACAGTTGTATTAAAGAGTTTGGTGTGGACCCGAGTCATTTGGAACTTGAAGTGACTGAAAGTTTATTGATTGAAGATATTGATCTCACCATTGAGCGGATGAATACGTTACGTCAACGCGGCTTACGCTTTGCACTGGATGACTTTGGTACCGGTTATGCGTCATTAAGCTACTTAAAATTATTGCCTTTAAACAAATTGAAAATCGATCAGTCATTTGTGCGTGATGTATTAACTGATGCTAATGATGAAGCCATTGTCAGCACCATTATTGCCTTGGGACAAAGTCTGGATTTAGCGGTTATCGCCGAAGGTGTGGAAACCGCTGAGCAGGCGGCTTTGTTAGAGAAGTTTGGTTGCCATGTTTATCAGGGTTACTATTTTGGCAAGCCAGCTCCTGTGGCTGAATGGCAGCAACGGATTTCTCAAAGCCGCTTAACACATAAAATATCCTAAATATTCTCCCGCGTAACCTGCGCAAATAAACCTTAAAAAGTTTAAAGCCAATGGCTTTGTTGTAAATAATTGTATGGGTTTTTCTCATAATCCAGCTGGTTAAACACTATATTTCCATACAATATGTAATTAGCGCCAAAACAACCCATACATTGTTGGTTTTTGTATGCAAATAAGCTTGTTTTTGTCGGGAAAACTGCCTAGCGTGTGGCTGTATATGTTCATAGGAACTCGACCATGCGTTTGTGGAAAGCCCGAATCGAAGCTGATGCCAAATCCAAGTATCTTGGCATTGTTGAAGCATTAGAAGCTGACATCTATTCCGGTTATGTTAAAGCGGGTGACCGTTTGCCATCACAGCGCGCTGTGGCTGAAGCATTAAATGTGGATCTGACAACAGTCACCCGGGCATTTAATGAAGCCCGTAGACGCGGATTGATTGATGCTGCAACGGGTCGTGGCAGTTTTGTACGACACCATGTGGAAAGCAAACTTATTTCCCATATATCCGGTGCTCGGCCATTGCTGGATCTGAGCATGAATAATCCACCACAACCTGAGTCGGCGGGGTTACAGCAACATATTCCACAAGGCATCGCTCAACTGATTTCTAGTGCAGATCGGGTGTTGCAATTACATTATCAAGACAGTGCCGGAAATCCGCATGATCGTAGTGCTGCAGCGGCTTGGCTGGGCCAAACTATCGCCAACGTCACCACTGAACGCACCTTGATTACCGGTGGTGCTCAAGCGGCGTTATATGCCATTTTGCAATGTATGACGACCCAAGGCGATACCATTGCCTGCGGAGAATTTGTGTATCCTGGTTTGAAATCGGCGGCTGAACAACTACAGTTAACATTACAACCATTAAGCATGGATCAACAGGGTGTGCTGCCGGATTCCTTTGAACAGGCATGTCGAGAACAGAAACTGAAGGCAATCTATTTAGTGCCGACAATGGACAATCCAACCACCGCTACGATGTTGTTAACCCGCCGTCAGCAAATTGTGGCTATCGCCAATGAATATGACATCAGCATTATTGAGGATGATCCCTATTCGCCACTGCAAACTCAGCCTATTAAAGCCTTAGTTGATTTAGCAGCTGATCGCACCTGGTATGTGCGTACCCTTTCAAAATGTATCACTCCTGCATTGCGCTTAGCCTATGTCATCGCGCCTGATAACTCAAAAGCGTTGGGTTTGGCCAATGTATTACGGGCCATCAGTGTTATGGCCTCACCCTTAATGGCCGCTTTGGTGTCTCGCTGGATTTATGATGGGCGTATCAATCGTTTTTCCGAAGCCATTCGCGAAGAAAATCGGCTGCGTCAACAGATTGCCAGTCGACTATTAGCGGGCATGGATTTTTACAGTCATCAAGAAGGCCATCATATATGGTTGCAATTACCCAGTAGTTGGCAGGCGAATGCATTTGCCGAACAGGCTACCGTATTAGGCGTATCAGTAGTTGCCTGTAATAGTTTTGGCTTTAGTAATAACCAACGACAGGCAGTGAGATTGTCATTGGGACTGTCACCAGATCATTCAAGCTTGACCCAGGCATTAACTATTTTACGTGGCTTGTTACTTCAACCAGCAAGCACTTCTCACCATATTATCTAACCCCAGAGGCAAAAAAATGATTGAACAACCTATTCATTTTATGGAAAAAAATGGGGACATCTACGAGGAGATGGCCGACTGGGATGTGAATGCTGGTGGCGAGAAAATTGTCGCTAAACGTATGTCGGGTCGATTTCGTACGCTTAAATGGTTTGGCATGTCCGTATGGTTATTCTATTTTCTAGTGCCATACATTCGCTGGAATGGCGAACAAGCCGTGCTGCTAGATATCCCAAATCGTCAGTTTCATTTTTTCGAGCTGACTATTTTTCCGCAGGACATCTGGATGCTATCGCTGACATTATTGTTTTTTGCCATTTTACTGGCAGCGGTAACCAGTGTGGCTGGACGGGTTTTCTGTGGTTATTTCTGTTTTCAGACCGTGTGGACTGATATTTATACCTGGATCGAAACCAAATTTGAGGGTGACACGCCCCAAAAGCAATTACGTTTCAAGCAAGCCCCTTGGTCGGTTGGAAAAGTTCTGAAAAAATTCAGTAAACATAGCTTGTGGATGGCGATTGCCTTGCTGACCGGCTTGACCTTTTCTGCCTGGTTTACTGATGCATTTGAGTTGTGGAGTGATGTATTCACTTTACAGGCGCATATTGCTGTATGGATTGCGATGGCAATCTTTACTACATTTACCTATGTATTTGCTGGTTTTATGCGTGAACAAGTGTGTTTCTGGTTGTGTCCGTATGCACGTTTACAGGGTGTGATGTATGACCAGAATACGATTTTGCCTGCCTATGATGCTGAACGGGGAGAACCGCGTGGCAAACTGAAAAAAGGCCAGACCGATCCAAGTAAAGGCAGCTGTATTGATTGCAAACTTTGCGTCAATGTTTGCCCAACCGGTATCGATATCCGTAAAGGTCAGCAAGAAGGCTGTATTACCTGTGGTATGTGTATTGATGCTTGCGATTCGGTGATGGATAAGATCAATGAACCGCGTGGTTTGATTCGCTACGCTTCTTATGCTGAGCTGCAAGGTCACAGCAAACCATTGCCTTTATACAAACGTCCACGGGTCGTCATTTATAGTTTGATCTTGCTGGCATCGCTGGCTGGTATTGCCTATGGTTTTTTATCGCTGTCAGCAACAGATTTCAGCGTAAGACCGGATCGCCAACCATTATATGTACAGCTTAGTGATGGTTCGATTCAAAACCGTTATAGCTTGAAATTATTGAACAAACAAAATGTACCTATTGAAGTGCGATATCAGATTGAAGGTTTGGATGGCGCGAGCTTACACGGTGTTCATGAAACCTACATTATTGAACCAGCTAAAGTACTGAGCATCACGGCCTTGGTAAGAGTTGCCGAAGACAAATTGAAAGGTGGCATCAGCCCGCTTATCTTTAACGTTGAGGTGATTGATGGACCAGAATCAGATATCAGTTATAAAACGATTTTTATCGCACCCGAGTAATAAAACGGGTGCGATAAAAGCGGTTTAGTCGGTCTGTTTGATAAACAGTTCATACAGATCGGCACGACGATTTTTCAAGTTGGTGACCGCACCTTCATTACGCACCAATTTGAGTTTGTCCAAATCCAGATCCGAGAACATGATCATTTCGCTGTTTGGCGTGGTTTCGGCCATGATCGCATCATGTGGAAAAGCAAAGTCTGAAGGGGAGAACACCGAGGACTGCGCGTATTGCACATCCAGGTTTTCTACTTTGGGCAAGTTACCAACACTGCCGGTAATAGCCACATAACATTCATTTTCAATCGCCCGAGCCCGTGCGCAATGACGAACGCGTAAATAACTGTTTTTGGTATCGGTCCAGAATGGTACAAAAATAATATCTACTTCTTGATCCGCGGCGATACGACCGAGTTCGGGAAACTCAATGTCGTAACAGATCATGATGGCAATACGCCCAGCGTCAGTTTCAAATACCTGGAATTTGTTGCCACCTTCAATGACCCAGTCACGCCGTTCATGCGGGGTAATATGGATCTTACGTTGTTCTTCGACACGACCATCACGATGGCAGAGGTAAGACACATTGTAGACCCGATCATTTTCCAGTAGCGGCATTGAGCCGGTAATGATATTAATGTTGTAACTGACGGCCATTTCAGACATTTCATCGCGAAACTGCTCAGTAAAGCTCGCCAGAAAACGAATCGCCCGAGTTTGATCCATTTGATCGGTCAAGCCCATTAATGGCGCATTGAAAAACTCCGGGAACAGCGCAAAATCACTTTTATAATCGGATAGCGCATCAACAAAGTATTCAACTTGTTTCAACACTTCTTCTACTGAAGTGAATTCACGCATCTGCCATTGCACAGCACCTAATCGAACCTGCGTTTTTTTCACGTTCAATACAGAGGACGGTGGCGTGTAAAGAATGTTATTCCAATCCAATAACGTGGCGTGTCCAAGGGATTTTTCATCCTCTGGCAGATATTTATGCATCAGCCGCATGACCTGAAAATCATTGGAAAGCTGAAACGTTAAAATGGGATCATAAATTTCCTTACGTGAGACCTGCTCGATATATTCTGCAGGTGACAGTTTGTCGGCAAATTTATGGTAGTTTGGAATACGTCCGCCGGCGAGAATCGCCCGCAGATTCATCGAACGACATAATTCTTTACGAGCCTCATACAAACGACGTCCCAATCGGTAACCACGATATTCTGGGTGGATAAATACATCCAAGCCATACAACGAATCACCATTCGCGTTATGCCAGATTTTGTCGTTACTCAGAATCAGATCATCGTAAGTGTGCGGATTACTGAAACGTTCGTAGCTGACCATGACGGTCAACGCGACGGCAATTAATTCCCCCGAGTCTTCAATACAAATTTGCCCATCTTTAAACTGGG
Source organism: Methylophaga sp. (assembly GCF_048266885.1). GTDB lineage: Bacteria > Pseudomonadota > Gammaproteobacteria > Nitrosococcales > Methylophagaceae > Methylophaga. The sequence goes on from NZ_JBLWYR010000025.1 coordinate 17,559, forward strand.
TAATTAATCCTTCAATGGTGGGTTGAGGCCAAGCTCCCCCAATATCGTTGTAAACGGTATCCATCAGATTTTTGAGCTGATCGTAATCCTCCAATGTAAGATTACGTAAATTCAGATGCAGCTCTTCGTGGGCCATAAACGCTCCGTGGTTCAGATTCAATGATGAAATATCCCATTGAGTCTAGCAGAAGCCGACCAGCATGTTCAGCCGATAAAGCTTTATTTACAGATTAATCTTGGCTAAAGCTCCACTTCAAACAAATTGCTATATTGCTAGCCAAAAGGGATGTTATGACTACTGACCAGATTATTATTTTTGCTGTACTTGCGGCAACGCTAGGTTTATTTATCTGGGACAAATTGCGTTATGACATCGTCGCTGTTTTAGCTTTATTAACCGTTGCTTTAACTGGCTTGATTCCCGCCGATAAGGTGTTTTCGGGACTTGGTCATCCAGCAGTAGTCACCGTTGCTGCAGTGTTGATTCTGGGGCAAGCGTTGGTGAATGCCGGTGTAGTTGATGCGATTGCCCGACAACTCACCCGGGTTGGCAATCATCCAACCATGCAAATGGCTGCGCTGACGGTGACGGTAGCGGTGTGCTCCGGGTTTATGAATAACGTTGGAGCACTGGCATTATTAATGCCCGTAGCGATCTGGATGTCACGTCAAAGTGGACATTCACCATCAATGTTTTTAATGCCACTGGCTTTTGGTTCATTACTCGGTGGTTGCCTGACATTGATTGGCACGCCTCCAAATATCATTTTAGCCAGCTACCGCACGCAAACCGATGCGCCGGCATTTGGTATGTTTGATTTTCTCCCCGTGGGAGCCGCGGTTACCGTTGTTGGTGTACTTTTTCTGGTCTTTTTTGGACGATTTTTAACCCCAAAACGCCAGGCAACTCAAGGTGATGATGAGTTATTTGAAATTAGCAGCTATCTCACCGAGGTAACCGTACCAGAAGAATGTGAATATGCTGGACGCAGCCTGATGGATTTGGTCGCTGCGGTAGAGGATGAGGCCGATGTCACGGTGGTAGCACTGCTTCGACATGAAGAGCGCTTTAATACGCCTTCCATGTATAAAGTATTGCATCAGGATGATGTGTTATTGATAGAAGCCGACTCAGATAGTTTAAAAGCACTGACGGATGTGACGGGCTTGAAATTGGTGGGGGATAAGACGGCTGAACAAGCCGAAGAAGATAAAGCTTCTTCCTCCTCTGAAAAAAAGCAAGATTTGGAAGTAGCTGAGGCCATCCTGGCTCATGATTCAATTCTGGTAGGAAGTACCTTAAGCAGTTTATCGATCCGCCAACGCTATGGCGTTAATATTCTTGCGGTGGCACGTCGAGGTCATCAGCTGAAACAACGGCTGCATAAAATCCGCTTTGTCGCGGGTGATATTTTATTGATGCAAGGCAGTGAAGATGTGCTCAAATCAGTGATGGTGGAACTGGGATGTTTGCCCTTGGCATCACGGGGTTTGCGTTTGGGACAACCTAGAAAGGTGGCTATCGCCTCTTTGATCTTTGTCGCTGTGATTCTGTTGATTATGTTTGATGCTGTGTCGACTGCAACGGCGATGGTCACTGGCGTGGTAGCCATGTTCTTTGCTGGTTTATTACCTGTTTCAAAGTTATACAAGAGCTTGGATTTACCGGTCATTGTGCTATTAGCCGCGATGTTGCCAGTTGGGCAAGCTTTGGAAACCACAGGTGGTTCGGAATTAATTGCCAATTTGCTGCTTAATATGTCCGAGTCGACGCCACCTGCCATGACATTGGTCATTCTGATGGTGGCCACCATGTTGCTGTCGAATATTATCAATAATGCTGCTGCAGCAATATTGGCTGCACCGATAGCATTGAGTGTTGCTAGTGGTATGGGGGTTTCAGCTGATCCATTATTGATGGCAGTGGCCATCGGCGCTTCATGTGCGTTTCTCACACCGATTGCCCATCAATCAAATACGTTGGTGATGGAGCCGGGTGGTTATAGCTTTAATGATTACTGGAAACTGGGTTTGCCTTTATCTATTTTGGTCATATTGACTGCTTTGCCCGTCATATTGTGGGTATGGCCGTTATAAACTTGTAATCACGTTTGCTGACCCAATCTTAAAGAGTATTGCTTCACGAATTATATGCAAACAGGAATGTAAATGGCTCAGCAAATTGTTCAATTGCAACTCAGTGGTATGCGCTGTGCCGCTTGTGCCAATACCATAGAAAAAGCCTTGAAAAAAAACGCAGCTGTGAAATCTGCACAGGTCAATTATGCCAATGAGAAAGCCACTATTCGTGGTGAGAGTTTGGATGCCGATAGCCTGATAAAAGTAGTTGAACAAGCTGGCTACGCTGCTCAGTTGATCGATATTGAACACCCGCAAACTGATGATCAACAGCATTTGCAACAACAGCAATTTTATAAGTTTATCGCTGCGGCCATATTGTCATTGCCATTGCTTTACAGCATGGTTGGGCATTTTAGCTGGACCAGTAATCTCCACATGCCGAACCTTTTAATGAATGCCTGGGTGCAGATGGCTTTAGCCACGCCGGTGCAATTTATTATTGGCTGGCAGTTTTATCGTGGCAGTTATTACGCCTTAAAAAATCTTAGTGCGAATATGGATGTGCTCGTGGCACTGGGTACCTCAGCAGCCTATTTTTACAGTGTATGGCTTACTTTCAGATTGGGCGCGATGGCAGCACATGATGGTTTGTATTTTGAAACCAGCGCAGTACTGATTACCTTAATCTTGTTAGGTAAATGGTTTGAGGCCCGCGCTAAAGGACATACCTCAGAAGCCATTCAGAAACTATTAAAGCTGCAACCCCAACAAGCACTTCGTGAATCTACTGATGGCCAGACACAATTGGTTTCGGTAAAAGAGTTGCAGCAGGGCGATATTGTCCAAATAAAACCCGGCCAACAAATCCCGGTAGATGGCGTGATAATCGAAGGGCAATCGGCAGTTGATGAGTCTATGTTGACTGGCGAAAGCATGCCGGTGGAAAAAAGCGTAAATGATAAAGTCGTCGGTGCGACCTTTAATCAAAATGGTTTTTTACGGGTGCGGGCAACACATTTGGGTGAAGAGGCTGCGCTGGCAAGAATTGTTCGGGTTGTTGAACAAGCTCAAGGTTCTAAAGCTCCCATTCAGCGCTTGGCAGATAAGGTTTCTGGGATTTTTGTCCCAATCGTCGTGGCTATTGCACTCATTACGTTTATGCTTTGGTGGTTATTTTTTACCCCAGGCGATGTCGGTAGAGCAATTGAAACTATGGTCGCCGTTTTAGTGATTGCCTGTCCCTGTGCATTAGGATTGGCAACTCCAACGTCTATTATGGCTGGGTCTGGTCGTGCGGCGGAATCGGGAATTTTGTTTAAACAAGCCGATACTTTGGAGTTAACCCAATCATTGACCACCATTGTATTTGATAAAACTGGGACGCTTACCCAAGGTAAACCAGCATTAACCGATTTCGTTGTGGCTGAACCCTATGATAAAGCTGTTATCGCAGGTATTGTCAGTGCTATTGAAAGCAAGTCTGAACACCCTCTGGCACAAGCTATAGTCGAGGGATTAAAAGGCCAAAATTCTCAAAAAGTGTTGGTTGAAAATTTCACTGCGCTGAGTGGTCATGGGGTGAAGGGGGAGGTTGCATTAAACGGCAAGCATTCCCAGATCCTCCTTGGAACCAAAAAACTGATGTTGGATCACGATATAGATATTAGTGACTGGCAGCTAAAGCAACAGCAACTGGAAAAACAAGGTAAAACTGCCATGCTGATCGCAGTGGATCAACAGGTGGTTGGCTTAATTGCCGTTGCCGATACATTACGTGACACAGCAAAATCAGCGGTTAAAAAGTTAAAACAGCGTGGCCTACAAGTCATTATGTTGACTGGAGATAATCAAATAACTGCTGACGCCATTGCCCTTGAGCTAGGTATCGATAAGGTGATTGCCGAAGTATTACCAGAAAACAAAGCCGATAAAATTCGCGAATTACGTCAACAAGGACAGATAGTGGCGATGGTGGGCGATGGCATTAATGATGCTCCGGCGATGGCAGAAGCCGATGTAGGTATTGCGATGGGCAGTGGAACAGATGTTGCGATTGAAACAGCAGATATCGCGTTAATGAGAGTTGATTTAAATGCCGTTAATACCGCCATTCAGTTAAGTCATCTGACTGTGCGTAATATTCGGCAGAACCTATTTTGGGCATTTGGCTACAACTCTTTAGGCATCCCAATTGCTGCAGCGGGCTTGTTAGCTCCCTGGCTGGCAGGCGCAGCAATGGCATTTAGCTCTATCTCTGTTGTGTTAAATGCCCTTCGGTTGCAGCGAGTTAAGCATGTTGACTAAAATCACAATGAGAATATAAAACATTGTTTTTATATTGATTTATGGTTTTTTAGATGATGAACGATCGTTTTATTACGCATATTATTTTATCCAACGATTCGTTTTGTCTCCCAATATCGTAAGTTTTGGGTGCAGATCCCTTTAAAGCTGTTGTAATATCCCTGATGAAAGTATGACCAATATGCCTCAAAAAAGGTCGGACCAATGGCGGCAGAAGAACCGGGAACCAAAGTCGAGCAATGGAAGCAGAAATATCTTGATCTGCTTGCCCGTGATGAGAACCAACAAATATACACACAACTTTTGGAACGCAGCCTTGGTCGCTTAGCGTTAGTTTCAAAAGGTATTGATCCCGCATTAGACTTACAACTTGACTCGCTTCGGCGAGAATTACGTAACAAAAAAGACATCCAGCATATGGGTGTTATTCTGGAAAAAATCCAGCAATGCATTAACACGATAGATCAAAATCCTCAAGGTCCAGAGGCATCAGAAGCCTCAGAGTTACTAAGACATCTTTTGTTATCGTTAACCATTCCCGCCACTTGTCAGCCCAATGTGGATAATTTACTTATCCAATTGAAAGATGCTTCCAATCAACAAGCGCGTAAGTTATTACCCGATTTTGTGAGCTTATTGGAAAACATGATTGCTGATGCACCAGTTTCATCGGTGATGGAAAAGCCTAAGCCAGGCTTGTTACACAAATTGGGCATAACCAAGCTGAATAGTGAAATATCGCTGCTTTTATGTAATTTGCTTGATAATTTGCAATTGCCCGATATGTTCAATGAGCAAGTGAGTGTTATTCGACAGCAACTCCAAGAAAAGCCAAATAAAAAGCATTTACCACTCGTCATCGATGCGTTGACGCATTTAATTAATTCGCTAGGTGCTCAGGCCCAGCTGCAACAGCTTGAATATCGAGCGTTTCTCGCGACATTAAGTGATCGAATTAATGAACTTGATGGTCTGTTGAGGCTGACGGTTAAAGATGATGAAGAAGCTTTCAACCAACGGCAAATGATCGGCGATCGGGTAGATGCTGGTTTGGATGACATCCGTAAGCAGATTGATGTTACCAGTGAACCTCGCGAGTTAAAGGCGTTTATTCGTGAACGTTTAACGGCATTATGTGGTGCTGTAGATGAATATCGAAACGCAGATCAGAGTCGCTATTATCAATCGCAGTTAGAAATAAAAAAACTGACCGATCGAATGCAAGAATTGGAAGTTGAAACCAAATCTTTGCAAGATGGTATTCGTAAAGCACATGAAATGGTGCGAAAGGATCCGTTAACCGGGATCAGCAATCGCCAAGCGTTAATGGATGCATTAGAAGCCGAATATATTCGCTGGCAACGATACCAAAACCCACTGAGCATAGTGGTCTGGGATATTGATAACTTTAAACAAATTAATGATGGTTTGGGGCATTTGGCCGGAGACAAAATTCTCACTAAAATCGCTGAAATACTTTCAACATCAACTCGGGAAATTGATTTTGTTGCTCGTTTTGGTGGAGAAGAGTTTGTGGGAATTTTCCCCGGGACAGCATTGCCGGAAACCATGGTGCTTGCAGATAAAATTCGGGATGAAATTAGTAAAGCACGTTTTTTATATGATGGTAATCCAGTTCCCATAACCGTATCCGCGGGTGTTGCTACTTTTCATACAGGCGACAATACTGAAAAGGTGTTTAAGCGTGCTGATCAGGCATTATTTAGAGCCAAAAAACAAGGCCGTAATGTTTGTGTAATCGAAGACTTTCAAGCTGAACATTAGCTTTATAGTTTTACCGCTAAACATGATCATTTCTACAAGCTACATCGACTTAAAATAAAAAATAGCAACTTTAATCCTTTATAAAAACAAGGCTCTAGGGAGTGACTATGAAAATCGTTGGTTTTGTTCTGTTATGCCTGTCAGCTCCCTTATTAGCTGGAAATGATTGCTCTGAAGCTGATAATACCTATGAAATAGGATTATGTATGTCGGAGCAGTTGGAGCAAAAAGAGGTTGAGTTACAACATTACCTTGCTGAAGCCAGGGCTCGTTATGTCGATAACGAATCGGTGATTGAATCTATCGAAAAAGCGCAGCAAAGTTGGTTGGTATATCGGCTGGATCAATGTAGCTCAATTTATAACATCTGGAGTGACGGCACGATACGTAGCATTATGGGCCTTAGCTGCTCTATTCGCATGACCCAACTACGTACCCATCAAATCTGGCACAGTTATCTGACGTATATGGATCGCACCCCACCTCTATTACCTGAACCGCAAATTGACGAATGAATGAGCGAACTTGAATTTAGCCTTGTGAACAGCAGTATCCAAGATAAAATTCATTTAGAGCATGAAGCGGCAAAGCTATTTATGCGTCTCTATGAAAAGCAATTTGGTCGCCCATGCGGCATATCTAGCATAACCTGCCTCGTAAACCCGATGTTTCATGTTATCTCAATGGCAGCAGACTGGATTTGGAAATCGCCCATATATACGGCAGTGAAACTCAAACAGTCAGCCGTTTATAGTTCATTTTGGGCTGGAATCAATGTGATCTGACGACGCATTTTGGGTACTTGTTGTATTTGCCAATTGTGAATGGCCCAGCCCCATAATTCAGTAAGGGAGCCATATGCCAGATCTGCTGGTGGCTGCATGCCAAGAAAGCGTAATACTCGACACAGAACAACACCGCTATCTCTTAGCTTGACGGGCTGTGCACGGGTTTGTTTACTCAGTTTTTCCCCATGTAAATTGGTCGCCACAGGGATATGAGCATATGTCGGTATGCTCAAACCTAACTGTTGTTTTAGATAAATTTGTCGAGGGGTGGAATCAAGTAGATCCGCTCCACGTACAATATGAGTGACACCTTGCAGCGCATCATCAACCACCACCGCCAGTTGATAGGCAAATAAGCCATCCGCACGTTTCAGAACAAAATCACCGACTTGCTGGCTGAGCACTTGGCTTTGCCTACCTTGAACCCGATCCTCAAATTCAACGCTGTTATCCATGACCCGAAGTCGCCAGGTACGTGGCCGTTTATTTGCTGGCAAACCCTCACGACAAAAACCCGGATAAACCGGACCATCAATGCCCATTCGTGCCAGCGCTTGAATGGTTTTACGTGTGCAAGCACAAGGGTAGGCGAGGTTTTTGGATATTAATTGCGTGAGGAATTGCCGGTAAATTTCGTCGCGCTGACTTTGATACACTATTTCACTATCCCATTGAAATCCAAAGCTTCTCAGGGTGTCGAGAATATCCTGTGCCGCGCCAGCCACCTCGCGGGGTTTATCAAGATCTTCCATTCTGACTAGCCATTGTCCCTGATTGGCTCGTGCATCAAGATAGCTGGCTGTTGCAGCGACCAAAGAGCCAAAATGTAAAGGGCCGGTGGGTGACGGGGCAAAGCGTCCATAATAATGAGAAGATGTTAAGTCTGAATTCATATTTAGTTGCGATAATTCAACACGTAGAATGTACCAAGCAATAAACAAATTTCACAGCTCAAATTTATGACTGAAGATTATCTTTTTGTATACGGTACCTTGCGTAAAAATACTGCTCGACATGATTTGTTGCACTCATTCTGTGACTATCTAGATAGCGGAACATTGCAAGGGTGTTTATATCAAATCGCGGACTATCCGGGTGTGATACCCAGTGATGATCCACTGCAACAGGTTGTTGGAGAAGTTTATCGTATCCATAATCACCAAAGCCTATTTGCTGAGCTTGATGATTACGAAGAATGCTCTTCCAGTTTTGCCGAGCCACATGAATATGTCCGTCAGCAACAAACGGTGACGCTAAGCAATGGAATAAAGGTGTCAGCATGGGTATATCTCTATAACCAATCGACAAGCGGGTTGAAACTTATAGCCTCAGGTGACTTTCTCAATCCCTAACTTAATGAGCTTCTTAATACTATTTCTTTCAGCTTTTCCGTTCAAATCAGCACCTAAAGTGCTTGAAAAAAGAGGGTTTATGTTTCGATCTGATGCTTTTCGCCAGCAAGCCCAAAACTGGCAACAACAATTTCGACAGCTGCAATCAGCCGGTTTCTTGCAACGAATTTTTGCCTGGATTCTGCTGGGGCTGGTGATGATGCTCAGCCTGACACTGCTGGTCTTTGTGGTATTACTGAGCTGGATTTTAATTCCATTGATGCTGTACCGAGCACGTAAACAAATGCGTAAAGCCCAAGATGCAGGGTATCAACGACAGCAATTTTCGCAACGCCACTCCCAACAATCTCGCCATGAGACCAATATCATCGAAGGTGAAGTTATCAGTCGTAAAGAGGATTGAGTCGTTTGCTGGTCAGCCTTGATAAAACATTCTGTTTGGATCGTGATAGAGTTTCATTACTGAAAAAATTCGACTAAGGAGAGCGGGTTTGTCAGAGAACATTAGCCCGATAGGCTTTAGCGCCAGCGAAGACTGGACGGTAGAGGATTTTTACCGTTTCTTTCATCAGCTTAATATTCTGTATAACCGTCTGTATGTGCTGGATAAGATAAAAACTAAAGGCCAAAGCCGAAATCTCAAAAGTGCCTTTTCTGGCTCGTTATCCTCAGTCAGTGAATCTCATCGTCTGAGTATCAAATCTATTGAAATTCATTCTCCCGGCGACTTTAATCTATTGGGCTTGGATAAAATCATTCAGCAATTGCGTGATTTGTGGAAAGATATTTCTTATCAAAATCGATTGGAAAAACAGCAGCTTACTGAACAAAATCGTCATGATAAAAAAATGCATCAGCTTAAAGAGGTTGCCGCTATGCAAAAATTACTGCAAAACCAGATCGGCTTGATGCGTGAACTTGGTTACAGTGAAGACGATATTGCCGAAGGTGTTAAATCCCTATCCGATCCGCTTGAACAATTAATCGAGCTAGCAAACACTCGAAAAATTTCGTTGAAATAGTGACCATCGTTACTGGCAATCAGCTAAGAATGCGAGTAGAACAGATCATCGATACGTTCAAGAACAACTCTCTTAAAGTCCAAGGGATAGGTCGATGAAAAAACTGACAGTTCTGTTTATTTTGTTAATGACACCAGGGCTTGTTTATCTTTCATATCCGCCTCTGTTGTGACTGAAAATGCACCAATCAAGGCGCGAGGAGTGCAGTTTAGTTGTTCTAAATAAACAACGAGCAACGCAGAGTGGAGCATTTTCAGCCACAACCCGCAGGGCTGGGACTCTTTTTTCACCCATCTGTGTTGGAAATAACTTATGTAGAAAGGCTACATTGCGTCATTTCCGCCTTGTTGGGCGAAAAAATAGCCTCCAGCAGTGGTGGATATGAAAGATAAACAAGCCCTAGGCTCAAGCCTTAGCTATGCACATTCGGGACTGACCGATAAAAATGGTTGTCATAAAGACACCAAAGCCGGCACTTCCCATTGCCATTAAAATCCGCTCAACCCGATAAAAAAACGGCGGGTAACTAAGTTATCCCGCCGTTAATTTAATTCCCATGTTTTGCTCAGGGAGTAATGTTCAGATTACCACCGAAGATGCCAACCAAGCCGATAATAATCAGGTAAATAGCCACGATATAGTTGAGTAATCTTGGCACGACCAGTATTAAAATACCGGCGATTAATGAAATCAGTGGAGTCAGTGCAATAGTCATCTTTATTCCTCGCTATGATGTTGTTTTTGTGTGTTGCAAGGTCAGTATGCCATGAATATCCCATTTGACGACACCTCAAACGATGAGCCATCCACTCATTCAAAGCAGTGTTGCTATGTCGTCGGCTTTTGTAAACACAAATGGCTTTCGCTTGAGCAAACAGGCTGATTTATTTTCGCTACATTATCGACTTCCGGCTCAGGTGCACATGCTATTAATAATAAGCCGAGAAAGGGTAAAATTACTTTAAATCGGCTGAGTGAAGCACTGTTTTTCAGCATGATGTTATCCTCCATCTCAAATAAGGATAATTACACCCTAACATTTTGATATAAAAAAAGAAATTATGTCGGAATGCTTGCTCACAAAGAAAGCTAATTAAACTGTTCTACTTTGACGGATAAAGCGTTCGGTCAATCAATATATTCAGGATCCCAATGCAAGCCCATTATTTTCAGCATGTTCCTTTTGAAGGCCTTGGCAGTATTGAAGCCTGGCTCAGTCACAAAGGCTATCAAATCAGTTCGACAGCGTTTTATCAGTACGTCGCTTTACCTGATATTGATGCTGTTGATTATCTGGTAGTGATGGGCGGGCCAATGAGTGTGAACGATGAATCTCAGTTTCCTTGGTTAGCTGCAGAAAAGCAGTTTATTCGACAATTTATAGCGACCGGTAAACCCGTATTGGGGATCTGTTTAGGCGCACAATTGATCGCCAGTGCAATGGGGGCAAAAGTCTATGCAAATAACGAGAAAGAAATCGGTTGGTGGCCGATTAAGGCTGTAGTTGGAGAAAGTTCTTCGAGCTTCCAATTCCCCGAAATAGTCAGCGTATTTCACTGGCATGGTGAAACCTTTGATTTACCTGAGGGTGTACAACGGATCGCGGAAAGTTATGGTTGTGTAAACCAGGCTTTTCAATTGGGAAACTCGGTGATTGGACTGCAATTTCATCTGGAAACAACACCGGCCTCTGCTCAAGCCATAGTTAAGAATTGTGCCGATGAATTGGTGCCCGCACCTTATGTACAATCTGAGGCTGAAATACTGACTGCCGATCTGCAAAAATATCAGAATATCAATCAGCTGATGAATTCAGTACTGGATTATATGCATAATGCACAGCAACGATAGTGGTGACTAATGGATATGACACATCATCAACTCGAACGTTATCTACATAAACACATTCCTTTGTCGGCTGCTATGCAAGTAACCGTGCAGAGCCTTAGTGCAAAATCGTTAACCCTGCAGGCGCCGTTGGCTCCCAATATTAACCATCAGGAAACGGTGTTTGGTGGCAGTGCATCCACATTGGCAATTCTGTCAGCCTGGTCGTTATTACATACCCGTTTGGCACAAGAGGGGATTGCTTCCCAACTGGTGATTCAGCGAAATGAAACGGATTATCTCAAGCCTATGACCGAAGACTTTACGGCAACGGCTGCGCTAGTAGATGAAGATGATTGGGCAAGGTTCCTTACAATGCTACGTCGTAAAGGAAAAGCCCGTATTCGCGTGGCAGCAGTTTTGTATTCAGGTCAACTGCTAGCAGGTAAGTTTTCAGGGGAATATGTTGCGCTATACGGCGATCAGTAAATTATCCACTTGCTCAGACGATAGTCAGCTAAATTACTGATAAACTCGGGAAAGCAACGATGCAAGGAGCCCGAACCATGTCTGACAAGCAGCCATTTGTCTATCCAGAAATGCGGCTGGTATTTATTTTATTGATCATTTGTTTTGCTGCTTGGGGCGTGGCCGCTAATATGACGGATCCATTAGTCAAAGTGTTCAGCAAAATCTTTGCAATGAGTTCGTTGCAGTCAGCCTTGGTACAGTTTGCCTATTACGGAGCCTATTTTTGTCTGGCAATACCCGCTGCTTTTATCAACCGTCGATATTCCTATAAAACTGGCGTGTTATGCGGTTTAGGTTTGGCTGTAGTAGGTGCGCTAGCCTTTTATCCTGCCAGCTTGGCGATGGAGTATCACTATTTTCTCGCCGCATTATTTATTCTGGCAGCAGGGCTGTCGATTCTGGAAACCTCGGCCAATCCCTTTGTGATGGCAATGGGGCCAATTGAGAATGCCACACGCAGACTGAATTTGGCACAAGCCTTTAACCCACTTGGCACAAATCTGGGTGTATTTCTCGCTGCCACATTGATTCTGCCGAATTTACATATTGCCGAAGCCGCTGATCGGGCATTAATGACGGTCGAAGAATTAAAGCTGGTACAAGCGGCCGAGCTCAAAGCTGTGATGTTGCCATATGTCAGCATGGCAGTGGCCTTATTGCTGATTTGGCTGATGATTTTATTTTCAAAAGTACCAAAACCACGTGAAGCGGTGGTGTCGAGCATCAGTGAATTGCATTTTGCTCAGATAGTTAAACGGTTGATGGCCAATACGCATTACCGATATGGCGTCATCGCTCAATTTTTTAATGTCGCGGCACAAGTCTGCGTCTGGACCTTCACCATTCAGTATGTGCAGCAGGCGATGGGTGGATCTGCTGCCGTTGCCAGTATTTATCTGCAATATAGTTTGCTGGTGTTTTTAGTGTCCCGCTTTGCGATGACTTGGCTAATGGGCTATATCCGACCAACCGTTTTGATGACACTACTGGCCTTAATGGGCAGTGCCTTATGTTTGTTTGCAATGCTGAGCCCTACTATTTCCGGGGTTTGGGCAATCGTTTCGATATCTGCCTGTTTATCACTGATGTTTCCAACCATCTACGGTGTGGCATTAAAAGGTTTGGGCGAAGATACCAAGTTTGGTGCGGCCGGGCTGGTGATGGCGATTCTTGGTGGCGCGATTATGCCTTTGTTTCAGGGAGCTTTAATTGACGCGTTTAACACAGCGATTTCCTTTATTGTGCCCGCTGTCTGTTTCCTGGTGGTCGCTGCCTATGGCTATTTTGATGTGCGTTCTAAAAGAGCGTGTTAAAAACCACAGTGTTGCTGTTCGCAGGGAACACTATCATTATTGCCATCCATTTTGGTGTTAGGACAGTTTTTAAGAAAAAATTTCGCTTCTGCGCAAGATGTCATTTCACTGCAATGGGTTCTGCCATCACAACTAAATTGTGAAGTAGTCACTTCTGGCATTGCTTGAATGTTGCTTGGGATAACCTGCTCAGTTGATGCGGCAGTAGGAGCTGGGGTGAATTTCTGAGAAACGCTGATAGCAATCAAAATGATTACTATCAGAGCAATTATTAGGCTGATTGATTTGGTCGTTTTGCCGGGTGTTTTACTGATTTTGATGGCTGATTTTTTCGTTTGTAATGATGCCGCACGGCTGATATTGATGGCTCGGGTTTTACCGTCGTTTGTGGTTTCAATTTCAAAGCCAAGCATTTCACCGACTTTGGGGCGCGGGCTACTGCTCGGAAAAGCGGAAATATGTACAAAAACTTCCTGTTGATTGTGCTCACAGAGAATAAAGCCAAACCCCCTGTCATCTTTCCACTTAATTAACTTTCCATGCATTTTGATATCAGTTTCTGTAAATGATTAAGCGAGGCACCATAGCAGAGATGCTGTAAGTGAGGAAGGATAAGTCACCGTTGGTTAAATGGGTTAACGATGACATTCGTGGTTATTACCGAGCAAACATAAACTGGCGTCCTCAACGGATTCCAGCTGAATTGTTACATGCTCAATATCAAAATGATCATGTAGATCATGTTGCAGTTGGGCTAAAAATGTATTGTCCAATGGAGTGTTTTTAACCACTAAATGCGCGGTTAATGCTGTTTCGCTGGTGCTTAAAGGCCAGACATGTAAATCATGCAGCGAGTCGACCTGTTCCAAATTCAGTAGATACTGCTGGATTTTTTGCAGATCAATATTTTCCGGTACGGCGTCCATTGCATAATTGAACGATTCGCGAAATAAGCGCCAGGTACCCACCAAAATTATCGCCACAATCAATAGGCTGACTAGCGGGTCAATCCACAACCAACCTTTGAACAGAATAAATAAACCAGCGATTACGACCCCTAATGATACCGCCGCATCGGCAGCCATATGTAAGAAGGCTCCACGAATATTTAAATCCTGTTTTTGGCCTTTAAAAAACAGTAACGCAGTGATGGTATTAATCACCACGCCGATACTGGCCACCACGATGACAGTCATGCCTTCAACCGGCTGCGGATTTAACATTCTGGTGATCGATTCCCAGGCAATCGCGCCTAGCGCAATAAACAGCATGATTGAACTGATTAAAGCCGCCATTACTGTGGCTTTACGGAAACCATAGGTACGTTTTTCAGTGGCCGCTTTTTTGGCCAGAATGCTGGCTCCCCAAGCCAGTAATAAACTCACTACATCGCTTAAGTTATGCCCGGCATCCGCTAATAACGCCATCGAGCCGGCCAAAATGCCATAGCTGGCTTCAATAACGACAAATACCACGTTAAGCGAAATTCCAATGGCAAAAGCGCGATTATAGTTAGCAACTTCGTGGTGATGGGAGTGATTGTGAGCCATCAAAGAATCCAAATGAGTTATTAATAATATTTTAGGTAGCCAGGGTAATCATTAATTGCACCGCTGTCTCGTATTGAAATGAACTTTACCTGATTCGATATGTATGATGGAATACGTCGATAATTATTCAGGAACAAATATGAAGTTATCAACTCCGGAACGCTGGTATATCGGTATTGATGATACTGACAATATTGATAGTCGTGGCACTGGATTTCATGCACGTTCACTTGGTGCTGCTATTAATGATCAGCAATTAGGTGAATGTCGCTTTATTACCCGACATCAATTACTGATGAGTCCATTAGTACCTTTCACTTCTCATAACAGTGCAGCTTGTTTGGTGATAGAAAAATTGAATTCGCCGATCGAAGTCGTTGAAAAACTGTGTATTGAGTATCTGTTAAGCGAGAGTGCTGAAGGAGCGGATGTTGGACTATGCCTCGCATCTGAACAACAACTCTCGAAATCGATGCTGCAGTTTGGCTTTATTTGTAAACAACGGTTAGTGACTCAGCAGCAGGCCCGTGATCTTGCTCAGCAACAAAGTGTGATTCTGCATGGACTGACTGGCACACAAGATGGTGTCATTGGCGCCTTGGCCGCTGTGAGCTTATGTGGTTCTGGCGTTGATGGGCGATTGTTGTGGTTGCCAGGTATGCGTGATCATGTAAATCAAACCTTAAGTC
This sequence comes from Methylophaga sp., assembly GCF_048266885.1. GTDB lineage: Bacteria > Pseudomonadota > Gammaproteobacteria > Nitrosococcales > Methylophagaceae > Methylophaga. Next base: position 32,802 of record NZ_JBLWYR010000025.1, read on the forward strand.
TATCGAGCCTATTGGCCATTACTGAAATAACAGTGGTTCAGGATCTACAGGGACAAGTGTTAACCGATCCTGAGAATCTCATAGCGATGGGAAGCTGGCCTAGGGCGATCTGGCTGGGAGGAGAGGCTACCCTGATTGTTGAATCTGATGAGGAAAATCCCAATGAGTGGAAAGTTGCTACAAAGAGCTATCTCAAACAGTTCTGAAATATGGCAATCAGATAAAACTCGCCATGCACTGATTTTTATGGCCGGTGCTTTGGCGATGTTAATGCATGAAAGCTTTCGTTTCGGACTCGAACTGCCCGGTCGGCAGGGCCTGACATTAATGGCGATATTAGTCTTTGTCCGGCTGGTTTCCCCTTATCATTATTCTGCCACGTTGGCGGGCAGTGGTGGTTTAGTAGCGGCTTTGCTTATACGTGATAATCCGTCTGCAGCGATAATTGTATTGAGTCAGGGTGTGCTTTTGGATTTCGCCTTTAAACAACTCTCTGTTACCACCATCACATTATGGCTGATGCCCTTGGCTGCTGGTTTGGCACATATGTTAAAGCCCTTATTCAAAATTGGTTTGTTAGCCTGGGCCGGACTTGAGACCGATTCTTTACGACATGGACTAGTGTATCCATTTATCACTCATTTTATGTTTGGCACCTTGGGCGGCTTAATTGGCTTTCTTGCCTGGCGTGGCATGAAGAAAATTAACCTACAAAATAAATAATCCAAGGAGATTTTGTGAGCATATCAAATCAAGATGCCGCCAATCGATATATATTAAAGAATATATCCAGATTATTGCTCAGCACACTGCTCATTACTGTTTCTACTCAGATAAAGGCTGTCGAAACGGAAAATGAAAACTACGAACTAGCTGAGATAAGGGTGGAAGATAATCCGTCTAATAGCTCACAGGTATTGATCGATCAGCAAGATCTTGAATTGTTAGGCGCTAGAAGCCTGGAAGATGCCTTGCGTTTAGTCCCATCAGTAAACACACGTTATGGTGGCGATGGCACACCAAGGATGGATATACGTGGATTACGTACCCGGCAAGTCAAACTATTGTTGAATGGTATCCCTTTTAATTCAACGTTTGATGGTCAGTTTGATCCGAGTTTAATACCGGCCTTTGCGATCAGTAAAATTGATTTGAATATTGGCAGTTCATCGGTTTTATATGGTGATGGTGGCATGGCTGGTGTGATGGATATCAAAACGCGCAATGCGATCAATGGCTTTCAGGCCAGTTCCAAACTTGAACGAGGTTCAGATGATTTCTGGCTGGCTAACGGACAAGTAGGTTATGGTGATGCGGATCAGGATTTTTTCTTTGGTTATGGGGTAAGAGACCGAGATGGCTTTTCACTGTCTAATGATTTCAATGCCCCGCTAGATAACTCAGCAGATAACTTCCAGGATAATGACCAGCGATTAAATAGTGATAATCGACGAGAAAATCTGATGTTTTCTTATAATCGTAATCTAACCGAAAAACTCACTGTAGGGATGTTTGCCAGTTATCTTGAAGGTCAATATGGAAAACCTTCGATCGTTTTCGATAACAGTGTGGACGATTTTGCCCAACGGGCACGGTTCGAAAGGGTAGAGTCTCAGCGTGGTCATTCCGTTCAGATCGGTGCTGATTATCAGTTATCCAATAATTGGTCGACTCGGCTATGGCTTTTTGACAACCAGCTTGAAGAACACAGTGCCAGTTACGACGATAATACTTTCACATCAATTTCCACTAATAATACCTTTGCCAGAAAGGAGCAAACTAAAAGTCGTGGGAGTCATGCCCAGCTAGTCGGGGTGTTTCCGACAACCGGTTCCAAAGTGGCATTCAGTTTTGATCAACGCAAAGAAAGTTATGACGAAGCGGGACTTGAATGCACCATTTCTGGCGGTGGCGGTGGCGGTGGCGGTGGCGGTGGCGGTGGCGGTGGCGGTGGCAGCCAAACGTGTCCTTCACGGCCTTTCACACAAACCAGCACTGACGAATCGATTAGAGTCAAATCCTATGCTGCTGAGTTAACGCAACCGTTGGTATTTGATATTACTGCGGTGGTGGGTGTTGCAAGGCATAAACTTGAAAAGCCGGGCAGTAACGATGAGTCAACACATAGCGCACAATTTTCACTCAGCAAGCCTTTAACAGAAATTTCAACTATTTAC
>NZ_JBLWYR010000026.1:0-31383 GCF_048266885.1 Methylophaga sp.
GGTTCCGGAGTGATCTTGTCTTCAGGAGCAGTTATGAATGTGTGTAATATCTTGGTGATAGATATTGACCCTCAACGCCGAGAAACACTTTCCACGCTTATTGCGTTTGTGAACTGCCACGCAGTGGTGGTGGAAAACATGGAGAGTTGGTTGGATAATATTGCTGATTTAAATGATATTGCAATGGCACTGGTGGGCGATTGTGGTGGCTTAAACCAAACTAAACAATTACTCCGCGAGCTGGTTAACCATGAGGCCAGAGTCCCGGTATTTACCCTTGATTATCCTGGAAATGAGATTGGCGATTTCCCCGGCGCTATCGGTGCACTTCGTTTCCCTGTTAAATATCCTCAATTAAATAATGCATTACAGCAAGCCTCAGTTTATAAAAACCAAGCTGAAAACACCTCAGAAACCGAACCGCTATTCCGTTCTCTGGTGGGAAATAGCACAAAAATGAAGCGTGTTCAGAAAATGATTCAACAGGTATCAGATTCTGAAGCAAATGTATTAATCCTGGGGGAGTCTGGAACCGGTAAAGAAGTGGTTGCTCGCAATCTACATTATTTTTCCTCACGCCGTGAAAAGCCTTTTGTACCCGTCAACTGTGGTGCCATCCCTGGTGAGCTGCTTGAAAGTGAATTGTTTGGACATGAAAAAGGTGCTTTTACAGGTGCTATAACTGCCCGGAAAGGGCGTTTTGAAATGGCGGAAGGCGGCACGCTATTTCTCGATGAAATTGGTGATATGCCCTTACCAATGCAGGTCAAATTGTTACGTGTTCTACAAGAAAGAACATTTGAACGTGTTGGTAGCAATAAAACACAAAAAGCAAATGTGAGGGTTATTGCAGCTACTCATCGTAACCTTGAAACACATATTGATGATGGTCGTTTCCGAGAAGATTTGTTTTATCGGTTAAATGTTTTTCCTATTGATATGCCTGCATTACGTGAACGACCTGAAGATATCCCATTATTAATACATGAGCTGATTCAGCGAATAGAACATGAAAACCGTGGAGCCGTTCGGTTTACTCCGGCAGCTATTGCCTCGTTATGCCGATACAGTTGGCCTGGTAACGTTCGGGAGCTGGCTAACGTGGTGGAAAGGTTAGTCATTTTATATCCTTATGGCACCGTTGACTTTGATGATCTGCCAGAGAAATATCAAATTGAAGGTGAGCCGTTGGCGGAAGTTATTACAGCTGCTATCTCTGCTCGACCAGAGGCCGCAGCTTCACTAAAAATTTCTCCTGTGGAGAATTTTTCTCAATCTCCCACGTCATCAAATGGCCAAAACAATAGCCATGACCTGGAGATAAAAATGGACAGCATCCCTGAGGATGGCTTGGATTTAAGGGAGCATCTGGCCAATTTGGAATATTTACTTATTAAACAAGCATTGGATGAAGCCTCGGGTGTAGTTGCTCATGCTGCTGGTAGATTAAAAATGCGACGTACCACACTTGTTGAGAAAATGCGTAAATACGGTATTCATCGGGATATTGAAATAAACTAAATTAAGTGCCTGTATTTTGACTCGCAAACAAACCAAAATACTTTAAGGTGTTGATTTTAAATAAATAAAAAACAGGGCATATAATTTGCAACACCACTATTGGAAAACCCTTTAGTGGAGCAAATATTAATGAACCTGAAATGGCCTGATCCCACAACTCAGATTGAAAGCCCAAGAGTGTTAAAGCCAGTGCGGCCAACAAAACGGCCAATGACTGCGCTAGCAGAAAATAATCCTGTTTGGGCACCACCGGTTAGCAACACAAAAACATCCTCTTCTGAGAGTCGTATCGCGGATCGTCTCAGCAGTTTGTTAGCGGTTATTCCGGGTGGTGTGGTAGTGATTGATGGGAGCGGTTTGGTTCAAGACTGTAATCAAGTAGCAATTAATCTGCTTGGCGAACCTCTCACAGGTCAACGTTGGATTGATGTCATTAAACGCGCGTTTAAACCAAGGGAAGATGATGGACATGATGTGTCATTGGCCGATGGACGCTTGGTACATATTTCCACTAGCCCATTAGATAAAGAACCAGGGCAGATCATTCTGCTTCAGGAAGTCACAGAAACTCGTCAACTGCAACGTAAGGTCGCCCATTTACAGCGTTTATCTGCAATGGGAGAAATGGCTGCACGCTTGGCACATCAAATTCGCACGCCACTCTCCTCAGCCACTTTATATTTAGCTCCACTACTTAAACCTGAAACTGAGCAGGCAACGCAACTAAAGTTTGCCCGCCGCCTGCACGACAGTTTGAGTCATATGGAGCAGCTGGTACGAAATATGTTGGCGTTTTCTCGGGGCGATATGAATAGCACTGCCCCAGTCAATGTGAGTGAATTAATTGATGAGTTAGTACAACGATTTAGTGCTCAACCGGAAAGCGAATCCCTAAATATTCAAGTAATTAACCTCGTCAATGATGGCTATGTTTATGGTAGCCAGCCGGCACTGGTTAGTGCATTGAACAATTTACTCAACAACGCCCGTCAGGCTTGTGGAGAAACGGGAAAAGTAACCATCCACGTTGAATATGCTGAAGAAGATCAGCAAGATTTTATTGAAATCAGTGTTGAGGACAATGGTGTGGGTATTGCTGAAGCCGATTACGACAAAATCCTACAACCTTTTTATACCACTCGTTCTGCTGGAACAGGACTAGGTTTGGCTGTTGTGCAATCCGTTGCTCGAGCACATAAAGGTCTGTTATGGCTCGATAGTGAGCAAGGTGTTGGCAGTACATTTTGTCTTCGCCTGCCCTTATACCGTCCGATGAATATGCCCCAAGAAACAATGCAAGCAGGAGTTCACTCATGACTCAATCAATGATTATGGTGGTAGAAGATGATGCCAATTTGCGTACCGCCTTATGCGATACGCTGGAACTGGCTGGTTACAAAGTCACAGCGACTGATCATGGTCAGAAAGCCTTAGACAAACTTGCCAATGAACCGATTGGGTTATTGCTGAGCGATTTGCAAATGCAGCCTATGGATGGTCATACCCTGCTGAAAAAAGCCCGGGCTATGTTGCCTTCATTACCTGTGGTTTTAATGACTGCTTATGGTTCGGTGCAAAGTGCAGTAGAAGCTATGCATGAGGGGGCATGTGACTATTTGATGAAACCATTTGAGGCTGATGACTTGCTCCAACGTGTGCAACGTTATGTTCGTATGCTGCCTGCCAGCGACGATATGGTCGCCGCCGCCAAATCCTCTGTGGAATTACAAGCTTTGGCTCGCCGAGTGGCAGAAACTGATGCAACAGTTTTGATTAATGGCGAAAGTGGTACTGGTAAAGAAGTACTGGCTCGCTTTATTCACCGTCATTCTCCGCGTAAAGACGGACCATTTGTTGCCATCAACTGTGCTGCCATTCCTGAATCTATGCTTGAAGCGACGTTATTTGGTTACGAAAAAGGCGCATTTACCGGTGCAGCACAAGCCTATGCCGGGAAATTTGAACAAGCCAATCAAGGTACGATTTTGCTGGATGAAATTACCGAAATGGATATTTCTTTACAGGCAAAATTACTACGGGTATTGCAAGAGCGTGAAGTGGAGCGTTTGGGGGGGAGAAAAACCTTGTCGTTGGATGTACGGGTCTTAGCCACCACCAACCGTACTTTGCGAGATGAAGTAAAAGCCGGACGTTTTCGCGAGGATTTATTCTATCGATTAAATGTTTTTCCTTTGCAGCTGTTACCGTTACGTGATCGTCCTGAAGATATCGTGCCATTGGCTCAACAGCTTCTTGAACGCCATTGCCAGCATAGCGGAAGAGTGGCGCCACATTTTGATAAAGAAGCTCAAATCAAATTGGCTCAGCATAACTGGCGGGGCAATGTGCGTGAGTTAGATAACGTCATTCAACGTGCTTTGATTTTACAAAGCGGATCGCAAATTAAAGCAGAGGATCTTGCCTATGAAGCCATGGCAGGAACACAGCCAAGTACTGATGACGTAAAACCGTCGCCGATTACTGAGCAAAATGAGCCGGATATGCTGGTGGATAATACGGATGATTTACGCAGCCATGAGCAGCGTCATATTCTCGACATGCTGGCAAAGCATCGTGGCAGTCGCCGCGAGTCAGCAAAAGAATTGGGCATAAGCGAACGTACGTTACGCTACAAGATCTCGCGCTTTAGAGAGCAAGGTGTTGCCATTCCCGGGAAATTTGGCAAGAAGCCTGCATAGACTATTTAAGCACAATATAAAAAATACTAAGCGAGAACAAACCCATGATAAAAGCAATTGATCCGAACCAGTTATTAACACAAATGCGGGCAATGCAAACTCAGGCTAATCAAGCGATGCCGTTGCCGGCAGAGCAAAATTTGTCCAGTGGCCGGGTAGACTTTGCGGATTTGATGAAAAATGCCGTTAATAAAGTCAATGAAACACAACAGACCGCGAGTCAGTTAAGAACATCATTTGAATTGGGTGATCCCAATGTGAATTTAACCGATGTGATGATTGCCTCACAAAAATCCAGCGTGGCATTTGATGCGACAATTCAGGTTCGTAATAAGCTGATTGAGGCTTATCAAGAAGTCATGAGAATGTCGATTTAATGGTGTTGGTTTAACTGAAGAGCCTGAATATGGAAAATGCACCTGCTACGAAAACCAATACATTTGCTGCCAATACCCCATTGGCGGTGATGCAAAATAATATCTCTCGCCAGCCGATAGCCAAGCAAATCATGTTTTTATTGGCTATTGCCGCCAGTATTGCTGTAGGCGGATATGTTTTTATGTGGTCGCAGACACCTTCTTATCAGGTGCTGTTTTCAGGTATGGAAGCTCAGGAATCTTCAGAGGTTGCCACTGTATTACAGCAGATGCAAATTGATTATAAATTAGATCCAACCACTGGAGCATTGCTCGTTCCAGCGTCAGATGTACAAGGTTTACGTTTACGTTTAGCCGCCGAGGGTTTACCTCGCAGCAGCGCTCAAGGTATGGAAATACTCAGTCAGGAACAAGGCTTTGGTACCAGCCAGTTTATCGAGCAGGCGCGTTATCAACGTGCAATGGAACAGGAATTGGCCCGCTCAGTATCTGAATTGCAAAATGTTCGTAGTGCCCGTGTGCATTTGGCGATTCCAAAACAATCCGTATTTGTCCGCGAACGGAAACCACCAACCGCCTCTGTTGTGGTGAATCTGTATGCGGGTAGAACGTTGGAACGTGGTCATATTGCTGCAATCACTCATATGGTGGCTGCCAGCATACCGAATATGAAAAGTAGCGATGTAACGGTTGTCGATCAACGCGGCAATTTACTCAGCCAACCTGAACGCAATAGCAGTATGGCGTTAAGTGATACTCAGCTGGAATTTACTCAAAAGCTTGAACAGTTATATATCAGCCGTATTGAAGACATTCTGACACCGATTGTGGGAATGAATGGCGTTCGTGCTCAAGTTGTTGCTGATGTTGATTTCACCGTCACTGAACAAACTCAGGAAAGTTACAACCCGGATCTCACGGCTTTACGCAGTGAGCAACTGGCAGAAGAAGAGCGTGTGGGTGCCCTAGGTCCTATGGGGGTTCCAGGTGCGTTAGCCAATCAGCCTCCAGGTGGTGGAGTTGCTCCGGAACAAGCAGTTCAGGAAAATGTTGGTGAAGATGGGGAGGTTGTTGCTGAAACGGTGACTCCAGGATCTAGTACACGCCGCAGTACCCGTAATTTCGAATTAGATCGTACTATCAGCCATAGTCGTCTGGCCCCTGGCAGTATTCAGAAGTTAAGTGTTGCAGTTCTGGTCGACGAACCAACCACGACAGATGCCGAAGGCAATGTTGTTACAACACCGATGAGCGATGCACAAATGGCACGAATCAATACATTGGTTATGGATGCTATTGGTTTCAATATGGCACGCGGTGATAGTTTAAACGTGGTCAGCGCACCTTTTGTTACACCAATCGAAGCCGAACCTTTGCCAGGCATTCCGTTATGGGAGCAAGCATGGGTTTGGGATGTGGGTAAACAAGTTTTAGGGGCTTTGGTTGTCTTATTTTTGATTTTTGGTTTGATTCGTCCGGCCTTTAGGGATTTGAATAAATCGCCTGATAAACAGCTAGCGAATCAATCCGAAAGTACTGATGGAATGACCGCAGAGCAAGTTTTGTCGGCAAGTAGTAAAAACGGTGAGGATATTGCTAAACTGACGACTGGTTCTGAGCGCGTTGAACAGCATTTGACTAATATACGTAGCTTAGTACAACAGGACCCTGCGCTAGTCGCGCAAGTGGTTAAAAACTGGGCAGCGAGTGATGCATAATGGCCGAACAACCCCGTAAATTAACAGGCACAGAAAAAGCTGCGGTATTCCTTCGCTCTATCGGTGAAGATGAGGCCGCCCAAGTGCTCAAGCATATGGGGCCTAAAGAAGTTCAGAAAATAGGTCAGGCCATGGCAACTCTGACCAATGTGACACGGGTTGAAGTTGAGACCGTTTTAGATAACTTTGTTGACACCGTAGAACAAGAGACCGGATTGGGCATAGGCTCTCATGATTATGTGAGAAAAATGCTGGTGGGGGCCCTGGGTGAAGAACGTGCTGGAGGTTTACTCGATAGAATTCTTTCCGGTGGTAACACCAACGGGCTTGAACAATTAAAATGGATGGATGCTCGAGCGATCTATGAGGTCATCCGTTTAGAACATCCGCAAATTATCGCGATAGTCTGTTCCTTTTTAGATCCTGATCAAGCTGCTCAGGTACTCGGCATGTTTCCAGAGCGGGATCAGGCGGCGATTTTGCTCCGTGTCGCGACATTAGATGGTGTACAACCCGCAGCTCTAAGTGAGCTTAATGAAATTTTGGAAAAACAATTCAGTGGTAATGCCGGTGGTCAAACGGCTACTGTTGGTGGTCCTAAAACGGCAGCCGATATTCTTAACTTTGTTGAGGGTAGTCGTGAAGCAGCCATCATGGAAAAAATTAAAGAAGCAGAACCGGATCTGGGTCAGAACATTGAAGATCTGATGTTTGTATTCGACAACTTAATTGATGTTGATGACCGTGGTATGCAGACACTGATGCGTGAAATTCAAACCGATCAGTTGCAATTAGCACTTAAAGGTGCGGACGAAAATCTTAAAGAGAAGTTTCTCAAAAATATGTCACAACGAGCGGCAGAAATGTTACGCGATGATCTCGAAGCCATGGGCCCTGTGCGGGTAAGCGACGTTGAGGCAGCCCAGAAATCCATTCTTTCTACCGCACGGATGCTGTCCGATAAGGGTGATATAGCATTAGGTAGTGGTGGTGGTGGTGATGACTTCATCTGATGATCTCTTTACCACCCAGCATGCCAATGTGTTATCAGCTGAAGAGTTGGCTAATGCATATGAGCGCTGGGAAGTTCCCCGAATGGTATCGGTCTCAGATATTGAAGCTGAGAACACTAATCCACTCACTGTTGAAGCGTTAGAAGCGGTTCAGCAGGCAGCCCAAGAAGAAGGTTTTAAACTTGGCTATGATGAAGGTTATCAGCAAGGACATGAGGCAGGTTTAAAAGCGGGTGAAGCCGATATTTTACAACAAGCCCAACACTGGCAGTCGTTAATAGATAATCTTAATTCCCCCCTTAAAGCTGTTGATGCGCAGGTCGAGCAGGATTTGCTCTCTATGCTTAGTTTGCTGGCGCGGCAAATGATTTATCAAGAAATTCGCCAACGGCCAGAGCTTGTGTTGACAGCAGTTAGAGAAGCATTGGCTGTATTACCTGTTAGTGATCGCCAACTTAAGGTGTATCTAAATCCAGAAGATATGGAACTGGTCAAAACGGGCTTGAAACTAGATGAGGATACTGGCTGGCAATGGTATGAAGATCCTCTCGTTAGCCGTGGCGGAGTAAAATTAGTTACTGCTGATACCACTATCGATGCCTCAGTGGAAACACGACTCAATAATTTGATTTCACGCTTATTGAGTCAAGAAAATAATTATGAATCCAGCTGATTCCACTAATCGTTCAATGCCTTTACAGCAGCGAATGCAACAGCATTTTGAGCGTTTAGCAGCCGACAATGAAACCCCCATTACTGTTGAAGGACGCTTAACGAGAATGGTGGGATTAACTTTGGAAGCCGTCGGTTTTCAGGCATCAGTTGGCAGTCGTTGCGAAATCTATGCTCCAGGCCGTGAACCCGTCGAAGCGGAAGTTGTTGGTTTCCATGATGAAACGCTTTATTTGATGCCCACCAGCAATATTCGTGGTCTTGTGCCTAATGCCAGGGTAAGGCCTATTCGCAGTGATTCCCAGGTGCCCGTAGGTGATGCCTTATTGGGCCGAATTGTTGATGGTGCTGGAAAACCTTTAGATGGACGTGGACCGCTCAAGGTAAAAGATAAAGTTCCGTTACACGGTAAAATCGTCAATCCATTATCCCGAGCCCCAGTAAGACAACACCTTGATGTCGGGGTGCGTGCCATTAATGCTTTATTGACCGTTGGACGTGGACAACGGATGGGGTTGTTTGCTGGCAGTGGTGTTGGCAAAAGTGTCTTATTGGGCATGATGACCCGTTTTACTGAAGCAGATGTGATTGTAGTGGGCTTGATTGGTGAGCGGGGAAGGGAAGTTAAAGAGTTTATAGAAGATATTCTCGGTGAAGAAGGCTTGAAACGTGCTGTGGTGGTCGCTTCACCAGCTGATCATTCACCGTTAATGCGATTACATGGAGCCATGTTAGCGACCAGTATTGCTGAATATTTCCGCGATCAGGGCAAACAGGTTTTATTGTTGATGGATTCGCTGACGCGATTTGCTCAGGCGCAACGTGAAATTGCCCTTGCGGTTGGTGAGCCGCCCGCCACCAAAGGTTATCCGCCTTCAGTGTTTTCGTTATTACCACAACTTGTTGAACGTGCGGGAAGTGGTGAAGTTGGTGGTGGAGCAATTACAGCAATTTATACTGTATTAACCGAAGGTGATGATCAACAGGATCCTGTGGCAGATGCAGCTCGCGCCATTCTCGATGGACACATTGTGTTATCACGACAACTTGCCGAAGCCGGCCATTATCCTGCTATAGATGTTGAAGCCTCGATCAGTCGCGTCATGCCGCAAGTGGTCGATGCCAAACACTTACAACTTGCCCAGCAATTTAAGCAAATTTACGCCACCTACAGGCAGAATCAGGATCTGATAACGATTGGTGCCTATCAAGCTGGTAGTGATCGGCATATTGATGAAGCCATTAATCGCTTTCCGGCATTATCCGCGATGTTGAAACAAGACATGCATGTAGCGCATGATTGGAACATGAGCCTTCAGTCGCTACAAAAACTGTCTTTTGGTCAAATGAACAACACGCAGCAGTTAAATGGGCAACTAATGGCGGCAGATCAACGCAAATTTTAAAGTTGGTTAATGAGATGGATACGGATAATAAAATGACATGACCCGGGCAACCAAACTAATACCTGTCATTGAAATGGCGAGCCGTGAGACGGATAAAGCCATGCAAATCTTGGTTCAGGCCAATAACGTGCTTGAGCAGGAAAGACATCAGCTCGAAGATTTACGCCGTTATCGTGAAGAATACCTGCAACAATTTCGTCAGGGTGATGCTTTACAGATGAGTGCCCGTAAAGCAATTGATTTAAGATCGTTTCTTGCCCAGTTAGATAATGCTATACGAATGCAACAGAGCCATGTTGAACGTTGTTTTGTTCAAACACAAAAACAACAGCAGCTATGGCTGCAAGCTAAAAACAAACAACGTTCTATCGAATCCCTCAAAGAGCGTTATCAAAATGAAGCAGAGCAAAAGCAGCAAAAACAAGAACAACGGTTTGCTGATGAGCACACTGCAATGCTCTGGGCTCGCAAACACAAATAGATACTGGCACAGTCTCTGCATTTGTCTTTTCAAGCGATAAATTTCATGAAATGTTAGGTTTACAAAGATTAAAGCGGATAAATGTGTCTTGCTTTGTTGTGTTACGGCAAAAAAACGTTAATTGAAAAGCCATAAATATGATTAATACAACGACCAAACTAGATTGTGGAGAGCAATTAAGCATCACTCAACTTGAGTCTTGGTATTTGCTTTGTTTAAAAGCATTACTGGCTGGAGATAGTGTTTTTATCGATGTAAGCCGCTTACAAAAAATTGACACTGCGGCACTGCAATTGCTCTATCAATTTCATCATCAGGCGCAACATGATGATATACAAGTGATTTGGTCTGATCTGAGCGAAAGTTTTCAGCAGGCTCTCAATTTGTCAGGATTACCTTTTACGATGGAAAAGCAACAGACATCAGTAGCGTCCAACACAATGGAGAAAAACTAAGATGGCCATGATTTTAGTGGTGGATGATTCGCCTTCGTTGAGACAAATGCTGCAAATTATCTTGCAGAACTCAGGCCATAATGTGTTGTGTGTGGACGACGGTAAACAAGCGCTTGAAATGGTTTCAGAAGTGCAATTTGATTTGATCTTAAGTGACTTTAATATGCCACAAGTCACTGGACCTGAATTCATCACTATGCTTCGCCAACTGCCACAATATCGGTTTACCCCTGTGTTGTTGTTAACTACAGAAACAGATGAAGACAAAAAACAAATTGGACGAAATGCGGGTGCTAGTGGTTGGCTAATAAAACCATTTGATCCTGAACAGTTGGTCAGCACAGTTAATTCTTTACTGAATTAATTTTTAACCCAATGAATCCTTCATTATTGTCTTCTGCAACAGCGGCTTTTCGCGAAGAGGCGTTGGAAACATTAGGTACAATTGAAGCGTGGGTACTAACTTCGTTACACGATCCAGTAACCGGAAATAAACACCAGCAAGAAACTTGCAGATTATTACATTCACTTAAAGGCACTGCCGCCAGTTTTGGTCATGAACCAATAGCACAAGTTTGCCATGCTATAGAGAGTGTTTTGGTAGATGATCGGCCGCTCAAAACGCAAGAAAGTGACGCACTGTTAATGGCGATGGATTTTTGTCGTCAGCTTCTAGGCAAGGATGAAGTAATCCCGGAGCACCAAGCTGAAAGACTGACAAATTGTCTTGCGATACTGAGAAATCTAGGCCAGCCTACTTTTGATTCAAGCAGTCAAAAGCTCACTGAGGAAATAAACGGATCAGTTTGGCAAATTGATTTCACACCTCATACGCAATTCTTCGAAAATGGCCATGATCCTTTACGTATTTTCAAAGCGTTACGAAATATGGGGCCAATCAAAGTCTCAGTTTTTACCGATAAGTTACCGGATTTTGCCGATTTTGATCCTTTCAAATGTTACCTACGTTGGCAAATCACTCTAAAAGCAGAGCTTGACTATAAACAACTGGCTGCCCAGTTCGAATGGGTAAAGCACATCTGCGATCTGACTATAGATGTGTTGGCTTCAACACAATCTGACAGAGTTATAGAGCCAACACGCTACAAATTAAACGAAGCCAATTTGGATGCGTTGCTCACTATCTCTCAAACATTACAATCGAATCTACAACAAGCTATTGCGCTTACCAACCAGTTAAATCAAACTGATAAGATTCGTCTATCGCGTCGTAATCAAGCGATGAAGCGGCAACAGCAACTCCTGCAACAGCAATTGCTCAACATTACCATGCGTCCTCTTGCGGATGCCTTTGCCAGGTTGCCCCGTATGGCCTTTGATCTGGCACAAAAAACTCATAAGCAAGTGCAATTGCATATGCAGCTTGCTCCCATTGAATTGGATAGCGTGATCATTCATGCATTGATGGATCCTTTGACGCACCTATTGCGTAACGCTCTGGCTCATGGAATAGAGGCCCCTGAGCAACGTCAACAGTCAGGCAAACCGATAGGTGGGCAAATCCACATTTCGGCCGAACAGATTGATGAAGAATTAGTGATTCGCTTTAGTGATGATGGTAGTGGGTTATCTGAACAGCAGATTGTCGCTAAAGCAAAGCAGATCGGCATCAATACTGAGTTTACTGCTGTCACTCATCAACAACTCAGCGAATGGGTTTTCCGTCCTGGTTTTTCTACATCAAAATCAGCAGATGCTGTTTCCGGAAGAGGTATCGGGCTGGATATAGTCAAACAACATGTCAACGATTTGGGTGGGGAAATTGAGTTGGTTTCGAGCCAAGGTAAAGGATGCTGCTTTACAATTTACATTCCTATTCAACAATCTCTTGTTGATGTACAAATCATTCGAATAAACGAACAAACGATGACGCTGCCATTAATCAATTTGTTGGATAGCTTTGCAATGGAAAGCAACAGATTGGTTTGGCAACGTGGCAAACAGTGGTTTATTACTGATGATAACCGTCAAGTTCCGTTGATTGATATTTGCAAATTCCTTCAGCTACCAGCTAACAAAACAGAAAATGAATCTGCTTTTATTTTGTTATTAAATGCTGAAAACACCTTATTTGCTGTACTAGTGGATGGTATGGCAGAACAAACACAGTTGTTAATCAAATCCCTCCGTACCCATTATCGTCATATAGATGGTATTAAAGGAATAGCCGTATTACCTGAAGGAAACTTGGCTTTATTACTCGATCCCAGCAAGTTATTTGGAGCTTTTCAGCTTTTAGGTGATAACAAAAATGACGGTTGAATCGCCTTCGGATAAGGATATTTATCAGTTGATTGTTATCAATGATCAGCAATATGCATTGCCCGTTCAAAGTATTATTTGTGTCTCAGCGTTGGAAAATATACTTCCTTTGCCCAAAACACCTCATTGGGTATCAGGTGTTGTACATATTCGTAATGCAATAGTACCGGTCATTAATCTTAATGAATTGATAAACGTTGGAAATCCAGCATCTAAAAAACCGTTTACTTTAGGAGTTTTGCTACGCCATCCATTGGACCCTGGGCGTTGGTTAGTACTGTGTGTAACGGATCTCGCCAATGTAATAAATAAAGTGGAACTGGCTGAAATGGCATCAAGAAACCCAAGTCATCCATGTTTAATAAACGTGTTGGAAAATGCGTCACAAACAATTCAATTGCTTGATATCCGCACATTATTTGAGCAATTGATAAAGGAATCAGATTAGCTATGGCTGAGCACGCAACTCAGCGCATCATTGCGGTGATGAATCAAACGCATGATGTTGGGAAAACCACCATCACCGCGAATTTAGGGGTGATTCTGGCAGAAATGGGTTACCGAGTTTTGATGCTTGATCTGGATCCCCAAGCTGATTTAAGTCGACAATTCGGTGTGCCGGAAACCCAAAGCGGTATGGATAGGTTGCTGAAAAATGATGTTTCTATAAGTGAAGTAACCCTCTCATTAACCAATCATCTATCGCTAATAGCCTCTGGTCCAGACCTTTTTTTGTACGATCAACTAACACCCTCAATTAATATGGGCGTACAACTGAAGCAACTACTTACTTCGACAATGCCAGCAGATGCAGATATTATTCTGATAGATTGCGCAGCGCTCTCTGGATTGTTGGGCACTAATGCGGTGTTGGCTGCAACAGATATGTTAATCCCGGTTTCTGCGGGACACGGAGCATTACGCGGTATGATAAAAATGTTACCTGTTTTGCAGCGGGTATCAAAGTTGGGACCAGACTCATTACGGTTATGGCTTTGTTTAAATAGATTGCCGGATGGCAATGATTTTGCTTATCAGTTCGGTACTTTATTAACACAATATTTTCCGAAGCGGGTGCTAAAAACAGTGATATACGATAATGAGTCAGCAAATCCGGCGGATTACCAATCGTTAGCTAACGATTTGCTGATGGGAAGAGCAGACTGATGGCTGAAAATGCTTTACAACATCATCAAAATGGCGTGGCTGGTTTGAATGAGCAGGATATTGCTCTTGTTGAGCATAACTTTGCTTCGTTGATGAGTTTTAGTGATGCTTTAGCTGAGCGCTTTTACCAACGCTTGTTTTCTGAATACCCTGAGATTGGGCCTTTATTCAAATCGGTTACCATCGAAGGTCAACATAAAAAATTGCTGGCATCTATGGTCTTGTTGATTCAGCATTTACGTGATTCAGAAATGATTGAGGACTATCTGCAAGGTCTGGGCGTTCGCCATCAACAATACGGTGTCGAAGCTTCGCATTATGAGATGTTTACTGAAAACTGGTTGTCCGTATTGGCTGAGTTTGCAGATCAAGAGTGGACCGATAAATTACAACAAGCTTGGCGGAATGTACTCGAATATGTAGCAGAATTGATGCAAACCCCAGTCGTACACATTGCTGAGCCATTAACGGTTTATCACACTAATCAAAATGCTACACCAGAGTATGTACTTACATCATTAGCTGTTGCCCAAACGGCTACCCCCATGATGATTTTAGATATGAACTTGGTCGTTCGTTATCTCAACGCCGCCGCTGAAAGCCTGCTAAACGAGCACCAAAACATTCTGCAACAGTTATCCCCAGCTATCAGTTTTGATCGAGTGGTTGGATATTCAGTGCATGACCTTGCAGAGAAAATACCCTTTCCGATTGAATGGTTTAATGAACTGGATCAGTTACCAAGAAGCATTGATTTGCACAACGCTGTAATTGATTTGAGATTAACCATTTCTGTTTTATATAAAAACGATGATGCCGAAGGTTATTTGCTTGAATGCTATCCACAAAATCTGACCATGAATGACGCGTCAGAATTGCCAAAAATACCAGCTATAACTGAAACACCGCCGATATTTCGTAATATTTTACCGGTGCTTGAAAAGGTGTTAAATGATATTCAGTCGCAAAACAGTCACTTAACCACTATGCTGCAGGAAATAGATGATGCGGTATTTGAAACTAGTCTGTTGGCTCTGAATTGCACTGTTGAGGCAGCAAAGCTTGGAGAAGAAGCGCGCCAGTTACGCGATTTTGCTATGGAAATACGCGTCCTAAATCAGCAGTTAAGTCAATTACTGCAGCCATTGAA
Organism: Methylophaga sp.; assembly: GCF_048266885.1. Classification (GTDB taxonomy): domain Bacteria; phylum Pseudomonadota; class Gammaproteobacteria; order Nitrosococcales; family Methylophagaceae; genus Methylophaga. The sequence continues at coordinate 14,943 of NZ_JBLWYR010000026.1, forward strand.
AGTTCAGTCTGGGCAACAACAGCAACAGTTAACTAAAAGTATCGCTCTTGCCCAACAATTGGAAACAGAATTGAGTCAAAATGTTCTGGCAAAGGACAACCAAAACCGGCAGAGCATTGAGCAAATTAGTCATCAATTATCTCAACAAACACAAGCGCTCACACAACTTATAAGTGTGATAACGCAAAAGCCTTATCTATGAAATCTCAAGTTTGGCACAGCCATTGCTAATTAATACTCAAACAGCGCTATGTATGCTGGTAATCAGAGTTTAAGGAAAAAAAATGACGCAACAGCTGACCCTACCTTCCATTAATGTTGCCAACAACAATAATGCAGATAAAGCCCTTAAATCAGCTGCTAATAGTAAAGATAGTGAGGCCTTTGCTTCTGAACTTGATCGTCGGGTGAATGACTCTAAGCAGCCAGAAAAAGACAAAGCAACTAAAGCTGATTCCAAACCAGATTCTCAGCAAGCGGAAAAAAACACGAAAGCGGAAAAGACTGAATCTAAAGACGGCAAAAAGTTGCCGTCAGAAACAACCGATAAAAGTTCAGATAAGACTGATGTAGAGGCCGATGAGTCCGATGTTGAACAAGCATCGAAAGTCACAGAGGATGCCAATCAAATGGCGATAATCTCGGTTACACCTTTAACTGAGGCTACAACAGCAAAGAAAGCACCCGAGTTAGGCTCAGTTGAGAATAAACCGATCCCACAGCCTATCGTGATGGATGTGACGAAACCAATTAATGTTGATGCGGAAAGTTCTACAAACTCAATTCGTGCAGACATATTACAAGCAATACAAAAACAAACTGGTGAGGGCGGCGAAGCTGTAGCCACCGAAAAATTTAAATCGATGATGCAAGCCGCTGCTCAAACACCACAACAAGCTAATACAGTAAGTGCAGAAGTCATTGCCTCCATGCGTCAATTAGAGCCTGAAACCGAGCGAAGTTCCGCCACAAAGTTGAGTAATCCTTTGGTATTTTCGACGACTGTGGGTGCGGCAACTCCAGTAACTGGTGCTACCAGTGTTGCCAGCCCTACTTTATCATTGGACATTCAGCCGCAATTAAATAATGCTGCTTGGGGTCGAGTAATGAGCAGTAGAGTAGTGTGGATGGCAAGGGAAGGAGTTCAACAAGCCGAGTTAAGATTGAACCCGGCGCATCTCGGGCCGGTTGAAGTGAGACTGAGCATGCAAAATGAACAGACTAATGTCACTTTCATTGCCTCGAATGCCGCAGCTCGTGATGCTTTAGAGCAGGCACTGCCAAGATTACGTGAGAGCTTTGCTGAAAATGGATTGGCACTGAATCATGCTGAAGTCAGCCATCAACAGCAGTCTTCACAAGGGTCAGAGCAAGACGAACAATTACAAGATGGTAAAAATATGGCTCAAGTTATAGTTGAAATGGACGATATTGAGGGTGAAGCCCCACATCAATCTGATATTTCAGCAGATAATAGTGTTGGTGTGAGTGTATTTGCATGATAATTATAATAATGATGGACTTAGATTGGAGAGAACGGCGTGTTTAAGTTAGAGAATTATTCGCTGAGAAAACGCATGTATATCGTTGCAGGCTTTGGCATTATAGGATTAGTGCTACTGGCAAGTATGATGTTTTACATGGAACTTAATGCCGTTACCTCTATGCAACAACTCAAGCTGGTTGCTGGATTTGTGGTTATTGGTAGTGCATTCATTATGTTTATGGCACATGTCATAGGGCGGTTTGGTGACAAGCGTGCCACAACACTCGTTAATGGTATTCAGAACATTAAAAAAGGCGATCTTACCCAAAAAATTGCTATCTCTGGGAAAAGCGATTTTAGTTGGATGGCATTTGAATTGGACAGTGCCCGCAAAAATGTTGCTAACTTGGTTCACACCCTGATCGGTGGGGTCAGTCAGCTTAATACAGCAACACAAAATATGACCGTTATTAGCAAAGAAACGGTTACTGGTGTACTGAAACAACAAGAAGAAACTGATCAAGTTGCTACGGCAATGAATCAGATGACTGCTTCAGTTCAAGAAGTCGCTCGTACCGCAACCAATGCCGCCGAAGCGGCACGTAATGCCGATAATGAAGCAAAAGCAGGTAAGCAAGTCGTCTTGGAAACAATGCGCTCAATCGATACGTTAGCCAGTGAAGTTGAAAAAGCTGCTGTTACTTTAAGTGAATTGGAAGCAGATATCGGTAATATTGGTGCTATTGTCGATGTTATTCGAGGCATTACTGAACAAACCAATCTTTTAGCATTAAATGCCGCTATCGAAGCCGCCCGTGCAGGCGAACATGGCCGAGGCTTTGCCGTGGTAGCTGATGAAGTACGTACATTGGCCGCTAGAACACAGTCTTCAACTCACGAAATCGAAGAGATGGTAGAACGCCTCCAACAAGGAGCACGTGCTGCAGTAAAAGTCATGAATGAAAGTCGCGAAAGTGCTAAGACCAGTGTGGAAAAAGCGGCAAGTGCCGGTTCCGCTTTGGACAGTATTACCGCAATGATTTCAACAATGGACGAAATGAGTACGCAGATTTCCAATGCGGCTAATGAGCAGAGCTCAGTTGCCGAAGATATCAATCGCGGTATTGTTAATATTAGCCAGATTGCCGATCACACGGCAGATGGAGCACGCGCAACCTCAGAAGCAGTGGATACACTTAGCGGTCTATCTGCTCAACTCCAAGATGCTTCAGGCAAATTTAAAGTCTAGAGAAGTTTGTAAAGTACTTATCCAAAAAACTAAACCCGCTTTTAGCGGGTTTTTTTATTTAGCGTAACTCGTTTTCAATCTCAATCAATTTTTGCATTGGATCAGCTGCGGCAGTAATAGGACGTCCAATAACCAAATAATGACTACCAGCTTGTATGGCTTGTGCAGGTGTCATGATGCGGTGTTGATCGCCTTTGGAGCTTCCTGTTGGCCTTATACCAGGGGTCACTAATTGAAACTGGCTTCCAAGTTCTGTTTTTAGCATAGCGGTTTCATGAGCCGAGCAAACCACACCATCTAAACCATTATCTGCCGCCATCACCGCCAAACGTAATACGGTTTCCGGGATGGTTCCCTGTAAACCGATAGCGTCAAATGTATCCTGGTCCATACTGGTCAGCAATGTAACACCGATCAGTAATGGAGCATCACGATGACTTCCAATCGCCTCACGTGCTGCAGACATCATTGCTGGGCCACCCAGCGTATGAACATTCATCATCCAAACGCCCAAATCTGCCGCCGCCGCGCACGCTTTGGCAACCGTGTTAGGGATATCGTGATATTTCAGATCCAGGAAAATATCAAAACCTTTTTGTTGCAAGTTTTTTACAATTTCTGGGCCGCTGCGGGTAAACAATTCTTTGCCAATTTTAAGACGGCATCGCGCTGGATCTAATTGTTCAGCCATATTGAATGCTGAATCTGCATCGGGGTAATCCAGTGCAACGATAATATTCGATTGGGTCATGCTGATTTCCACTAACAATTTGAATAGTGATCCTACCTTAACTGGCATGGATTTGTGTCTGATTTAACTTGATTGCCGACGATAATGCTATCCTGTGCGCCAATTTTTGATGAGTTAACGCAATGAAATTTGTTACATCTGCACAAGACGGATTAGCCCGTCGCGGACAATTAAGTTTTGCTAGGGGTACGATTGAAACACCTGCTTTTATGCCCGTAGGTACTTATGGTTCTGTCAAAGCAATGACGCCGGAAGAGGTTAAGGCTACCGGAGCAGAAATTATCCTTGGCAATACGTTTCATCTTATGCTGCGTCCCGGCACCGATATTATCCAAAGACATGGCGACTTACATGACTTTATGCGTTGGGATAAACCCATTTTGACCGATTCGGGTGGGTTCCAGGTTTTCAGTCTTGGGGATTTGCGCAAAATTACCGAGCAAGGCGTGCATTTCCGCTCTCCTGTCAGCGGCGACAAGGTCTTTATGGGACCTGAAGAATCCATGGCAGTACAACGGGCTTTAGGCAGCGACATTGTGATGATTTTTGATGAATGTACGCCTTATCCTGCTGATGAAAAAACGGCGGCCACTTCAATGCGCTTATCGTTACGTTGGGCTACTCGTAGTAAAGCAGCCCATGGGGACAATCCGTCTGCATTATTCGGTATCGTGCAGGGCGGTATGCATGAAGCGTTACGTGATGAATCTTTAGCAGGACTGACAGATATCGGCTTTGATGGTTATGCCATCGGTGGTTTATCGGTAGGCGAACCGAAAGAAGATATGCTGCGAATTCTCAATCATCTTAGTGACAAAATGCCAACCGATAAGCCTCGTTATCTGATGGGGGTGGGAAGACCTGAAGATCTAGTTGAGGCTGTGTCTCTTGGTGTGGATATGTTTGACTGTGTGATGCCAACGCGTAATGCACGAAATGGCCACTTATTTGTGCATGAGGGTGTGATCAAAATTCGTAACAGTCGCCATAAAACGGACACGGGGCCATTAGACCCTTATTGTGATTGTTATACCTGCAAGAACTATAGCCGTGCCTACTTGCATCATCTGGATCGTACCGGTGAGATGCTGGGCCCACGTCTGAACACGATTCATAATTTGCATTATTATCAGCGCTTAATGCAGCAACTGAGAGAGGCTATCAAATCTGGGACTCTTCAACAGTTTCGCCAGACGTTTTATGCAATGCGTCAGGATCGTGCTGATTGAGTTAATTGGCTATCAGCGATCAGTTTGCTGTGGCATAATCACTGTCTTTTATTTGCCAGTTTAGAGGGAACACGATGGATTTTCTGATTTCACCTGCTTTAGCTGAAACTGCGGCATCATCAGCCGGATCACCAGGCTTGCTGGATTTTGCCTTTCCAATCATTTTATTAGTGCTGTTTTACGTGATGTTGATTCGTCCACAGCAAAAACGCGCTAAAGCCCACCGTACCATGCAACAATCACTGGCAAAAGGTGATGAAGTTGTAACTGATGGCGGCTTGATGGGTAAAATTAACGATATTAACGACAATGCAATCAATCTGCAGATTGCCGAAACTGTTGAAGTTAAAGTACGTCGTGAATCAATCAACTCAGTGCTTCCTAAAGGCACATTGAAAAAACTGTAAATGTGAAGAGGCTGCCAGAGAGCAGCCTTTTTGACATCTGGATCTTAAGATGAACCGATATCCCCTCTGGAAAAATCTCTTGGTCGTGGCCGTCATCGTTATTGCCATTATCTACGCTATGCCAAATCTATTTGGTGATGATCCTGCTGTACAGGTTTCCGCGGGAAGACTGAACAGCGTTGACTTGCAATTAGTTAATGAAATTGAGTCAACCCTTAAACAAGCTGAGATACCTTATAAAGGTGTTTTACTTGAAGAAAATCGTTTATTAATTCGCTTTAGTGATGCAAATGAACAGCTCAAGGCACGTGAGCTTATTCAACAAAGTTTAAGTTCGGATGATTATGTTGTCGCTCTAAATTTAGCACCCAATACCCCATCATGGTTACGCTCACTGGGTGCTGAGCCAATGAATCTTGGTTTGGATTTACGCGGTGGTGTCCATTTCCTGATGGAAGTGGATATGGATACTGTGTTGAAACAAACACTGGAAAGTTATGCCAGTGATATCCGTATCTTACTGAGAGATAAAACCATTCGATACACTCAAGTCAATGTCGAGAATGGGGTGCTGACCTTTGGATTTCGTGAACAAGCGGATCTTGATGCCGCCATTCAAGAAATCAATCGTGAACACACCGAGCTTAATGCCATCGTTGATGAAGACGCAGATCGCCCAACAGTTGCTGTTACGTTAAATGAAGCGATAGTCCGTGAAACGCAAACACTTGCGCTGCAACAAAACATTACTACTTTACGTAATCGTATTAATGAATTGGGTGTCTCTGAACCTACTGTGCAGCAACAGGGGCAAAATCGGATCGTGGTTCAGTTGCCAGGTGTTCAGGATACGGCACAAGCGAAAAAAATCCTCGGCGCAACGGCAACGTTGGAATTTCGTTTAGTTGATTTTGAAAATGATGTTCAAGACGCGTTAAACGGTCGAGTCCCAGCTAATTCGGAATTGTTCTATCATCGTGATGGCAGACCGTATCTGTTAAACAAACGTGTGATGTTAACAGGCGAACATGTCATTAACGCCTCCTCTACGATAGACGGCCAAAGTGGCTCACCAGCGGTGTCCGTAACATTAGATGGTAAAGGTGCCCGAATCTTTAGCAATATTACCCGCGACAATATCGGTAATCCGATGTCAGTGGTGTTTATTGAATCGAAAATAGAAACTCAGATAATTGATGGAGAGGAAGTCAGCGTACGTCGCCAACTCCCTGAAATTATCAGTGTTGCGACTATCCGCGATCAGTTAGGCAAAAAGTTTCAAATTACCGGTTTAGACAGTACCACCGAAGCACGTGACTTAGCATTATTGCTTCGTGCGGGGGCTTTGGCTGCGCCAATTGATATTGTTGAAGAACGTACCGTTGGTCCTAGTCTTGGACAGGAAAATATTAACCAAGGCTTTGCTTCAGTGATGATTGGCTTTGCATTGGTGTTAGTGTTCATGATCGTCTGGTACCGCTTGTTTGGCGCCGTTGCTAATCTGGCTTTAGCCGCCAATTTGGTGTTAATCGTTGCTTTGCTGTCCATGTTACAAGCAACGCTTACCATGCCGGGTATTGCCGGTATTGTATTGACAGTAGGTATGGCGGTTGACGCCAATGTGCTTATTTTTGAACGTATTCGTGAAGAGCTGAGGTTGGGCAATAGCCCGAGAGCCAGTATCGATGCCGGTTATGCTAAAGCATTCTCCACTATTGCTGACGCAAACATCACGACATTGATCGCAGCGATAGTCTTGTTTGGTTTTGGTACTGGAACAATTAAAGGGTTTGCTATCACGCTCACCTTGGGCATATTGACATCAATGTTTACTGCAATCGTTGGCACTCGGATGGTGATCAACCTTATTTATGGTCATAAACAACGACCAAAACTGTCGATTTAGTTAAGGCTTGTATCATGCATTTATTGAGCAAAGAAACAAACATTAATTTTGTAGGAATTCGTAAATTCGCTTTAGCATTATCAGCGATAATGTTGCTGGTTTCAGTGTATTCAATCGTAACGAACAGCTTGAATTTTGGAATCGATTTTACTGGTGGAACCATGATTGAGCTTGGGTATCCACAGGCCGTCGAACTGGGTGAAGTTAGAACAACGCTTGAACAAGGTGGTTTTGAAACGGCGTTGGTACAAAATTTTGGCTCTTTATCAGATGTGCTTATCCGTCTTCCGGTTATCGAAACCGAAAATATGGCCGAGCTTAGCAACCAGGTTGTCGCTTTATTACAGTCCGAGCAGACAGATGCAATAGAAGTCAGAAGGGTTGAATTTGTTGGACCTCAAGTAGGTGAAGAACTTGCGGAGGATGGTGGTCTGGCTATGGTTTATGCCTTGATCGGTATCTTGATATATGTGGCACTTCGATTCGAATACCGATTTGCGATTGCTTCTGTGCTCGCGCTAGTTCACGACGTAATTATTACCGTTGGATTTTTCTCGTTATTCCGTCTTGATTTTGATTTAACGGTTTTGGCAGCGATTTTGGCTGTAATAGGTTATTCGTTGAACGATACCATTGTGGTATTTGACAGGATCCGCGAAAGTTTTCTGAAGATGCGTAAAGCGGAACCAATTGAAGTGATTAATACGTCAATCAATGCAACTTTGGGTCGTACCATAATGACATCCATGACGACATTACTGGTCGTTGTAGCTTTATTTGTATTCGGTGGCGAGGTAATTCATGCTTTTGCGACAGCTTTATTAATAGGGATTTTAGTGGGTACATATTCATCCATCTATGTTGCCGGTACGGCTGTATTATTGATGGGAGTCACTAAGGCAGATTTATTGCCGCCTGAAAAAGATGAAGATGGTGAAGTCAATCCTGATGGCAGCCAAGTCTAAAATAAAAAAGGCCCGCTAATGCGGGCCTTTTTTTATTGGTAATTTTTAACGGGAACAATATCTAGATAATCCGTTCGTTTTATACGGGCTTTATCCATAGATATAACATTATCTGAATGTTGGCTATCGTTGTTTAAATGGGGATCACTTTCATGATGAGTTTCAACTTTGAGGATGCGTAATCCTTCATAGTTACTTTTGTAACTCATAAAGGTGGCAAATTCCTCGAGTCCTTGCATGATCTGCCGCAGATCTAATTCCAGTGATTTGTTTTTCATCGCACTCACTCTGTTTCTAGTGAAATAAGTAGCGGCCTCTGGGCAGAAATCTTGAGTAAAATTCAGTTAGACGTTAAGTGAAGGTGGTTGTAATAAACCATTTTTGAATTTTAGATGAGGGTTGGATTGCCGGTTTTTTTCATATCTATATGATATTAAAGGAAAAGGCTGTTTGTTGCGAGAGGCTTCTAGGATAAATTCCTTAGTCATTAAGGATTTTTCTGATTGTCTAATTTATCTAAGAACGTATCTTGGACATGGAATTATAACGGAAGGAGAGATGAATGAATCATGTAGCAAAATATGGCATATTCCTGGCCTTTGTCTGGCCACAATTGAGCATGGCAAATAAGATTGACGTTACTATGCATTATGTTGGCCCGACTGAGGGACAGGTTTGGCTAGGTGTACAGCAAGGTATTAAAGAAGCAAATTTGCAGGGCGGTTTCTTAGGACAGAAATATCAAATTGAAGTTGTCGAACCTGATGCACTTGAATCAACAAAAGTAGAGACAGCATTATTATTGGCTGAAGATGACGACTTCATTATGAAAGTCGCACAATCAGAACAGTTTGCAACCACTCCAGTCATTAATCTAATTTCCCGTACAGATGAACTACGCGAAGCGTGCTTGCCTAATTTGTTCCATATCACTCCGAGCAATGAAATGCGGGCTGATGCGTTAGCTCAATGGCAAGAGAAGAATCCTGATCAACCTGCTGAAGTGATGAGTTGGCATGAAGACTTTGTAAAGTTTGCTGCAAGTCAGTTAAATAACCGGTTTGAAAAAAATCAGGGTGAAGCGATGACTGATGAGGCTTGGGCTGGTTGGGCAGGTACCAAAATGATTGCCGATTCGGTGGTGCAAACCATGCAGTATGATGCGAAGTTTATGTTGAATCATCTTAAAACGGATCTGGTATTTGATGGTCAGAAAGGCGATAACGCCAATTTCCGTGAGAATGGTCAATTACGTCAGATTCTGCTGTTGGTTGATAACGATAATAAAATAGTTGCTGAAGCACCTCTAAGAGGTTTTAAAGGTGGTTTAGACAGCCTCGGCAAAGTAAGCTGCAAATAATGTATGAAATGATAAGGAGAACGATGCATGAAATTTAAAACGCTATTACTAAGTTCAATGATCCTGGCGAGTACTGCAGCCGCTGCAGAACCAACACACCGTTTGTTTGCCACAAACGAAAAAGATAATACCGTGAGTGTTATTGATTCCCGCACCAATAAAGTGGAAACCACCATTGATATTGGGCAACGTCCGCGTGGTATTGGTTTATCACCTGATCAAAAAATGCTTTATGTTGCAATCAGTGAGGATAACGCTATCGCTGTTGTTGATGTTAATACTTTGGAAGTGGTTAAAACTCTGGATGCTGGTGATGATCCTGAAACATTTGGTGTTAATCCGGTTACCGGGCATATCGTGATTTCAAATGAAGATGATGGTGAGGCCACCTTCCTTGATCCCAAGTCAGGTGAAAAGCTTGCAGTTGTTCAAGTAGGTATTGAACCTGAGGGTGTCGCTGTATCTCCTACAGGTAAATACGCATTGGTTACTAGTGAATCAAGCAATATGGTGCATATTATCGAAACAACTAATTACGAAGCGGTAGCACACTTAGTGGTTGGCGCGCGCCCACGCGGCCTGGCATTTAACAGTGATGGCAGCTTGGCGTATGCAACTAGTGAGATTGGTAATGAAGTTGCCATCATTGACATGGAAACATTGAAAATTACTAAGAAAGCAGTAATTGATGTCGAAGGCTCTAAACCAATGGATATCAAGGTTAGTCCCGACGATAAAATGTTGTATATCACCACTGGTCGCGGTAATTCTGTTGCCTTCTTAGATGCTGATACACTTGAGTTAAAAGGTAATGTGCCAGTAGGTAAACGAGTTTGGGGATTAGACATTTCCAAAGATGGTTCACGGCTATACACTTCTGATGGAGTCGATGGAACTGTATCGGTTGTAGATACTGCCAAACAAGAACGTATTGAAACTATTAAAGTCGGTGCATTCCCCTGGGGGGTCGCGCTGGACGATTGAGTTCATAGCTCCTTGAAAATTAGAGCCCGACAGCATTCATTGCTGTCGGTTTTTTTTATGGAAGAAAATGCAACAATGACAATAAATATTTTGTGAACGATTGCTGACGCGCTATCATGCCGCTCATGAAATTTATACTGCAATTTACTGATATTTGTCTGTTCCGCTCAGGACCAGATAGCCTTCCAGCAAATAATCAACTACTGCAATTGGTATTGTTGGCATATTTTTGTGTCAGCGTATTAATGAATCAGATCGATATGTCACTACGAATTAGTTTGTGGATAGGTATAAGCGATCTGGTCGTGCTGATGACATTTATATATTTATTACTAAGAACGAATAACTACCTGCCACGTTATCAACAAACATTGATGGCCATGGCTGGAACTGGCAGCTTATTGGGGCTATTGGCAATGCCATTATTATGGGCATTTCATCAATATGCTGAACAATCGGATACGGCAAATTTCATTTTATTTGCATTGATGCTGGTGATGTTCTGGAGCTTAATGGTTACAGCACATATCATCCGTCGCACACTTGAAACAACAGCCCCAAAAGCAGTTGCACTTACTGTTTTGTATGTTGTTCTCGCCATTATCATTAATGGCCTAGTTATGTCCGGAGTGACCTAAATGCATATTCATATTTTAGGCATCTGCGGCACGTTTATGGGGGGGCTTGCCTTACTAGCGCGTGATCGTGGTTTTACGGTTTCTGGTTCTGATGCCAATGTGTATCCACCAATGAGTGATCAGTTAACTGCAGCAGGTATCAATGTTATGCAGGGCTATCTAGCAGAACATCTGCAACCAGCACCTGATATAGTCGTGATGGGTAATGCGATGTCTCGCGGAAATCCTGCAGTTGAGTATGTTCTCAATCAGGGCTTACCCTATATTTCCGGACCACAATGGTTGGCTGAAAATATTCTGGTCAACCGCTGGGTGTTGGCGGTATCCGGTACCCACGGTAAAACAACAACCAGCAGTATGTTGGCCTGGATTCTGGAATATGCTGGCATGCAACCCGGTTTTTTGATCGGTGGAGTGCCGGGTAATTTTGGTCAATCTGCCGCTATAGGTAATACGCCTTTTTTTGTAATTGAAGCCGATGAATATGACACGGCGTTTTTTGATAAACGCAGCAAGTTTGTTCATTATCGTCCGCGCACTCTGGTGATTAATAATCTGGAGTTTGATCATGCTGATATTTTTGCTGATTTAGCTGCAATACAAACCCAGTTCCATCATCTGATTCGTACTGTTCCTGCCGAAGGTCTGGTAATTACTCCTTATGATGTTGCTGCTATTGAACAGACCCTGGCACGAGGCTGTTGGACACCCAGACAAACTTTGGATGGTGAAGAAGCTGACTGGCAATTAACCGAAATGGCAGCAGATGGCCATTGTTTCACCGTGCAGCATCAACAGCAGAGAGCACAGGTGAACTGGTCATTACTTGGCAAACATAATGTTAATAATGCTCTGGCGGCAATTGCTGCCGCTCATCACGTTGGTGTGACTGTCGAACATGCCTGTGAAGCATTAAATCAGTTTAAAGGGGTTAAGCGTCGTCTTGAACTGCGTGGTGAATGCCGGGGTATCAAAGTCTATGATGATTTTGCCCATCATCCGACAGCGATTGCCACGACTTTGCAAGGCTTGCGAGCCAATATTGGTCAGCAACGATTGATTGCCGTATTAGAGCCGCGTTCCAATACTATGAAAATGGGCGTTCATGAACAAACTTTAGCCGCCTCACTACAAGCGGCTGATAAGGTTATCTTGTATCAGGATCCACAGTTGACCTGGTCGTTAGACAGTATTCAGCAGCAACTGGGTAATAACTCAGTCTTGCATCGAAGTATTGATGATGTCGTCGCTCAGTTGGTCAGTCAAAGCAAATCAGGCGATCATATTGTTGTGATGAGCAATGGTGGCTTTGGTGGTATTCATCAAAAAATTCTGGATGCATTGGACAATGACTGATCCACAACAAATTGCGTTAGCTATTACCGGTGCATCAGGTGCGCCTTATGCCAAACGTTTACTAGAGCAATTACTCAGTCAGGGAATAACCGTTCATCTGATGATTTCAGCTGCCGGCAGAATTGTATTAGCGGATGAATTGGACTGGAAGTTACCAGCGCGTGCTGCCGATGCGACAAAAGTTTTAGTCACACAGTTTGCCTGCCAACCTGAACAATTAAAGCTTTATGGCGAACAACAATGGTCTTCGCCACTTGCCAGTGGCTCTCATTCAGTCCCCACAATGATTGTCTGTCCCTGCACCATGGGAACCTTGTCTGCCATCGCTTGTGGCGGCAGTGATAATCTGATTAATCGTGCCGCTGATGTCATGATTAAAGAGCAACGTAAGTTAATTGTGGTGCCGAGAGAAGCACCGTTTTCGCCAATTCATCTGGAAAATATGCTGAAACTTTCTCGACTGGGTGTATGTATCATGCCGCCCAATCCGGGTTTTTATTTTCGGCCGCAAACACTCGAAGATATAGTCGACTTTGTGGTGGCCAGAATTCTTGATCAAGCCTCAATAAAACATCAGTTGATGCCTCGCTGGGGCGAATAAGTAGTGGCCCGAATATAGGGCCATAAACTAACTCGCGTATAATGCCCGCAGAGCCAAAATTCGGAAAATAGCATGTCAGATATTGAAATCGCCCAACAAGCCACAATGCAGAATATTAGCGAGATCGCCACGCAAAAGTTAGGTTTGCAGGTCGATGATCTGGATAGCTATGGCCGTTATAAAGCCAAAGTATCTCTACAGGTGATGGACGATTTGGCAACAAAGCCCGATGGCAAACTGATTCTGGTTACCGCCATAAGCCCTACACCGGCTGGTGAAGGTAAAACCACCACTACGATTGGGCTGAGCGATGCGCTCAACCGAATTGGTAAACAAGCTACGGTTTGTGTTCGTGAACCCTCTATGGGCCCTTGCTTTGGATTGAAAGGCGGTGCTGCGGGTGGTGGCTATTCGCAGGTGGTTCCGATGGAAGATATCAACCTGCACTTTACCGGTGATTTTCATGCTATCGCAGCAGCTCATAATCTGTTGGCAGCCATGATTGATAACCATATTCATCATGGTAATTCGCTTCAGTTGGATACTCGCAAGATCACCTGGCAGCGGGTTGTTGATATGAATGATCGTGCCTTACGGCAGATCACGATAGGAATGGGGGGGCCTGCAAATGGTTTTGTGCGTGAAGACAGCTTTGATATTGTGGTTGCCTCGGAAGTCATGGCAATTTTCTGTCTGGCAGCCTCTTTATCCGAATTAAAACAGCGGCTCGGCAATATATTGATTGGTTATTCCATTGACGGCACGCCAAGATATGCCAGTGATTTAAATGCTCATGGAGCTATGACGGCGCTGCTCAAAGATGCGATTAAACCGAATCTAGTACAAACGTTGGAAAATAATCCAGCGTTTGTCCACGGTGGACCTTTCGCCAATATTGCACACGGCTGCAATTCGGTCATTGCTACCAAAATGGCATTAAAATTGAGTGATTATGTGGTGACTGAAGCTGGCTTTGGTGCCGACTTGGGGGCTGAAAAGTTTATTGATATAAAATGCCGTAAAGCCGGTATCCGTCCTGATCTGGCGGTAGTTGTCGCCACTGTAAAAGCATTGAAATATCATGGTGGTGTTAACGTACCGGATTTGTCAGCTGAAAATCTCACAGCACTTGATAAGGGGCTGACCAATCTGCGTAAGCACTTACATAATTTACAAAATGAGTTTGGTCTGGAATGTGTGGTGGCGATAAACCATTTTATTCAGGACACTGATTCAGAAATCGCATTGATTAAAGAGGCTGTTGAGTCTATGGGAGCGACAGCTGTTCTGGCCCGACACTGGGCTGAAGGTGGGGCGGGGGCCGAGTTGCTTGCTCGTACAGTTGTTGAAAAATTACAGAAACCGGGTAAATGCGAATTGCTGTATAGCGATAGTGCAACTTTATGGGACAAAATCAATGCTGTTGCCAAGAGATTGTATGGGGCTAATGAAGTGATTGCCGATAAAAAAGTACTGAAAAAACTGGGCGAATTTCAATCGTTACATGGTGATATGCCAGTATGTATGGCAAAAACACCTTATTCGTTTAGTAGCGATCCCAGCTTACGCGGCGCCCCCGATCAACATACCTTGACCATTCGGGATGTGCGTTTGTCACGAGGCGCGGGCTTTATTGTCGTGCTTTGTGGAGATGTGATGACTATGCCCGGTCTGCCTAAGATTCCTGCGGCAGAGCGAATCGATATTGATGATAAAGGTGTGATCAGTGGTTTGTTCTGATCAATCGGAACTGCGCAGGCTGAAATAAAGCATTAATCCGCCCCAGAGCCCCAAAACCCAGCTAAGCACCGGCATGCCGGCCAACATGTTCGATGAATAACCATCCAGGCCTTTAATTATCGCTGCACCCACAATAAAGGCTGCACCACTGACAGCGGTGGCTGTTCGATAACTTGAATGACGAACTTCACGACGAATCTTTTCCAAATCCTGTGATGATAATTGCATATGCAATTGTCCGGCCTGAGCTTGTTTGGTTAAATCATGCAGCATTCTGGGCAATGTCGGTAAAGTCTCGGCCCAGGTCGGTACTTCTTTCTGTAGCGATTTAACGGCCGCCTGCCAGCCCAGCTTTTCCTTCATCCATTGTTCCAGAATCGGTTTAGCGGTTTGCCACAAGTCCAGATCCGGGTACAGATCACGACCCAGACCTTCAATATTCAACAGTGTTTTTTGCAGTAAAACCAGTTGTGGTTGGATCTGCATATTAAAGCGTCGGGCAGTCTGAAACAGTCTCAACAAAAGCTGTCCAAATGAAATCTCTTTCAGTGGACGAGCAAAAATGGGCTCGCAGACACTGCGAATCGCCGATTCAAATTCATCCATTCGTGTTTCTGCCGGAACCCAGCCTGACTGGATATGCAGTTCGGCCACCCGGCGATAATCATGATTGAAAAACGCCAGAAAGTTTTCAGCCAGATAACGCTGATCATCCGGCGACAGAGTGCCCATAATGCCGAAATCAATAGCGATATAACGTGGTAACTGGGGATTACTGACATCGACCAGAATATTGCCTGGGTGCATATCAGCATGAAAGAAACTGTGTCTGAATACCTGGGTAAAGAAGATCTCCACCCCGATGGTGGCCAGCAATTCCAAATCGATATTATGTTGTTTCAACAACGCGATATTACTTATCGGGGCACCAAATACCCGTTCCTGCACCAGCAGGTTTGGTTTGGTTAATGACCAGTAGACTTCTGGCACATACAATAAACGTTCATCAGCAAAATGCCGTTTCAGCTGTGAAGCGGATGCGGCTTCACGCAACATATCCAGTTCATCAAACAGGTTTTTTTCCAGTTCAGCGACCACCTCACGAGGACGTAGACGTTTGCCTTCAGACCAGTATTTTTCCGCTAAACCGGCGAGGGTATAAAGCAGGTCGACATCGCGGCGAATAACTTTCTCAATACCGGGACGCACTAATTTAAGAATAACCTGCTTACCATCAGTCAATGTAGCGGCATGTACTTGAGCGATTGAAGCAGAGGCCAGCGGATCAGCTTCAATATGACTAAAAATACGTTCCGGTTCACCTTCTTCATAGGCAGCATGAATAAGTGCTAATGCAATATCGTTAGGGAAGGGCGCAACTTGATCCTGCAGTTTGGCCAGTGAATCAGCGATATCTTCCGGTAATAAATCACGGCGGGTAGAAAGAATTTGACCAAACTTGACAAAAATTGGTCCTAAATCCTGCAACGCCAGGCGAATTCGCTCGCCTCTAGGCAAGTCGGCTTTATGGCGCCAGCGATAAGGTGAAAACCAGCTCAGAAAACGATAGGGGCGGAAAAAATGTATAGCCAGAATCAGCTCGTCGAGACGATGGCGGCCCAAAACATGATTAATTTGCAATAAACGTCCGAACTGACTGATTTTCATGTTTTTTTCTCAATAATGTTTTGCAGTCGTTTGATTCGGGCTTCCAGTCTATCGGTATCGGCACGAAGCAGATCCACATTTTGCATAAACCGCGTTGTTTG
>NZ_JBLWYR010000027.1:0-31377 GCF_048266885.1 Methylophaga sp.
TTTAAAACGCTGCCAGCGGGTTACATGTAATTGGTCGTTCATTTTGAACTCCTCGCTTTGGTCTCTGCTGCACGCAAAATGCCATGCAAAATCTGAACTTCATTGCGGTCAAGATCTGCACGATTAAATAAACGACGAATCCGTCGCATTAAATAACGTGGATTGGTTGGATCTAAAAAACCAATCGTTGTCAGACTTCTCTCAAAATGGTCATATAAATGCACCAAATCTTCGGCATTAATCGCTTCCCGCTCCTCGCCAACCCGGCCACGCTCGATCGTCGGGTTGAAGCTCATGCGTAATTCATAAGCCATCACTTGCACAGCCGCCGCCAAATTTAATGAGCTGTATTCCGGATTTGCCGGAATATTCACCAGGGTATGACACATATCTAGCTCATCATTTGATAAACCAGAATGTTCGCGGCCAAACACAATTGCTATATGGGTGTCGTCATCGTATTTTTCAAGCGAGGTAACCGCTTCCCGCGGATTCATCAACGGTACCGCAAGATGCCTGAGTCGAGCGCTCATACCAAACACATGTTGACAGCCTGTTATTGCCGATTCCAGACTTTCATGCACCACGGCTTTTGCAAGCACATCATCAGCACCAGAAGCCCGTGCAGTTGCTTCAGCATTCGGATAAATTTTCGGTGAAACCAGATGCAAATTAGTTAAACCCATGGTTTTCATTGCTCGGGCAGAAGCACCAATATTACCCGGATGCGTTGTACCGACTAAGACAAAGCGAATGTTATCTAAAAGCGTCATGCAGTTTTCCTGGTGATAAACATGGCGTCACCGTAACTGAAAAAACGATAACGTTGCTCAATGGCGTGATGATAGGCCGACATTATAGGGTCACGTCCGGCAAAAGCTGAGACCAGCATCAATAAAGTCGATTCGGAAAGATGGAAATTAGTAACCATCGCATCGACCGAACGAAATTGATAGCCCGGATAAATAAAGATATCGGTTTCGCCGGAATAGGCGGCAATTTCTCCACCTCGTGATGCACTTTCTAATGCTCTGACACTGGTAGTGCCAACGGCAATCACTCGTCCGCCTTTTTCTCGGGTTTGACGAACCTTTTCACAAACTTTTTCGCCGACTTCAATACGTTCGGAATGCATTTGATGCGTACGAATATCGTCAACGCGTACCGGTTGAAATGTTCCTGCACCCACATGCAAAGTGACTTCGGTCATGTCGATACCACTGTTGCGAATACGTTGCATCAGCTCATTATCAAAATGCAGTCCGGCAGTCGGAGCGGCTACTGCACCAATTTGCTTGGCATAAACGGTTTGATAACGATCCAGATCGCGTTTATCTACTTCGCGCTCTATATATGGAGGTAATGGTAAGCGTCCATAATTTTCGAGCGCTTCAATTACATCGCATTCAATATCAAACTTGAGTTCAAATAACGCATCCTGCCGGCCCAGAACCTCGGCACGAAGCTCACTTTCAAGGATTAAAATTCGCCCTGCTCCAGGAGACTTACTGCTGCGAATATGGGCCAGCACACTTTTATCGTCTAGTACTCGTTCCACCAACACTTCAATTTTGCCGCCAGTTTCCTTTTCGCCTAATAAACGAGCTGGAATGACTTTAGTGTTATTGAACACCAGCAAATCATTGGGTTTGAGTAAATCCAGAAAGTCGCTGAACTGGCGATCAGCCAATTCACCATTGTTACCATCAAGTGTCAGCAAGCGGCTGGCAGTTCGATGTTTGGACGGATATTGGGCGATTAACTCCGGCGGGAGTTCAAATTGAAAGTCGGTACGATGCATGGCGAGATCATAGCAGAGCTATTGTGATTTTCGTTAGGTAAAATCGCACCCAACCAGGAAATTAGCATTAAAAGGTAAAATCAGGCTTTCATAATCGAACAGCCCTCGTTATAATGCTCGGCTTGTTGCCGGGGTGGCGGAACTGGTAGACGCGCCGGATTCAAAATCCGGTTTCTTCGGAAGTGCGAGTTCGATTCTCGCCCTCGGTACCAACATTAACCTAGATTTTTCAATAGGTTATCCAGAATATTAAAGCCCTATTAGTTATGCTGATGGGGCTTTTTATTATCTATCGATTGAGTTTAGTTTTTTGCCTGTTTTGGTTGTTTTAACGCTCCAGAACTATGCGATAACGCACATCCCCTTTACGAAGTTTTTCAATCGCTTCATTTATCTGATCAAACGGATACATTTCAACCACTGGTTTGACTTGATGACGCTGAGCAAATTCCAGCATTTTGTTGCAGGTTTGCATGCTACCGGTGTCAGAGCCAGAGATACTTCTTTGCGCTTCTGTCAGGTTAAACACCTTGATATCTAATGGCTCCATGGTGGCACCGACAAAATGCAGCCGCCCTTTAGGTTTTAATTTACTCAGGTATAGATTCCAATCCAGTTTGACGTTAACTGTAGAGAGAATCATATCGAATTTTTTAGGCAGTTCTGCCATGACACTTTCATCACGCGAATCCACACTGTAATGAGCGCCCATATCCAGAGCTTCCTGTAATTTGGACGAGCTGGTAAATGCTGTTACTTCACAGCCCCAGGCTTGTAGAAATTGCAATGCAATATGGCCTAATCCGCCGATACCGATAACCCCCACCTTATCGGTGGGTTTGATCGCAAATTGAACTAAAGGATTAAATACAGTCAAACCACCGCACAATAATGGCCCTACGGATTTGAGATCAATACCTTCGGGAAGTGGAATAACACTATTGGCATTAGCCCGCACCTTATCGGCAAAGCCGCCATGGTGGCCGACGATTGTTGGGGTTAAATCCGAACAAATATTTTCGTCACCGTTATGGCATTGTTCGCAGGTTTCACAATAATCCGCATACCAGCCTAAGCCAACGGTTTGGCCGACTTTTAGGTTGGTCACAGCCGCACCAAGCTGACTCACTGTTCCAACAACCTCATGCCCAGCCACAACAGGATAGGAGGACATTCCCCAATCGTTATCGATAATGCTGATATCGCTATGACAAATGCCGCAATAACGCACCTCAATTTCAACTTCATGATCGCCAAGCGAGCCAGGATCATATTGGTAAGGTGTAAGTTTGGCTCCCGCTTCCAGTGCAGCATAAGCATTAATCATCAGATGTCCTCAATCCAAGTCAGCAAAATATATTCGTATATGCATTGTATTGCTGATTCGCTCAGACAATTATCTGAAAATGGCAAACTATAAATAATTCTTCGTTAGTTTTTAAAATAACGGAAATAAAAAAAGCCCCACCGGCTTTTGCCGATGGGGCTTTATATTGAAGCTTAAGTTCTAATCAGCCTCTTTCACGATTTGTGCTTGATGGAAGTTTTCAATACCCATCTTATCGATCAGACTTAATTGCGTTTCCAGCCAATCAACGTGTTCTTCTTCTGATTCCAAGATTTTTTTGAATAAATCACGAGTTACGTAATCGGCAATCTGTTCGCAGTACTGAATACCTTCTTTCAAATCTGGAATTGCATCCATTTCCAATGACAGATCGGCTTCCAGCATTTCACGAGTGTTTTCACCTATGCGTAAAGCACCAAGTTCTTGCAGGTTTGGCAACCCTTCCAAGAATAAGACTCTTTCAGTCAAAGCGTCCGCATGCTTCATTTCATCAATTGATTCATGATATTCATGCTCGTAAAGGTTCTTAAGCCCCCAATCCTTATACATTTTGGCATGTAGAAAATATTGGTTAATCGCTACCAGCTCATTACCCAATACTTTATTCAGTAGTTCAATAACTTTTTTATCGCCTTTCATCGGATTCTCCTTTATTCCAAAATCTTATGTAGAGGATTATCGTTGATAAACAATAAAAGTCAAAGATAAGTTATTGATATTAAAGATAAATGATAACAATTATCATCTTCATTCGGTTCAGTATGGGGAGATAAAATAGCAAATAGCTATTAATGCTAACTAAATTAGTGACTTGTTACTTGCGTAAAAACCACAAAAAATTTATGGGGAAGAAAATATCGGGTTTATTAATTAAAACGGGGGATTTGAGTCACACTGATATCTGCGCAACTTATATAGAGGTATAACGAGGAAATTTAGCTTTGAGCAATCAGATAGTGATCTTGTTCATTTTGCTGAGGAGCATGTTGCTGCAAAACGCGGTTTACCTTGAACTGACATTTACCACAGCTTGCGGCAGCACCGGTGCATTCTCGAATAGCATCCAGCGTGTCAGCGCCAGCATCGATAGATGCTTTAACTTTATCAACATTCACGTTGTTGCAAACACAAACTATCATTAAATAAACCCCGTTGTTTAACGTTGTTGTAAATGATAATGATTGTTATTTCATTAGTCAAACAGCTTTTGTTATTTTTTGGGAGAAATTCCCAAAAAAGTTACTTGCGATGAGTGGGTTTACATCGTAACGTGACTACATCAAGCCTTATGAGGACGATATGAAAGCTATATCAGCGACCGTATTAATTGTGGAAGATCATCGTGATCTTGCTGCAAATGTTGGAGATTATTTAGAACTTGGCGGCTTCACGGTTGATTTTGCGACCGACGGCATTTCCGCCTTACAACTATGCGAAGAACACCATTACGACGCAATCGTGTTGGATATTATGCTTCCAGGGATTGACGGTTTTGAAGTCTGCCGAAAATTGCGTCAGGAAATGCACCTCCATACCCCCATTATCATGCTCACTGCTCGTGACACTATTAATGACAAGGTTAATGGTTTTGATTTAGGCGCAGATGACTATTTAATCAAACCCTTTGAAATGCGTGAGTTGGAAGCTCGTCTGATTGCGATGATTAGAAGGCAGCGTGGCGAAATGGAAGGTGGCAAATTAACTGTCGCCGATCTGATTTATGATTTAGATACCATGCGTGTTACACGAAGTGGTCAAGTAATCAAACTGTCACCTATCACCTTACATATCCTACGAATTTTAATGCGTGAATCCCCCAAGATTGTTAGCCGTGAACGGCTGGAAGCGGAAGTCTGGGGAGATGATGCACCTGACAGTGATACCTTACGCAGCCATCTGTATAACTTGCGTAAAAGTCTTGATAAACCTTTCCAGCATCAATTAATGCATACCTTGCCAGGTGTCGGCTATAAGTTATGCAAAGAAGAAGATCTCTAAGCGTTTGTGGATTAGCGACTGCGAAATTGGGCTTTGGGAAAATGCACACTGACCTCAGTGCCCTCGCCCATTTTGCTCGATAAGCGAAGATTCCATTCGTAACGATTACACAAACGTTTAACAATCGTCATGCCAATACCGTAACCTACGGTTTGTTGTTTCTCATCAGCACGGAAAAAAGGCTTAAACACCTTCTGCATTTGATCTCTGTCCATGCCAATTCCGCTATCAGCAACTGAAAAGCCATCAGAACGGATTGATACGGTGATGTTGCCACGTTGGGTGTAATTAAATGCGTTGCGTAATAGGTTTCCAATCAGAATGGGTAACACCCGTTCTGCGGCTTGGACCACTAAAATCCCGGACTCTTCGACATTAACGGTGATCGGTTTGTCATGATGAATCATACGCAAATTGTCGAGTTCGGCAGCAATCAAATCATTAACGGTGACTTCTCTTAAAGGTAACGCCTCAACCTGCTCTCTTGCCAGCAGCAATAAGGTTTCAATCAGTGATTCCATATCCATCAAAGTGCGATACATACGGTTCATTTCGGTCACGGCTTGATCACCGTATTTGCGTTCAACCAATTCTAAAGCACCGCGGATCACCGCTATGGGAGTTCGAAGTTCATGACTGACATCCCGGGTGAAATTTCGCTCTCTTTCTACAAAATTTTCCAATCGGTTGGTAAATTCATCCAGCGCCCGAACCAGACTGGAGACTTCATCATCAGGAATATTTCTAAGTTCATCAAGATCTAGCTGAGGGAAATTGCCTTCTCGAAAATCCACATCATTTACCGCTCGAGATAGTTTCATGATGGGAGAAACTGCTTTATGTGATTGGCGATAAGCAATCCATGCCAGCAAGTAAAGTACCACCAGCACCAAGGCCAAAGGCAATAAACCAAATATTAAAGCTAATCGGGAGACTTTGACTTCATCAAAAATCAAATAGAGACGACGATCGCCTTTATCCTCGACATAAACAATGGGTTGCTGACCTGCCAATTCAGTGCGTTGCAATCCTGGCCCAAGATCTTGTAATGGTGCAGGTAACTGAGAATAGTCATCACCATCTGCCATATAGGCTTTAAGGTTCATGGTGTTGGGTAAAGGAAATGCAGAATCTTCAGCACGCATATCCCAGAAATGTTGTGCCTCGCCTTCCAGGGCCGCGCGCACCAATACATCTTCTAACGTCGCTTTTGCAGCATAAATACCCGCAATCGCCACCAAGCTTATTAAAGCAATCTGTATCAGAAATACTTTAACCAGCTTGGCGTGCAGATTGGTATTGGATTTGGCCATTCCCTTAGTTTACTCGCTTAGAGAATAAATAATGTGTGACCAGCCATTCAGTACCATCACGGTAGCCAAATAATTCTGCGCAAGCCATAAAGAACAAGCGCCAACGTTGGAGCCAGATTGCGCCTTCGCCTTCACCATAGGTTTTATCAAACAATGCCTTAATCTGTTTGGCATTTTTATCGGTGTTTTCTAGCCAAGCTTCAGCCGTTTTTTGATAATGCTGACCGTTTACCAACCATTGTTTTTCAATTTGCAATGCATCTTGAAAATGCAGCAAAGTATCGGCTGAAGGCATCAGTCCACCAGTAAAAAAGTAACGGCCCATCCAGTTGTCATCACCTTCGGTTTCAAATGGATAGACCACACTGCGATGACAGAAAATATGCACAAATAACTTTCCATTAACATTCAGCCAGCTGCTGACCTTGTCCAATAATTGTTGGTAATTACGCATGTGTTCAAACATTTCAATTGAGACAATTCGATCAAATTGCATATCCAATTGCAGTTCATTTACATCACAGGTAATCACATGAATGTTGGTTAGACCACGAGCAAATGCCTGTTTTTCGATATATTCACGTTGAGAGTTTGAATTCGACACAGCGGTAATCCGCGAGTAGGGAAAACGCTCGGCCAAATATAATGTCAGCGAGCCCCATCCACATCCAAGTTCGAGAATAGTCTGACCATTCTTAAAATCACCACGTTCGATATAAACATCCAACATGGCTTTTACAGCTTGATCCAAAGACAAAGTGTAGTCATCCCACCAACAACCACTGTATTTCAGATGTTTGCCTAACGACAATTGATAAAACTCAGCAGGCACTTCGTAATGCTGTTCATTTGCGGCTTGAGTTTCAATGGCAATCGGGCTGTTACGCAGCATTTCAATACATTGATTTTTAATTTCACTAGCTGCTTCTGGGTCATAAGCATTTTCATCGTGCAGTCTTTGTTTTAACAGTTTGCGAATCCCTGCTCTGATTAATACATCGGGCACAAAGCCTTTCTCTGCGAGAGTGATGAGACTCATGTTTTTTTCCTCCAGGGAATAAATGCACTGGTTGTTTGTTGATAACGGCGATACTTATCCCCGCGGCTACGAATCGCCTGTTGTTCGGTATAAGGGATGCCCGTAATGAAATAGAGAAATAACAACATTATTAGCGGTGCCAACCATAACCAGGCGCCATGTTCTATACCGTTTGCCATTAACGGATAAGCGAACCAATGTAACCATTCAAAAAAATAGTTCGGATGTCTGGAATAATTCCATAGCCCTTTTTCACACACCTCACCTTTATTTTTGGGATCGGCTTTAAAAGCCGCTAATTGTTTGTCAGCCGTGGTTACGCCAATAATGGCGATTAGAGCTATTGCCAAACCGGCAAATTGAAAAAGTCCCAAACTTTCGATCTGTCCTTGGCTAATTAACCAAACAGGAATGGCAAACCCCCAGGCTAATAACGCTTGAAATTGAAAAAAGAAAAAATGATAAAAATTGGTTTTGCCGCCCCAATATTGTCGAAGGTATTTATAGCGGCCATCCTCATCTTCTCCCAATACCCTCTGAGCAAGATGCAGCCCCAATCGTAAATACCACAACAACATGATGCTCGACGCCAAAATACTTAAAGGCAGATAACCATCACTGGTCAGTAAATGAAATAAGGCTAAAAAGCTCAGTGAAAAAGCCCATAACACATCGACAATACCAGCGTTTTTACTGCGAATTTGCCAAAGCCAACCACCCAGCATAATCAAAGAAACAATAAAAAGACTAAACCACAGCATGTTGTTTTCCAGATTCGTGATTGCGCCAACGTATTGCCAAGGTTAGCAATAATGGAATAGCCAGTCCCCAACTAATGGCGAGCACTATGATAAGAATATCCGGCTGAACCCACTCTAAAGCACCCAAGCGACTACCGGCATAATAGGAAACAGGACTGGAAATGGCGGAAAATACACCTGCCATCACACGATGTTTTAACAACCAAGACATAGAATGATTAAGTGTTAAAGCAAAGTTGATCCACAAACACCAAATCCACCAAGGTGCAATGGGTTCAATGGTCTGAGCCTGATAAACCATCAACCCCCAGGCTGACCAACTGGAATCGAGCACGACACCAATCAAAATCGCCGCTAAAACCAGTTTGTAATCAGTCTGTCTCCAGTTGTAAAACCGAAAGTGCACCATTAAAAATGCTGCAGTGAATAATATGGCAGGCGAATTTAATTCCGCTGCACCGCTTAATACACAGACAAACCAACCGAGCTGAAACAGCAGGAAGTTAATAATAGTCAACCGATCAGGCATATGCTGGACACCACTGCGCTCGACGATTGTCGACTTTGCTAAATAATAAATGCACGTCACTGATACTGCGCTCGGCAAAACCACCTTCGCAGTAGCACAAATAAAACTCCCACATTCGAATAAACGACTCCGGATAGCCCATGGCAAGGACTTTATCCAGAGAAGCAGTAAAACGTTCACGCCAGACTGCCAGTGTTATGGCATAACTTGGACCGATATCTTCCAGACTGGTGAGTTTGAGTTTCGCTTTTGCCGCCGCATTGCTGAGCACGGTTACACTTGGAATAAAACTGCCAGGGAAAATATAGCGTTTAATAAAATCGACTGATTTGACTGCTTGTGCGTAACGATGATCTTCAAGCGTGATAGCTTGAATAATAGCTAAGCCATCTGAAGTTAATAAATCTGCACAGCGTTGAAAATAGCCATCGATATAATGATGTCCTACCGCTTCAACCATCTCAATCGATATCAACTTGTTATATTGCCCTTGTAGATCACGATAATCTTCAAGCAAAACTGTTATCTGATTGGTGAGACCCGCTTGTTCCACACGCTGAACGGCATAGTCATATTGCTGTCTGGAAATTGTTGTTGTCGTGACTTTACAGCCGTAATGTTGAGCAGCAAATACCGCACAACCACCCCAGCCGGTACCAATCTCCAGAAGATGATCGGACGGTTGTAAATCCAGCTTGTCACATAACCTCGCCAATTTTTGCTGTTGCGCGGTTTCCAATGATTCGTTGCCCGTGTAATAAATCCCGGATGAATACATCATCCAGTCTTTATCAAGAAACAATTCAAATAAATCATTGCCCAGATCATAATGAGCAGAAATGTTTTTGCGACTGCCACTGCGACTATTGCGATTTAACCAGTGAAAACCTTTCAATAATGCACCGGTAATTCGAGCAAAGCCTTGTTCCAATTCATCAGTTAATGATTGATTACGAACCAGTATTCGCACCAAAACGGTTAAATCACTGCAATGCCAGTCGCCCAGCATATAGGATTCTGCAGCGCCAACACTACCGCCTTGCACAACCGATTCAAAAAAATGCCGATCATAAACCGTTAGGCTGACCGATAAGTCAGCCTGTGGATCGCCCAGTTCATATACTTCACCGGCAGTATGTAAATGAATACAACCTTTCTGAATTCTACTCAGTTGACGGATTACTGCTTTCTCATAGAGTTTCGACAGCCGGCTGATTTTGCCATTTTGCGTCTCAATAACGGCCGATTTACTCATTTATCATCTCCATGAGGTATTACGGGTTGGGTCACTGTTTCGGTCTGTTGATCAGGATGACTAAAGGTTGGAGTATGTTTGCCCCATAAACGTAAAGCCTGCCAGTAAATACGCATTACTACTCTCAGGGTTTGCAGTGGATATCGAATGGGCAACCAGCGCATAGACTTAGCTGTCATTGGCTGAAAATCAGCCTGTAATGTGGCATCAAACTGACGCTCACCTTCGCGTAATAACACCATGTTGATGTTAATGGCATCTTTATCCAGCTGAAAACGCCAGTGATACTGAATATCCATTGGCATAAAGGGTGAAATATGGAATTGCTTATCAAAATCAAAACGCCAGGGCTGACTTTGTTGTTGGTCTACTTTTAATACATAGGCATAACGCTCATTCCAAGGCGTATTGTTAATTTCGGCGACAATAAACTTAAGTTGTAGCTGCTCGAAACAAAAATAGAAGGTGACAGGATTAAAAATAAACCCCAAGTAACGTGGATGAGTGAGTATTTTTACGTTGCCGGTGAACATCTCACCACTACGCTGCTGAATTAAATCCACAACGGCCTGTTTTAAATCCGCTTGTTCAGATTGCAGATAATCTTTGCGATAAAAACTGATCAGATTAAATCGTTCCAATGACCAAAAATGTGAGCGTTTAAAATGCGTCTGCAATTCATCCAGATCCAGCATTAGCATGGCCAATGGATACTGAAATTCATGATTTTTTGGCAGATGCCGTTGATGATGCACCCAGCCGCGATAAATCCCATCAAGCAACATTGGCCACTCCAGATTGAGAATTTTCGAGGGCATTAATGACGCGCAGTGCACTGCTCACGCCGTCTTCATGAAATCCCCAGCCCCAATAAGCGCCGCAATAAAAAGTATGTTGTAGATCTGTCACTTCATCCCAGCGACGCTGAGCGTTTAACGTAGAAAGATTGTATATAGGATGCGCGTAACGACGATGTACTAGTACTTTTTTGGGATCAATTGACTGCCCGGAATTTAAGGAAACAATTAAGTCTTCTGAGCAGCTCAAATTCTGCAATGTGTTCATGTGATAACTCACGGTGCATTGCTGTTTTAATTCTGGCCCAACTCTGACATTCCAACTGGCCCAAGCATGAGGATTTTCCGGTAGTAAGCTGACATCGGTATGCAGATGCATTTCATTATCTTGAAAACCAATCCCTCCCAAAACAGCCACTTCCGTTTCACTCGGTTGGTCTAACATACGTAATGCCTGATCAGCATGCGCCGCTATAATCACTTTGTCGAAATGGCTTTTTTCGCCATGCACGGTGAGTGTCACGCCATGCAGATGACGTTCAATTCGTTGCACTGGTGAGCCAGTAATAAACTCGGCATCGGATTGTCGAACTAAAGCATCAACATAGGTTTTTGAACCGCCAGTGACTACCCGCCACTGAGGACGATTGGTCAGCGATAACATATGATGGTTGTGCATAAATCGGATGAAATACTGTGCTGGAAAATCCACCACGGACATCGAAGGCCCTGACCATAATGCACATGCCATTGGGATCAAATGATCATTAATAAATATTTCACTGTAATTATTAATGGTCAGATACTGGCCAAGGGTTAGCCCATCGTCCTCATCATTAAGTAACCGGGGTGCTTCACGATAAAATCGCAGCAAGTCCCATAACATCCGGTAAAAACGAAAATTTAGTAAGTTACGACGCTGACAAAACAATTTATTCACATCAGTAGCATTATATTCCAGACCCGATTTGGTATTACTAACACTGAAACTCATCTCGGTCGGCTGACTGGATACATTCAGTTCTGATAACAATCGGCTGAAGTTCGGATAGTTTTGTTCGTTAAAAACGATAAAGCCGGTATCCACATTAACGACTTTGCCAGCAATTTCTACAGAATGTGTGTCAGTATGTCCGCCTAAATAGTTGCCGGCTTCAAACACGGTAACTTGGTGTTGTTTTGCCAAGTAATATGCTGAGGTCAAACCTGATATGCCTGCACCTACAATCGCAATTTTCATACTCCCGTCCTTGGGATAATTTTCTGACTTTCTCGTTTTTCCAGCGACACCGTGCGTAGATCCCAGATAAGCCCAGACTTTTGCATAGCCTTTAATATGTAATAGCTAATATCAACTTCCCACCAGTAAAACCCCTGTCTAACTGAAACAGGATAATGATGGTGATTATTGTGCCAGCCTTCTCCGAGAGTAATCAGTGCTAAAAGAAGATTATTCCGACTTTCATCACCGGTTTGGTAACGTTTCTTACCAATGCGATGGGCCATGGAATTTATCAGCAAGGTTGCATGTAACAACACTACCGTTGAAATAAAATAGCCCCACACCAGCATCTGCCATCCGTTCGTTCCAAGCCCAGGAGCAAATTTTTCTAACAAAACACCACTTACAAATAACATTACAGCCAACAAAACCGGAGCAATTAAATCAAAACGATCTAACCATCGTAGCTCGGCAAACTTTTTCCAATCCGGAACCAAACTATAATCAGCCTGATAATGTTTACCAGAGAGAAACCAGCCCATATGACTCCACAGAAAACCTTGTTTGGGGGAATGAGGGTCAGCGGCTTGATCAGCGTGACGATGGTGCAGCCGATGATGTGCTGACCACCATAAAGGACCACGCTGAGTTGCACTCGCGCCAATCAAAGCAAAGATAAATTGAACTGGTCGGGAAGTTTTAAACGATTTGTGGGAAAAATATCGATGATAAAAAGCGGTAATGGCAAACATTCTTATTAGATATAAAGAGATTGCTGTAACCACCGCAACCGTTGAAATCCCTACAAAAATTACCGCCAGACAAGCCAAATGCATAACGATAAAAGGGATGACTCTCAGCCAATCAATACCATTATCTGCGTTAGCCGCTTGGGCTGCAGAAAAACTGGCTTCACCATTGTCAAACCATTGTCGAATTGATTTCATTGAATGTCTCTTTGAACATGAACTACAGCTTAATCAGCAAAGTGTGAATTGAATGTGAAGAATAGTTGATGCCTCTTCACCCCGTTTTCACAAACGATACGTTCTGATGAATGATACAAACAAAAAGAACGGAAACGTCACCATGCTCAAAAAAATCGTTCAATCAAGATTAGCGTGGTCAGCGCCATTCTTAATTTTGTTAACAGCCTGTAGTGGAAACAACATGCAAAGCGCCTATTTAAAAGATTACCGTGAAGCTCTTGCTGTTGAAGGCACACTTCCAGTAGATAAGACTGAAGCCGCCAATGGATTTATAGAGATATTTAATAAGGCTCAACATGGCGATATAGAGTCTATTATCCGCGAAACCTATGCTGAAACACTTTATTTCAATGATACCTTTCGCACTATCACAGATAGAAATGAACTGATTGAATACATGCAACAAACTGGTCAACAAGTGGACCAGTTGGAAGTAGAAATAGAAGATATTGCTCTCAGTAAACAGGACATTTATGTGCGCTGGATAATGCGCATGCAATTTACGGTAATGGGTAAGAAAGTTGATAGTCAATCGATCGGTATCAGTCAATTACGTTTTGATAGAGACGGCAAAATAATTTTACATCAAGATTTCTGGGATGGCGTGGATGGCTTTTATCAATACCTGCCCATCATTGGTTATTCACTCAGAAAAATCCGGGGTAATTTGTGAATAAACACGTTTTATGGATGCTGTTAATACCTTTACAACTCGCAAATGCCAACAGTTTTGAGTCAGAAATTCAACTCGAAACAACTACGCTTCAGCAGTGCTCAGCTGTACCCATTAAAGTCATGTTATTCAACTTGGGTGATGTGGCGTTATATCGTGAAGAATGCAATGCCACATCCGATTTAACCAGTCTTCCGATACAATTATCTTTTATTTATAAACGTAGTTTTGATGCAGAAGACTTTCAGAAATCTTCCGTTGAATTGCTTAAGCGCAATCTGGATAAACAAACTTTTGATGCCATTGAGACAGCATTAACGGATTTTAACGCCGGATATCAGGAAGCCAAACAAGGTGATCGTTACGATATTCGGTTTTCATCTGATCTGGGTTTGCGTTTATTTAAAAATGGTCAGCAACTAAGTCAAAGTAATAACTCGCTACTTGGTGAAGTGTATTTCGACATCTGGTTTGGTAAAGACCCGTTTAGTAAAGGAATGAAAAAAGATTTATTAGCGGGCCTGAAACAATAAACCCGCCATCAGGCGGGTTTAAGAGAGTTAAGCAACAAGATATAAAAACTTCTGTAATCCCGTTCTAACTAGTCATTTTCCAGTAGTACAAACACATCTGGCATACAACAATTAAGACGCCAGGCATATGGCTCTGCCGTGATCATGAACCTCTACTAGATAGCTGTGCAGATTTTTAATGGCATCTGCATAGTCATCTTCATCAATAATAAATTGCATATCCACCTGACGCATTGACTGATGCATGGCCAATACACTGATATTTTTCTCAGCCAAAGCACTGACCGTACGTGCCAGAATGCCAGGGATTTTCATATCGCTACCAATCGCCGACACAATGGCCACTTTCTGCTGATTAATTTCTGCTTCTGGAAACTGTTCTTGCAACGCTTCCCGGATACGGCGAATATTCTTCAAGCTAGCCGTCAGATAATGGGTAATCGTATTAGCATTGATATCTTTGGAAATGATATGCGCTTTGTTTTTGCGTATTTGAGCCAGGATTTCACGATCATAAACATCAATATTACCCGCCATATCCTGGTCGAATAATTCAAAAGCATAAACATGTTTGCATCCAGCGATAATTTCCACACAAGGCTTGCTGCTAATGTAGTCACCGGTAATTAATGTTCCGGCATGTTCAGGTTCAAAAGTGTTTCTTACCCTTAACGGAATATTATTCTGCCGTAAGCCTTTTGCCGCTTTAGGGTGAATGGCTTCCATACCCAGATTGGCTAATTGATCAGCAACATCGTAATTGGTCCTGCCAATCGGTACCGCATTGTCTTCGCCTACCAGACGTGGATCAGCACTGCTTAAATGGAACTCTTTATGAATAATTGCTTCATTGGCATTAGTCAGCACCGCGATACGGCTAAACGTCATTTCGCTGTAACCACGATCAAAGGTCGACATCAGACCATCATCGCTATGCGCATAACCGGTCACAATGGGTAACTCTTTACTGAGATCAATTTTGGCAAAGGCCTTATCAATACGCTCATCAAGTTTCATGTGCTTGTCAGTCTGCCAACCGGTTAAATCAACATAACGAGCATTGATCTTATCTTTTTTCAGTAATGTTGCTGTATTCCAAGCACTGTGCGCTTCACCGATGCTGGCCAACATTTCACGAACTGTTGCCAAATGCATATCCAACGCAAAATGACCGTGCTGACAAAGGCGTTGTAAATCTGCCAGTACCCTTTCTGCGTCTTCAAGCCGTTCGCCAATAAAGTCATTGGCTTGTTTTAAGGTTTTTTTATCTTTAAACAATTGCTGGTTGATAGAAAAAATCTCGTGTTTAAGCTTTTCCATTGCTTCTTTCCAGCTGTCATCATTCAAGCTATTGGCAAACTCGGCGTAAACGCCTGATGTACCATTTTTCTTATGCTCTAGCAAAAGGTTAGTAATACCACCATAAGCTGAAACAACAAACACACGATTGTAAATTGACTCGTTATGAACCGGTTTCAGAATAATATTGTCGCGCACCGCGACATAGTCGCTCATGGAGGTGCCGCCTATTTTTTCTACCGTATGAAATTGCATATCTACTCTCTGTTAATTCGTTGTACTCCGGACCAAACCGGAAAGGCTGCATTGCCTGTTATTCAGTGACTGTTTCGGCGTCTAACTCATAAGCACCTTCAGCGTTGTGAACTTCTTTGCCATTTAATGGTGGATTGAATACACAGGCCAGATGAAGCTCTTTAAACGCACGCAGGATATGGCGATCATGCTGATCAAGGTTGTATAAGGTACCAGGCGTGATTTTGTAGACCTTGCCATCATCCAGTGTCTCCACTTCACCTTCACCACTGATGCAATAAACCGATTCAAGATGATTCTGGTAGTGCATACGGAAATCGGCACCAGCATAAATAGTGGTGATATGGAATGAATATCCCATATTGTCATCTTTCAATAACATACGGGTGCTTTCCCAGTTGCCGTCTGGTGACACGATCCGGCGAGAGGTTGATTGAGCTTCTTGTAGTTGTCTTACGATCATGATTTTGTCCTCTATAAATGCTTTTCAACAGCCAGTGATCGGAAAACCGATCACTGGATTGTGAAGATAGATAGTGCCGAGCTGATTAACTTGCCGCTTTTTTGCTGGCAGGTTCAAACGTATCGGATTTGCTGGCTTCGTCACTGACAGAATAATCACCTTCAAAAAAGTCTTTCTCTTCCGGAATGCTGTCTGCTTTATCACAGACTTCTTTAATCGCTTTTTCGAGAATATCGATGCCTTTTTTCAGGTTTTCATCGGTGATGGTCAGCGGACATAAGAACTTAACGACATGATCATCAGCACCACTGGTTTCAATAATCAAGCCGTTTTGGAAACATTTACGGGTAATCTGGCCAGCTAATTCACCACTGACACAATTGATACCACGGAACATGCCACGACCATGTGAGTTGAAGTTACCTTCACCGTATTTGGCCACAATGGCATCAACTCGGTCAGCAATATACTGGCCTTTACGCTGTACTTCTTTGGCAAATTTATCGTCTTTCCAGAAGTAGTCTAAAGCTGCTTTCGCGGTGACAAACGCATGGTTATTACCACGGAATGTACCGTTGTGCTCACCCGGAGACCATTGATCTACTTCAGGTTTCATCAGCACGACAGCAAATGGCAGACCGTAACCACTCAATGATTTCGATAAAGTAACAATGTCAGGGTAAATACCTGCTTCTTCGAAACTGAAGAAGGTACCAGTACGGCCACAACCAGCCTGAATATCATCAACAATCAGCAATACTTCATGGCGTTTGCAGATTTCTGAAAGGCTTTGTAACCAAGTCATTGAAGCAGCGTTAATACCACCCTCGCCCTGAACAGTTTCAACAATTACTGCTGCTGGCTTATCAACACCACTACTTGAATCCGACAACATTTTGTCGAGCAGATTAGTGGTATCAAAATCATCACCTAAATAACCATCATAGGGAATACGGGTTGAACCATGTAAGGCGATACCAGCACCACCACGGTGGGTTGAGTTACCTGTCACCGATAAGGCGCCCAGGCTTTGACCATGCCAGCCATTAGTAAACGAAATGATATTTTCACGACCGGTTTTCTTACGCGCTATTTTTAATGCTGCTTCAACCGCATTAGTCCCGGTAGGACCGGTAAACATGACAATGTAGTCCAGATCACGCGGCTTCAAAATATTCTCGTTAAAGCTTTCTAAAAATTCACCTTTGGCACGAGTATGTAAATCCAGGCCCTGAGTAATTCCATCACGTTGAATGTATTCAATCAGTTTTTCTTTAAATAACGGATGATTGTGGCCATAGTTGAGCGAACCAGCACCGGCCAGAAAGTCTATATATTCATTGCCGTCATCATCGTAAATTAACTCGCCTTGGGCCTTGTCAAATAAACGAGGGAACGCGCGGGCATATGAACGCACTTCTGATTCGATCTCTTCAAAAATTTTCATTCGCTTTTCTCTCCTGTGAAAATGTGGCCATCGCTGACCTGAATTCGGTATTAATTAAGCTATAGGTTTGAACGGTCCGACTTTGACTAACATTTCAGTATCATGCTGATCGGCAAAATGTTGTTTGCGATCAAACATCACGCTGCTACTAATTTCGGTATCCAGCTTACGAGCTAGACTTTCAAATAATCCCCATGAGGCTTTGTTATCAGGGGTTATCGTCGTTTCAATACGTTTGATATCGCGGTTTTGTTCACGCGACAGAATTTCTTTAAGCATTCTTCCTGCAAGCCCTTGTCCCCGAGCCTTTTCGCCAACGGCAACCTGCCATATAAATAGAGTTTCGGGGCGTTTTGGAATGCGATAACCGGAAATGAAGCCAACCAATTCGCCGTCAATTAGAGCAGCAACAGCTGTTTCAGCAAAATGACTGCTTTGCAGCAAGTTGCAATACATTGAATTAGTATCCAATGGCGGGCATTCAGAAATAAGTTTATGTACGGCCGCACCCAACTCTGCTGTTGGTTGCATCAACTCTATAGATAAAGGGGCTGGGTTAGCTTGGGTCATATTTACAATCAACTCTAATGTTTATGGCACTAAATACTTAGTGAGTTATAAAAATCCTTAAACCCCGTCAATATTGCCTTTAATTAATATAATCATATATTTATGACTTGCAGATGACAGAATCTAAATATATAGTACACTAAACAAATTAAAAGTCCAGACCACTTTTTAAACTGCTTTATAGTTTGATGGCTTTAAAAAAATCTTCATGAAACGCTGGCTTTAAGCCAATACAACAGGAAAAGCGGTCTGCCCCAAGTTGAACTATTTATTTAAAAACGTGGGAAAATATGTTGAATTCAATTCAAATTAATACTGAAACTATCGACGCACTTGGTCTAAATAAAGAGCAAAGGGAACACCTGTTGAATCATATTGAAGAAGTGCTTATTGCATTGCGGCGGGTTATCCGCGCCACTGATCTACATTCCAAATATTTGGCCAAAACTACTGGACTGACTGCGCCGCAAATCCTTTTATTGCAAACGCTACGTGATAAAGGACAAGTGACAATTGGAGAATTAGCTCAGGAAATGAGTTTAAGTCAGGCAACGGTGACAACAATATTGGATCGATTGGAAAAACGTGGACTGGTTTATCGGCAGCGTTCTCAATCGGATAAACGTAAAGTACACGCCTATCTGACTGAGACCGCAACAGAGACGTTAAAAAGCGCGCCTATTCCATTACAAGATCGTTTTACCCGCGAATTTAGTAAATTAGATGAGTGGGAACAGGCGATGATTATGTCGGCTTTAAAGCGGGTTGCACAAATGATGGATGCACAGCATATTGATGCCTCACCCGTTTTGGATATTGGTATGCTGGATCGTTATGAAGATGAACAGGATGTAGTCAAAATGCCAACCAAAAAACGTTAAGAATTTTTCAGTTCATTGCCATTTACCAAAAGACGCTCAACCTCACTAACAGGAAGTGGTTTACTAAAGTAATATCCTTGTAACTCTTGGCACCCCATATTGGTCAGCATTTCTACTTGTTCAATCGTTTCAACACCTTCGGCAATGGTTCTCAAACCAAGGTTTTCTGCTAGCTGAACAATGGTTCGAGCAATAGCTGCGTCTTTTGGATTCTCGACGATTTCATCTACAAAACTTTTATCAATTTTGAGTGTATTAATGGGGAAGTTTTTCAAATAACTCAGTGATGAATACCCAGTGCCAAAATCGTCAATAGCCAGTCCAACCCCCATATCTTTTAATGCTTTTAATAGCGGTATAGTTTCCATAACGTCCTTAAGCATCGCGGTTTCCGTTATTTCCAATTCCAGTGATTCAGCTGGTAATTCCGACGCCTTCAAACTTTGTCCTATTTGCTCAAGAAGTAACTGCTGATTAAATTGCATGGCAGAAAGGTTCACCGAAACGCGCCATTGCGTACCAAATCTTTGCTGCCATTCTCGAGTTTGTAAACAGGCTTGGTTTAATACCCATTCACCAATAACTAAAATCAAACCGGTCTTTTCGGCGACATCTATAAATGTTAATGGTCCGAGTAACCCTTTAATCGGATGTAACCAACGTAGTAAGGCTTCAAAACCAATAATCTTCTGAGATTGCACATCAATCTGTGGCTGGTAAAACAACAGAAATTCATTACGTTCCAGCGCTTGACGCAAATCCTGTTCCGTTTGCAAGCGCTCATAAAGATAATCATTCATTTCAGCTGAGAAAAACTGGTAATTATTGCGTCCCAATTCTTTGGCATGATTCATCGCCACATCAGCATGTTGCATCAATGCCTGAACGTTATCGCCATCTTCAGGAAATATGGCGATACCAATGCTCACAGTACTGAATACATTGTGCCCTTTGATGTCGAAAGACTTTTCAAATTTCGCCACAATCCGCTGGGCAATATTGGCCAATACATCCACATTATCGATATTGGTCAGCATCACGGTGAATTCATCGCCTGCAAAACGTGCAACGCGGTCATCTTTGTCTTTGCTAACCGCAATTAAATCAGCATCCCGTAAGCAATCTTTAATTCTCGCTGCAGCTTCACACAGCAATGCGTCACCAACCTGGTGACCATAAGTATCATTAATATGTTTAAAGTGATCCAGATCGATAAACATCAAGGTTAACGAATGTTGTTTATGCCGGGCTCTGGCAATAGCCGTTTCCAGCTGTTCAATAAACAGTCGCCGATTTGGCAGATCTGTCAGGGTATCGTAATAGGTAAAATACGCGATTTCTTGTTCTGATTGTTTAAGCGAGGTGATGTCTTGCAAGGTGCCAATAATTTTCCAACCATCGTAATCTTCAGTAATTTCCGTTCGTTCATGCAGGTAAAAAATTTGGCCCTTATCTGACTGAATACGATATTCAATATCGTAAGCATGTTTTTGCTGAATAGCTCGACGTAAAGCCTGTTTAAATAAAGGTCTATCTTCCACATAAATGTGGCGGAGGATCTGCTTGAAAGTTACTGGTTGTGAGGTATTTTCAATACCTAATAATCGGGGCAGATCGGCACTACATTGAATTTCTGGTTGCTTAAAATCCCATTCCCAATAGATAAGATGGGCAATTTCCTGAGCTTTAGCCAGTTTAGAACGACTCTGACTGAGTTCTCGTAGGGTTGAATTGGCTTTGAGAATATAACGAATACGATGGGCAAATAACGGCCATTTAAATGGCTTGGTAATGAAATCAGTCGCCCCTGCTGCAAAGGCTTTTTCAATATCATCGGCCCTATCATGTACTGTCACCATAACAATAGCTGTTTGTTGACCTTTGGGAAGTAAACGTAACTGACGACAGCAGGTAAATCCATCCATGCCTGGCATGGAAACATCTAATAATGTAATGTCCGGTAAATATTCGGCAAATAATTTGATTGCATTTTCGCCATTTTCAGCTTCAATAATGGATAGAGTCGGATCCTGAAGTGATTGTTTCATCAATAAACGCGTGACGGGATCGTCATCGACGATAAGCACGGTATATAAGGATTGACTATCCATGTTGCCAGATACCTGAATTTCTAAGCAGAGAATACCGATACATGAACGGCCAAATAGATCAACGGCAGTTTATATCAGCAATATTAACCAAAAACATAAACTACCATAGCCTCGTGCGCCTTAACCTGAGCTAGCGCACAATTCTGAAATGTAAGTTACGGCGCTGGATTTGGAATGGCTTTATGGATCTCCTCAATTGCCGTAACAACTTCATCGCTAAGCATTAATTGCTCACTACCTATGTTGGTCTTTAATTGCTGCATATTGGTCGCACCAATGATAGTAGCCACCACAAATGCACGACTATTTACATAAGCTAATGCCATCTGCGCAGGATCCAATTGATGTTGTTTCGCTAAATCCACATAAGTTTGGGTTGCTTTTACTGCTTGTGGATT
This sequence comes from Methylophaga sp., assembly GCF_048266885.1. Classification (GTDB taxonomy): domain Bacteria; phylum Pseudomonadota; class Gammaproteobacteria; order Nitrosococcales; family Methylophagaceae; genus Methylophaga. Next base: position 21,683 of record NZ_JBLWYR010000027.1, read on the forward strand.
GCTGTAACGGGCGTAATGCGGCCACAAACTCATTCGAGCTGTAGCAGGTGCATTATTCTGTAAATATTTACCCGTTAACACACCAAAGCCGAGTGGTGAATACGCCAATAACGGTATATTTTCACGATAGCTAATTTCTGCACAGCCAATTTCATAGGTTCGATTCAACAGACTGTAAGGATTTTGAATTGAGGCTATGACTGGCAGGTTCATGGATTTTGCCACCGAAATAAACTGCATCATTCCCCATGGGGTCTCATTAGATAGACCGATATAACGGATTTTACCGGCTTTGATCTGCTTTTCCAGAGCCTGCAAAGTTTCAACTACTGGCGTCATGTCTTCATCAGAAGAATCATGTTGATAACCCAATTTGCCAAAATAATTGGTTTGTCGTTCAGGCCAATGTAATTGATACAAATCCAGATAATCTGTTTGCAGCCGCTGCAAACTATTGTCTAACGCTTCGCTGATATTTTTATCATCAAATCGCGAGTTGCCCTGTCGAATATGGCCTACCCAATCGGCTCCTGGTCCAGCAATTTTACTAGCGAGAACCAAATCATCACGACGACCGCGTTTCGCTAACCAATTACCAATAATCGCTTCAGTGGCGCCATAGGTTTCTGCCTTGGGAGGAATAGCATAGAGCTCTGCAGTATCTATGAAGTTAATACCCTGTGCAATAGCGTAATCAAGCTGTTCAAATGCTTCCTGTTGGGTATTCTGTTCACCATAAGTCATTGTGCCCAGACAAATTTGACTGACATTTAAATCGCTATTACCAAGGTTATTGAATTGCATGGAAGTATCCTGAGATTTTCAAACGGCAGAAACAAAACAACGCCCATTAAGAGCGTTGTGATGATATTAAAGTTGCATATGGTCGGGACAACAGGATTTGAACCTGTGACCCCTTGCCCCCCAGGCAAGTGCGCTACCAGGCTGCGCCATGCCCCGACAAGCAACAAAACAGTGAAATTATAACGTATTAAGCCAGAATCGTACGAATTTGTTCTAGCTCTTTCAGCATTTCATCAATCAGTTGTTTACGGTTTTCATTACTATGCGTTGCTTCAGGTTTATGTTCGGTTTCCAATTGTTGGCGCGCGCCACCAATGGTAAAACCTTGTTCATAAAGCAGGCCACGAATTTCACGGATCAACACCACATCATGGCGCTGGTAATAACGGCGATTACCTCGACGTTTAACCGGTTTTAACTGAGTAAATTCTTGTTCCCAGTAACGTAATACATGCGGTTTAACACCACATAATTCGCTGACTTCACCAATGGTAAAGTAGCGTTTACCAGGTATTGCCGGTAATTCGTTGTTATTACTCGCCTCTAGCATAACTGTCCACCCTTGCTTTCAGTTTTTGGCCAGGACGGAAAGTAACAACACGACGGGCAGTGATTGGAATTTCTTCACCCGTTTTTGGGTTACGGCCAGGCCGTTCATTTTTGTCGCGCAGTTCAAAATTACCAAACCCTGATAGTTTCACTTGATCACCTTCTTCAAGTGCACCACGGATTTCTTCAAAGAACATTTCAACCAGTTCTTTTGCTTCACGTTTATTAAATCCCAACTCTTCATACAGTTGTTCAGTCATATCGGCTTTAGTAAGTGCCATTCTTTACCTCTATTCTTATTATTGAACCGACGTTAGGTTCTGACCATCGCACCCAGATCGCTTTGTAACTTCTGGGTAATTTGTAACATTAATGCATCGACTTCATCGTCGGTCATGGTTCGCTCACCATGTTGAAGATGGAAGGCGACCGCAATACTCTTCTTACCAAGCTCGACACCATCTCCAGAATAAACGTCAAACAATTGAATTGCCTTAAGAATATCAGACTCAATGCCTTTCAGGCAATGCTCTATTTCAAAGGCAACAACTGAGTTGTCGACGACTAATGCAAGATCCCTGCGAATAGCAGGATAACGTGACAGAGCGGTAAATTTTGGAATGGCGGATTGTAAGCAAACCGCCAATGCCAATTCAAAAACATAAGCTTTACCACTAAAGCCTAATGGTTTATTCAGTTTTGGATGTAAGGCCCCAATCCAACCAACCGCTTGGCCATCTTGATAGATGCGCGCGGATTGACCGGGATGCAATGCTGGATGTGTTTCGGCGCGAAACTCGACTTTGCCATTACCCAATGCCAATAACGCTTCGACATCAGCTTTAACATCAAAAAAATCAACTTTACGGTCTTTTTCAGCCCATTGTTCTGGATTAACATCACCGTAGACTAATCCACCAATACATTGATCTTGATCGATATTGGCCAATTCACCACGGAACACACGACCGACTTCAAATAAACGAATGCGATCATGTTGACGATTCAGGTTATAAACCATCGCTTGCACCAGACCCGGCCAAAGTGAATGACGCATCACTGACAAATCAGCAGAAATCGGGTTGGCTAATTTGATAGGTTCCATTTCACTATCAGCAAAATGCCGTTGCATAGTCGGATCAACAAAACTGTAGGTGATCGCTTCAAAATAACCCCGATCTACCAATAGGTTTTGTAGTCGTTCTGTTGCAAGCTGTTGTTCAGATATTGCACCTGGCAATACACTGATTTCGGGACGGGTTTGCGGTAAGCGATCATAGCCGTAAAGACGACCCAACTCTTCAATCAAATCGACTTCAATATTAATATCAAACCGGAAACTTGGCACAATAACCAGCCAACCTTCTCTAACTTGTGTAACTTCCAGCCCCAATCGTGTCAGCTGTTCTTCTACTTCAGCAGCTTCGATCTCAATTCCCAATACGCGTTTAATTCGATTTGCACGTAGTAGGATTTGTGGCGTTTCAGGTAACGCACTTTCTTCACTGACAATAGTAAGCGGGCCTGCCTGACCACCGACAATCTCCAGAATCAAGCTGGTGGCACGTTGCATTGCTTGCTGTGCCAATTCGGGATCAACTCCACGTTCAAAGCGATGAGATGAATCGGTGTGCAATCCATAACTTCTAGCTTGGCCGGCGATAGCATCGGGCGCAAAAAAAGCTGCTTCAAGGAACAATGAGCTTGTAGCAGAATCCACTGCCGACGCATCGCCGCCCATAATGCCTGCAAGCGCCAATGGTCCAGAAGCATCTGCAATAATCAGTGTTTGTTCGGCAATCTCAACTTGCTGACCGTCTAACAACGTCAGTTTTTCATGAGCTTTAGCAAAGCGCACGGCAATGGCTTGTTGTAATTTTTGCAGGTCAAAAGCATGCATCGGCTGACCGAGTTCCAGCATCACATAATTGGTGATATCGACCACTGGACTGATACAACGCAAACCACTGCGGCGCAGTTTTTCCTGCATCCATAAAGGTGTTTTGGCATCAGGATTAATATTTTCAATTACCCGGCCAATATAATTCGGACAGGCTTGTTTGGCTTCGACCGAAACTGGAAAAGTTGTCTGAACAGTTGCAGCGATATCATTGATGATGACCGGTGTTAGATTGGTGCGACTAATCACACCCAGTTCACGTGCAATACCAGCAACCCCAAGACAATCACTGCGGTTAGGTGTTAAGTCGACTTCGATAGTGAAATCATTTAACGCCAAGTAATCCCGAATGTCTTTACCAACTGGAGCGTCTTCCGATAACTCCAGCAGACCTTCAGAGGATTCAGCGAGGCCGAGCTCTTTAGCGGAACACAACATACCAAATGAAGGCACACCACGCAGTTTGGCTTGTTTGATTTTGAAATCGCCGGGCAGCACGGCACCGATAACAGCAACCGGAATTTTCAAACCTTCGCGAACGTTGCTGGCGCCACAAACAATATGCAATAACTCATCACCGGCAACATCCACTTCACAGACACGCAATTTGTCGGCATCCGGATGCGCAACAACCGATTTCACTTGTCCAACCAATACGCCTGAGAAATCACCAGCAACGGGAGATACAGAATCAACTTCCAAACCCGCCTGGGTCAGTTTCTCGGCAATCACCTGCACATCGAAATCAGGATTAACCCATTCACGTAGCCAATTTTCGCTTAATTTCATGGCGAACTTCCTATCCTATTTGAACTGACGCAGGAAGCGCAGATCGTTCTCAAAAAATAATCGCAGATCATTAACGCCATAACGCAGCATCGCCAGGCGTTCAACGCCCATACCAAATGCCAGACCCAAATATTTTTCACTATCAATATTGACGTGCTCGAATACTTTAGGATGCACCATGCCGCAACCTAAAACTTCCAGCCAACCGGTATGACTACAAACACGGCAGCCTTCGCCACCACAGATCACACATTCAATATCTGCTTCTGCTGATGGTTCGGTAAACGGGAAATAAGAAGGACGGAAACGTACATTCAGTGGTTTTTCAAAAAACGCCTGCAGAAAGTCAGCCAGAATGCCTTTCAGATCGGTAAAGCTGACATTTTCGTCAACCATTAAACCTTCTACTTGATGGAACATCGGGGTATGCGTTAAATCCGAATCACAGCGGTATACCCGACCTGGGGCAATAATACGCAACGGTGGTTGCTGTTCTTCCATCACTCGGATCTGTACCGGTGAGGTATGAGTACGCAACAACATTTCTGCGTTGAAATAAAAGGTATCGTGCATCGCGCGCGCTGGATGACTTTCAGGGATATTCAATGCGGTGAAATTATGATCACCGTCTTCAATTTCCGGACCCTCAGCAATTTGAAAACCGATTTGACGGAAATATTGTTCGATACGTTGCAGAGTACGTGTGACTGGATGCAGACCACCGACTTCAGCATTACGACCAGGTAACGTGACGTCCACAGTTTCGGCAGCTAATGCAGCTTGCATGGCTTGTTCGGCTAAAACTTTGGTGCGTGCTTCAGTCAGACCAGCGACTTCTTGCTTGGCGAGATTCACTTCCTTACCAATTAAAGGTCGTTCTTCAGCGCTGAGATTACCCAGTTCTTTCACATATCCCGTAATCAAGCCTTTTTTACCTAGATATTCGACCCGAACGTTGTCCAAGGTTTTAGCATCCGTCGCGTTTTGAATCGCGGTCTTTGCTGCCTCAACAATATCTTTTAATGCCAGCAACTGTGATGACAGTTCAGCCATATTTCCTCCACCTGAGGATCAATCAGAAATAAAAAAGGGCCGTCATCAACGGCCCTTTAATGTGCAACTAATAATGAGATTCGCTAAAGCGAACCGATTGATTAGTTAGCCAAAGCCGCCTTTGCTTTTGCAGCAATAGCAGCAAATGCAGCAGAGTCGTGATAAGCGATATCTGCCAATACTTTACGATCGATTTCAATAGATGATTTTTTTAGACCATCAATCAAACGGCTGTAAGACATTCCGCATTCACGTGCAGCAGCGTTGATACGTGCAATCCACAGTGTACGGAAAACACGTTTTTTCTGACGACGATCACGGTATGCATATTGACCGGCTTTGGTAACTGCTTGAACAGCTACACGATAAACATTCTTGCGACGGCCATAATAACCTTTGGCCTGTGCGATAACTTTTTTGTGACGGGCGCGGGCTGTTACACCACGTTTTACTCTAGCCATTGGAATACTCCTTAATTATAGAAGAGGCAATAATTTGCGGACTGACAAATGATCTGCTTTACAGATTGTCAGCGTGGAACGCAGTTGGCGTTTCCGCTTAGTGCTTTTCTTGGTCAGGATATGGCTGGTAAACGCTTGAGCGCGTTTAAATTTACCGCTACCGGTGCGTTTGAAACGCTTCGCTGCACCGCTATGATTTTTCAATTTTGGCATTTGGAACTCCGCATTGTTAATTAATAGTTATTTTTTATTACTTGGTGCCAAAACCATAATCATTTGCCGACCTTCTTTCTTAGGATGTTGCTCAATAACCGACAGTTCATTTAGATCTTCGGCTACTCTTTCGAGCAGTTTGAGTCCTAAGTCCTGATGGGCCATCTCACGTCCACGAAAGCGGAGGCTGACTTTGGCTTTATTACCTTCTTCGAGGAAACGTGTCAGGTTGCGTAGTTTTACCTGGTAGTCACCCTCTTCCGTCCCTGGTCGGAATTTTATTTCCTTAACTTGTATCTGTTTTTGCTTTTTCTTAGCAATGGCTTTTTGTTTATTAGCCTCAAACACATACTTGCCGTAATCCATAATACGGCACACTGGTGGTTCTGCCTGAGGGGCAATCTCCACCAAATCGAGCTCGGCTTCTTCAGCTAACTCCAAGGCTCTCGCCAATGAGATAACGCCTAGTTGTTCACCGTTTTCATCGGTTACACGAATTTCTTTGGCTGTGATTTCAGAATTCAGCCTTTTTTGATCTGTAGCGATGTTTTTAATCCTCTAAAATAATTCGACCGCGGCTAGCAACGTCTTCTTTAAGCAATGAAACGAAGCTCTCAAGCGACATAGCGCCTAAATCTTCGCCTTTGCGAGTACGTACTGCCACGGCATTTTCTTGTGCTTCGCGATCCCCAACAACGATCAGATAAGGTACGCGCCGCAATGTATGCTCGCGTATTTTAAAGCCAATCTTCTCATTTCTCAAGTCCGTATCGGCTCTAAATCCCTGATTTTTCAATTGTTGGGCAATTTGTTGAACATATTCTGACTGTTTATCGGTAATTCCCATGACCATTACCTGACGAGGTGCAAGCCATGCCGGAAACGCGCCAGCATATTCTTCGATGAGTATACCGATAAAACGCTCAAGTGATCCAAGAATCGCTCGATGCAACATTACCGGTACTTGCTTGGAACCATCATCCGCCACATAAGTTGCATCCAAACGGCCCGGCATCGAGAAATCCACCTGAATAGTGCCGCACTGCCAAACCCGTCCCAGACAATCTTTTAAGGAGAATTCGATCTTCGGCCCATAGAATGCACCTTCACCAGGCTGCAGTTCCCAGTCCAGATCTTTGGCATTCAATGCTTGCTCAAGTGCATGCTCGGCTTTATCCCAAACCGCATCACTACCGACCCGATTTTCCGGGCGAGTTGAGAGTTTGATAATAATCTCGTTAAAACCAAAATCGGCATAGACGTTAAATAGCAGATCAATAAAGGTAGCCACTTCGGACTGAATTTGGTCTTCAGTACAGAAGATATGCGCATCATCCTGAGTGAACCCACGCAGACGCATCAAACCATGCAAGGTACCGGAAGGCTCATTACGATGACATGAACCAAACTCTGCCATACGCAAAGGTAAGTCACGGTAGCTTTTCAGACCTTGATTAAAAATCTGGATATGGCACGGGCAGTTCATCGGTTTAACCGCATAATCACGATTTTCAGAATGCGTGCTGAAAATCATGTCACCAAATTTGTCCCAGTGGCCGGATTTTTCCCACAGACTGCGGTCGACCACTTGGGGAGTACGTACTTCCTGATAGCCGTTATTGGCCAACACATCACGAATGTATTTTTCCACTTCGCGATAAATGCGCCAACCATTGTCATGCCAGAAGATCATGCCAGCAGCTTCATCTTGCAGATGGAATAGATCCAGGCTTTTCGCTAGCTTACGATGATCGCGTTTTTCAGCTTCTTCTAAACGATGTAAATAGGCTTTCAGATCTTTTTTATCAGACCAGGCCGTGCCGTAGATACGCTGCAGCATTTCATTTTCAGATTTACCACGCCAGTAAGCACCGGCCAGTTTCATCAATTTGAATGCTTTGAGTTTGCCGGTATTTGGCACGTGTGGTCCACGGCATAAATCCATGAACTCGCCTTGACGGTACACTGACAGGATTTCATCTTTCGGAATATCTTCGATGATCTGAGCTTTATATTCTTCGCCCATTTCGCGGAAGATTTGGACTGCAGCATCACGAGTGACTTCTTCACGCACCACTTGCAGATCCTGCTTAACCAACTCTTCCATACGTTTTTCGATCTTTTCCAAATCTTCCGGTGTAAAACCTTTTGAATAGGAAAAATCGTAGTAAAAGCCATCATCAATGACCGGGCCAATAGTGACCTGAGCATCTGGATAAAGTTGTTTTACAGCTTGAGCTAATAGATGTGAAGTCGAATGACGAATGATATCCAACCCTTCTTCATCACGTTCGGTGATGATGGCAAGTTCAGCATCATCTTCAATAACGTAATTGGTATCAACCAGTTTGCCATTCACTTTACCGGCCAGAGCAGCACGGGCTAAACCGGCACCAATATCGGCGGCAATATCATGAATTGAAACGGGGTGATCGAACTGGCGTTGACTGCCATCAGGAAGGGTAATTGAAATCATGCTATATCCTTGGTTGTGGCCAATACGAGAGGCCTTAAAAACCAAAAAGCACCTGCAAGAGGTGCTTGATGTATATATCTGGTAGGCACGATTGGATTCGAACCAACGACCCCCACCATGTCAAGGTGGTGCTCTAACCAACTGAGCTACGTGCCTACTGTGAAGCGCGAAATTATACGCAGTCAGGCATATTTTGCAAGCGCTTTATACCGCTTCGTGACAGGGTATCTCTTGATGACTAATCTCATCCCAGCAACTATTTATATTTAAAGAGTAACGGGTCCTAATGCCATCTTTTTCACTTTATCAAGTTCGTCACGTAATTTAGCTGCTTCTTCAAATTCCAGATTTTGTGCATGTTTGTACATCGCACTTTCAATCTGTTGAATGCGTTTCGCCAATTGTTGAGGAGATAACGCCGCATACTTGGCATACTCTTCGGCAACTTGGGCGAATCGCAGATTTTCTTCTTTCTTGCTCTTCGAGTCATCCATACCACCACGAATCGACTTGATAATGCCTTTTGGCGTTATGCCATGTTCTAAATTATGAGCAATCTGTTTTTCACGACGGCGATCTGTTTCATCAATTGCCCGTTGCATTGAACCAGTAATCTTGTCTGCATATAAAATCGCTTTGCCATTAAGATTCCGAGCTGCTCGGCCAATGGTTTGAATCAACGATCGGTCACTTCGCAAGAAGCCTTCTTTATCGGCATCCAAAATGGCCACCAGCGACACTTCAGGAATATCCAAGCCTTCACGGAGTAAGTTGATACCTATTAATACATCAAACTCACCCAAACGCAGATCCCGCAAAATCTCCATCCGCTCAACCGTATCAATATCCGAATGCAGATAACGCACTTTGACATTGTGCTCACGCAGATAATCAGTGAGATCTTCGGACATACGTTTGGTCAAAGTGGTGACCAACACCCGCTCGTTGACGGCGGTGCGTTTATGAATCTCGGAAAGTAAATCATCGACCTGTGTGCCTACTGGGCGAATTTCCACTTCTGGATCGATCAACCCCGTTGGGCGCACCACCTGCTCGACAATATTGCCGGCATGTTCCGCTTCGTATTTACCCGGTGTAGCTGAAACAAAAATAGTCTGCGGTGCCAGCTTTTCCCATTCATCAAACATCAGTGGTCGATTATCCAAAGCTGACGGCAAACGGAAACCATAATTCACTAGGGTTTCTTTACGTGAACGGTCACCTTTATACATCGCACCAATCTGCGGAATCATGACGTGGCTTTCATCAATAATCAGAATGGCATCATCTGGCAGGTAATCAAACAACGTTGGCGGCGCTTCTCCAGCGTGACGGGTAGATAGATGTCGAGAATAGTTTTCGATACCGTTGCAATAGCCAAGCTCTAACAACATCTCAATATCAAAACGAGTGCGCTGCTCTAATCGCTGGGCTTCAACTAATTTATTTT
>NZ_JBLWYR010000028.1:0-30899 GCF_048266885.1 Methylophaga sp.
CCTGATGTTCCGGTCTGCCAATAGGCTAATCCAGCGAGTATAAATATCAGTCCGCCCAGAGATTGATCGACTATCGCAGAAAGCTGCAGCCAGTCTGGCAGGTTATTCATCATCATATGATGGTGGTGTGGTCCTGAATGTGTATCGCTGTACATATTGGGGAACACCATCATCAACATTCCCCATACTACTAACGGCATGATCACGGTGAACAGCGTTAAGTTTTGCCAATAACTTGTTTGTTGATGTTGTCGTATCATCATTAAACATAAGGCTATGCCGCTCAATGCCATCAGCCATTTCATCACGCTATACAACAAAGCACTTTGCATAAACAGTGGATGCAACGCCGGTGACATCCACACCCAGGTTAATATCGCAAAGCCACTCATTAATAACGTAAACGGCCAGTGTGATTTGGCTACATTCATCGTTACCAAGCGAGTTGACTGATGTTGCAACGCACAGATCCATAATAAAGGTGCAAGATGATGCACCATCACACTCTGAGCGCTATGCAACCAGATTGAATATCGCGCCAAGGCGTCAAACCAGGGCAGCATGCCGCTCAAAAACACCACGTTGCCGACGATGAATAACAACGGACGGCTGAGTAATTGATTGGTAAATGCCCATTGATGCAGCGTGATCACAAAGATCACGCTGCATAGCAGATCAACCATCGTCAGCAACATAATATCGACTTATTTTGAACAGCAACTGCCAGCAGCAGCCGTATCGACGCTCTGATTATCAACATCTTTAGGCAGATCCATCGCCGGATTACCGTCAAAAAAGTTGTTGGGTTTTAACGAAAAGCCGACGTACTCCACCGGCATGATTGGAAAATCCTCCGGTTTGCAGACATGGGTGTGGCCATAGGTATGCCAAACCACAATATCGGTGTTTTCAATCGGACGATTTTTCGCCACATAATATGGCAACCCATCACCTTTATTCTGGTTGGGATACATACCTGAGCAATACATTTCATTGGGATCATAAGGCGTCACCCATAAATGCCTGCTGGCAAAACCAGCACGTTTTCCGATAAAACTATTTGGGCCAGCCAGCATCACCGGATTATGCTCTGCCACCAATTTATAACTGGGTGGATTACCGACCGAATTTTTCAGATTAGGGTTAATGATCTTCCAGAAACGCCCAGTTGCTCCATTGGCTTCACGGGTTGCTTCGAGTTCGGTTTTGAATAAGGTGGTTTCGGTTTTGAATACATTGCCCCATGGATTGGTTTCGGCATCTTGTGATGCTGGCGAGAAGTTGGTTTCGACCACCGAGTTGTTTTCGCCATCCAACATCATATGCAGTCGTGCATTAAAGAAATGCTGATGGGTTGGGCCGTAAATCTCAGGAGTGACAATGCCACCAAATTTGGGTTTATCACCAGGCACCATACCGCTGGTTTGGATAATACCGGTCAGTTTAGTTTCCTGCTGAATCGTGCCGTCCTGATAAAGATACCAATAAAAGCCGTAATCATAATTGCCCACGGTGCAGAAAAAACTGATGACTAAGCGGCGTGAACGACGCATTTCATAGGTTTCACTGCGAAACTCGTAATGTTTCCACAATGTGCCGTAGTCTTCTTCATGCATACACACCGCATTTTTCATCAGAAATGGCAGCCCCTGATCATCGACGGCAGGAATATCAAAATAGCGAATCGCGCCTAGGCAATCACAACCCAGTTCGAGTTGATTGGCCATACGACCCAGACCGTATTCGCCACCATCAAAAGCACATTTCCAGTAATGATTCAGTGCAGTATCGGAATACGGCACCGCCATATCATTGATACTTGCACGATAGATAATGGGCCGAACACGCTCGCCATCTTTATAGCTGATTTGATTTAACACCAAACCTTCACGTGGCGTATAACCCACCCGGAATGACCAGTTTTGCCAATCCACCTTCCAGCCGTCCACCGAAAAACTCACCCCTTCCGGTTGCATAATATGTAACGGTTTTAGTCCTTCACGGGGTTTGCCTAATGAAGGCGTATCGTAATTGCGTTTAGTTTTGGGAACTGGGGTGTTGAGACCATCATCAATTATCTCAATAACCTTTTCTTCATTGAGATCAATTATCGCCATCAGCCCTTCAATCGGACGGGCATAGCCGTTATCAACAATCTCATCCCGTACAAACGCCACACCGCGCATCAATCGGCGGCCACGATATTTTTCATCGTCGCCGTAATAACCAAATGACCAGGGATCGATTTGAATATTTTCAATATCTTTGTCGGTTAAGCCACGACGTCTCACTGCTGCCAGAAAGCCTTCATCCGCCTGCACAATATCAACACAGCTGAAAAACTCTTCAATCATAATTGGCGGTTGGCCACTGACTTCAGGATCTAACTGTTTCCATTCAGTAATCTGCTGAGCAATTAAATCGATTTTGGCTTCGTGAATTAACCCCGTCGCCTTATCTAGCACCACAGCAAACGCTTTACGTGAAAACGCTTTGCCGGCCTCAAACGCTAGCACTTCGGCTTTGTCAGGCTCATCCAGTTGCAGATAGGGAAAACGACAAGACGGACTCAGTTGTTTGTCTTTTCTGAGCAGCAATGTAGCTTCGGCCAGCTCATCAAGGGTCAGCGGATCTAATGGATGGGAAGGTTTAATACCGGGAGTAGTTTCTGGTTTGTAGGTTGTGTGTAATGCAGTATTCATAGTGACCTCGATGGAATGACGTTTCGCAATCCATACTAGTCACTTCAACCATCAGCAATATCACAAACTGGCAAAAGTCGATTTATTGCATGCTAGAAGCTCAGTGCAGCACTTATTTGGCTTAATTTCGAAAAGAGAAAAGTGGTCGATAAATGAGCATTTACTCAATATCTCGCTCCAAAAAATAAGTTCTGTCAGGCCACCGCGCGGTTACGGCCACCTTTCTTGGCACGATATAAGTTATCGTCACTTCGTTTCATCCAGTCACGCCAATTTTCATTAGGTTGTAAAGTCGCGATACCTAGACTGGCTGTGACACTACGATCCGGTAATAGTGGCATCACTTCAATTGTCTGACGCAGCTCTTCTGCCAACTGCAATCCCTGAGCTGAGTCTGTCTCATAAAGCAGTATCAGAAATTCTTCCCCGCCAAGTCGGAACACTTTGTCCGAGCGCCGAATCCGCTTTTGCAACAACTTGCCGATACCTCTTAAAACGTCATCTCCGGCATCATGTCCCAAGGTATCGTTAATCGTCTTGAAATTATCCAGGTCTAATTCAATCAGCGTCATCGGTGCCAGATGCCGCTCATACTGCTGCACAGCATGTTCCAGAGAGCCATGTAATTGCACACGATTCGCCAGGCCGGTTAATGAGTCCGTCATCGCCAGGTCGTGTAATTCATGTTGCTGAATACTAATTACCCGAACAAAAATTACCGCAAAAGCACTGACGCAAATCAAGGTGGCGGTCGCCCTTGATGCCAGCTCAGCATCTAAAAATAGCCATGACATTGGCAGTGCCATTATCAATAAAACAATATTCGCAGTCCAGGCATAGCGCTCTGGCAGCATAAAATAAAACGAAATAACCGACGGATAACACCACAGCAGGCCAATCACGCCTTGTTGATAAAACGCCAGGCCCAGGAAAAGAATAATGATAGGTGCTAAACCAACCAAAATTAGAAGTGGGTAATAACGGCCATGCCAACAATTCCAGGCATTGATGGCCATAAGGAAGACAATCAACAAGGTGCCTATTCCCAAAATATATCTTTGCAGAAAAAAGTTATAAATTGAAAAAGGCATTACAAGAACAAACACCACCAGCGCGACACCCACGATGATCTTCACCCGGATCGGTGATTCCTGTATTAACGTTTTTGAGTTACTGGCCACTTAAGCCGACTCTATATACGTTTGGCACCTTAATTCCAATACAATGCTTGCTGGCCAAAATCCCTATACTCCTATTACGAGCAGCAACGTGTACGTCACCGCATCATAGGCTCATAATTCTACTTAGAAAACAGTGGGAATGTCCTTTTCTGTAACAAACTGAAACATTACAAGTCATCGATGTAGTGAATTAAGTCAGGACGACCCTCGATAACCAACATATCTCGCCATAAAAAGTAAGGTTCGCGACGCTTCCAATTAGGATTTATAGTTAGTGAGCGTATATCTTAGGATCATTGAAACAAAACGAACGTCTTTTCGAAAAGTTTTGGATTAATTTCTATACTTTGTGTGGTAAGGCATAAGTTACTCTCTATTCGGACCAAACCGCATATTCATTGCCATTAGGGTCAGTGAAATGAAACCGTCGCCCACCCGGAAACGCAAAGATATCTTGGGTGATGGCTCCGCCCGCTGTTTTGACCTTTTCGACTGTATTTTCAAGCTCAGCACTATAAAGTACCACCAATACACCGCCATTCTCAGTGGTCGCCACCTTGTCAGATTTAAAAAAACCACCATCCACTCCGGCATTTTCAATCGCAACATATTCAGGGCCATAATCCACAAACGACCAGCCAAATGCTTCACTGAAGAACTGTTTGGTCAGGTGGATATCTCTCGATGGCATCTCTATATAGTTAATTTTTCCAGTTTCTTTCATAACATTTTCCAAATGATTATTTATGGCGTTGTATTCTTTTTTACCTTAATAAACCACTTCGGTTGCATATCCTCAAAGTCTGTCCTGATATTTGTTGAGAGATAGCTTGCCGAATCCAGCACCACGGCTTCGCCATTTTCACGTTTAAAAACCACCCAGTGCCAGAAATTTTTGCCGTCTTCTTGATGATATTTAATGGCCAATAAGGCTAAATCCGGTAACGCTTCCCATGATTCAAAAGGTGTTTCATCGGCAGATGTCTTGATCTCAGCACTAGCTAACATGCGCCTGACATACTGCGTGTCAGACCAAAGTGACTTATCCTCAGCATAAATTCCCATGGCATTGGCGATGGCTTTCATTTGGGAATAGGTTTTTCCCAGAATATTAGCCACAGCTGCAATGCCACATCCTGTAGTTTCTTCTTGAATAACTGGTTTCAAAACTGATGTTTTTCCATTTTGACTCTTACTATCGCTGTGATTGTTACATCTATCTCTAACAAACTGCATCTAACGCTTGTTTTGCTCTTTGTTGACGACCACGTCTAAACCATAACACCAGAATAAGGCCCAGAATAGCCGTCCCAGCGCCTGCCAGTGGTACGGAGGTCAAGCCCAAACCGGCATTGATTACGCCAGCACCAAGCATCGCACCTAACGCATTACCCAGATTAAACGCACCAATGTTCATGGCTGACGCTAAATTGGGTGCTTCTCTCGCCTCTTGAACCACTAATGATTGCAAGGGTGGTACAAGGGCAAAACTGGCGATTCCCCATAAAAAGATCAGGGGCACCACTATCAACTTAGACGATATCGCCACGGTAAAAATAAGTAATAAAACGATGACCGACATTAACGAAACGATCAGTGTTCGGTCCAGCGAACGATCGGCATAACGACCGCCAAGATAGTTGCCAACCGCCAATCCTACGCCATATAAAACTAGCATTGAGGTAACAAAAACGGTTGAGGCCAGCGTTTCATCCTGCAGGATAGGCACAATATAGGTAAACACCGTAAACATCGCACTGGAACTGACCACCGTTAATAACAATGCAGTTAAAACAGGCCCTTTGCTCAATACCCGAAGCTCATCACGGACATTCGCTTTTTGCTCATTCACCAGTGGTGGTAATGATAGTCTTAGGGCAATCATCGTGATAACACCAATCATCGCCATCACATAAAAAGCAGGTCGCCAGCCAATGAGTTCACCAATATAAGCCGCCAATGGCACACCACCGATGGTGGCAATCGTCAGCCCTGAAAACATTGCTGCTACCGCACCAGCGCGCTTTTCCACCGGCACGATACTCATAGCAACAATCGCCCCCACGCCAAAAAAAGCTCCATGATTAAATGACGTGATAATCCGCCCAAACAACAACATGTTGTAACTATCCGCCATGGCAGAGATTACGTTACCTACCGTAAAAATCGCCATGGATAGCAGCAACAAATTGCGCCGACTCATATTGGCAAACACCAACGTCATAAACGGTGCCCCAATCAGTACCCCAAAGGCATAAGCACTGATCAGCATGCCAGCAGTTGGAATAGAAACGGCAAGATCATTGGCGATGATTGGCAACATCCCCATTGGAGAAAATTCGGTTACGCCAATACCAAAAGCACCAAAGGCCAAGGCTAGTAAAGGAATATTGATTTTCATGCAAAGTCTCGTTAATTTGTGATGGAAAAGAATATACGCACTTATGAAATGCTTAAAAAGTAGCGTTAGGTACATTCAGCTTTGCGTTGGAATCACAAATGAAATTTGGAAAAACAGATCGAACCGCCGAAATGGAGACCTTTCTGTCCGTTGCAGAAGCAGGAAGTTTAAGCGCTGCAGCCCGAGAATTAGATCTCACACCCTCAGCGGTGAGCCGCATCATGACACGTATCGAAAAACGTCTTGGTGTCAGGTTAATTGTTCGCAGCACCCGTAGCCTTCGTTTAACTAGCGAAGGCGAGTCCTATGCGCTTGCCGCTCGACGCATTCTAAAGGATCTGGACGAGACTGAAACCACCATTGCCAACCGCGGTAGCCCAAGTGGCAATATCAAAGTCAGTACAGCAACGGCGCATAGCCGCCTGACCATTGTTCCGTTACTGAAAGAGTTTTTGCAGCGCTATCCAGATATCACCATCGAAATTGATGTGACAGACCAGATTAGTGATGTCAGTGCCGGACAAGTTGATGTAGCCATTCGTTTTGGACAATTGCCTGATAGTGGCCTGCATGCCCGTCGTCTGGGAGAAACCGGTCGAGTGGTGATTGCCTCGCCGGAGTATTTAGCAAAAGCTGGCACCCCACAAACCCCAGCCGATTTAACACATCACAATTGCCTGGATTTTAGCTTCCGTCGCCTAGAACCGGGTTGGCCATTTCGTGAAAATGACCATGATTTTATGTTATCAGTGAGCGGTAATATCATCGCCAATAATGGTGAAACCCTAGTTGAACTTGCCATGCAAGGCATAGGAATTACCCGTGTCGGTCGCTTTCATGTGGAGCAGGCTTTGGCCAGCGGGCTACTTGTTCCCCTACTGGAAGCCTACAATCCTCAAGACCGCGAAGCTATCCATGCAGTTTATATCGGCGGTAAGAACGTGCCCGCCAGAATACGTGTATTTGTTGATTATCTGGTTGAGAAGATGACAAATTTAGCTACCTCTAGTTAATTTATCTGCCCCTTTAAGATGCCC
Source organism: Methylophaga sp. (assembly GCF_048266885.1). Taxonomy (GTDB): domain Bacteria; phylum Pseudomonadota; class Gammaproteobacteria; order Nitrosococcales; family Methylophagaceae; genus Methylophaga. The sequence continues at coordinate 7,322 of NZ_JBLWYR010000028.1, forward strand.
TTACTCTCGAAAAATCGATCTGAAGATCTAACAATAAATTGGTGAGTGAAGCTATTACACCCGAAATTGTTTGACTAGATCATTCAGTACCGATGCCAGTCGCGCTAATTCCTGACTAGCTTCTGAAGTATGCACAGTCCCCTCGGCTGTCTGTGTGGTCATATCATTAATCGATACTATATTCCGATTAATTTCCTCTGCCACTGCACCCTGCTCTTCCGCTGCTGAAGCAATTTGTCTACTCATATCATTAATATGAGAAATGACCTCTGCGATCTTATTCAAGGATTCTTTGGTGGAGTTAGCCTGAAGCAAAGCATCGTTCACTTGCTTCTGGCTTTCTTCCATTGATTCAACTGCATGATTGGATCCCTGTTGTAGCATATCAATCATGTTCGTTATCTCACCAATAGAGGCCGATGTTTTACTCGCCAGTGTCCGAACCTCCTCTGCCACAACAGCAAAACCACGCCCATGTTCACCAGCTCTTGCAGCCTCAATTGCCGCATTCAATGCCAATAGATTGGTTTGCTCTGCAATACTGTTAATCACATCAAGTACGCTGGAGATATCCATGCTGCGTTTTTTGAGTTGGGTGATTGATGTCACTGCATTCTCAGTAACGTCGGCCAACTGTTGAACAAGCGAGGTCGTTTTTTGCATTGCCTTGATACCGCTATCCACTTGCTCTGCCGCTTTATCTGTAGCAAAAGAGGTTTCACTGGTATTTCTGGCTACTTCTTGCACCGTTGCCGTCATTTGCGTCATCGCCGAAGCGACTTGAGCGGTTTCACTCTGCTGTTTTTGGACAGCTTGACTCGTCTGGTGAGTAATGACAGAGGTTTCTTCGGATGCAGCAGCAATTTCACTACTGGCATCTGTAACTCTATTCATCGTACTTTGCATAGTATCCAGCATGCCGTTGAGAGCTTTGCTTGCATCACCAATTTCGTCTTCCCGTTTCATTTGTAGTCTTTGCGTTAAATCTAACTCTTTAGCAACGCCAGAAATGAAGTGAGAAATCCGTAAAATCGGTACTGAAATAAGATTAGATGCTTTTACTGCAACAACCAGAGAAATAAGTGCCACAGCAAGAAGAATATAAATTCCATATCGCCATAATTTGTTAGACAAATTATTGGCTGGTTCAAAGGCTTCTGACTCATCGATTTCAGCTAGTATGCCCCAATTAAGCCCATTAATATTTAATGGAGCATAAGCAGATAACACACTCACACCACGATAATCTGTCAGGATATCAAACCCTTCATTTCCTGCTAAAGCGGCATTAGCTGCCTCAGTATTTACCGGTAAAACACCAAGCGCTGAGTTTTTCAAATCAATGAGATGTCTACTTTTTTCATCGATCACATTGGTATTTTTTAATAACTCCAAATAGCCTTGTTTATCTTCAACAAGAAAACGGCTTTCACTACGAAGCTTATTATCTGGTCCGATTAAATAGGATTCGCCTGACTCCCCTAAACCGGCTTTAACCCATTCTCTCTGAAACGTCATGATCTCGTTGATGCGATCTACCGGCATCTGGAAAATTAAAACACCTTTTTTAATTCCATTTAAGCTGATGGGTGCAGCCATAAAGCTAGCAGGACTTTCATATGAAGGCAGATAGGGAACATAGTCAGCAATAGCAACTGTCTGATCTGCTGCAAGGTTGGATGCCTCTTTGAATGCACGGCCAATCGCCGTATCAGCATAAGCCCCATTTTTTAGAGAAGTGGCATAATCAAGCTCTTTAAATACGCTATAAACGATCATGCCGGTATCTGCATCAACCAGAAATATATCGTAATAACCAAACCGATTTAAAAAGTCTTTCAGAAAGGGGTGATACTTTGCATGGGATAAGTCATAAGAACTCCCATCATTTGCTTGCATCATCTCATCTTTGTGACCTAACTTGGCCGGATTATCGACGATATATTGTTGCTGCAACGCTAAGGCATTGAGATCAAGTGCATTCAATAACGCATCAGTACTAATTGGTGGTTTAGCGTCATTCAGCGATTCATAACGCTCAATAAACTGCGAGTCATAATATTGTTTTACACTTTGACGAAGATTCGTTTTATCAAACTGACCGGTGTCTCTTGCATAGCTTTGTGCGGATAGAGAGAACTCCTCTAACGCTTCTGCAATCATTGCCGAGTCAGCTAAGTTGATTAGCTGATTTTCTATGCTAGAAAAGTAGTCTTCTATTTGATTTTTTTTAACATTACGAAGAGAGACTAAACGCTCTTGTGTCAATTCACGAAGTGCGTTGTTTGATTCATTTGTTGCAATAAAATTCGTTAATATGGTCGAAATTAAAATCGGTACTATCGCAAGAAAAATGGCAGCGATTGTGACTTTTTGTTTGATTTTCATCTCAGTTCATTCTCTAACGTAAAATTCGTCAGCATTTTATATCGGCACATGTGACCAATTAATGAATATTATTTATGAGTGACTTGTGGGTTATTCATTGGAGATAAAACCTGCCAGTCAGAATACAAATAATGGTTGATTATTTGGTTGAGAAGATGACAAAGCAAACTGAAAATATTAATACTCTCTAGTCACAAAGCTACCGGTTGCTGACGATAAAACTGGCATAACAAACCGTATACCTTTGGCATTTCTGCTTTCATGGTTTGAGGTGACTCAAAAAAAGCCTCACTGCAAACAGCAAAGAATTCCGCTGGACTGGTCAATGCATAGTCATCAACTGGCAATGATCGATGATGCTGCAAGTCATTTTCTAATCGATCCCAGGCGGCTGAAAAAATATCATGCCATTTCCCTGGACGCATATCGGGGTGCATAGGTGGTGCACCATTGGCCCCATCACGCAGCATATCAAGCTTATGCGCTAACTCATGAATTACGACATTACTGGCCTTGCCATGACGACTATCAGGCCCACTTTCAGTAATCGCCTGCCACGATAGAATCACTGGACCACGCTCCCAAGCTTCGCCACTGAGGCCTGGACTCTTTGCATGCACAACGCCATCCTCAGTGCGATAAGGGCGGTTCGGTACAAAATCACCTTCGTAAAGAATGATCGTTTGCCAATGGTCATACCAGTGAAGACCCAGATGCAGAATAGGCACACAAGCCATTGTCGCAAGCTTAAGGCACATCGCATCAGTGAATTGAAACTCAGCACCCGAAAGTATGGTTTTGCGAGCAAGCAAACGAAAGGTCATCTCTCGAAGTTCGTCTCGCTCAGTACCTTGATAACGGTCCATCACTTGCCAATCCGCAATCGCCGATTCCCATTGCTCGGTGGTAAAACCCATTTTTTTAATTCGCCGAGCCTCAAGCCAATCATGCAATCGCTTAAACACGTTTATGCTTCTCCACTAAAAATTATCAGATTTACAAAGCATAAAGTTGATGATCCAGTGTTGAGTTTATTAAAGACTAAGGATATCTGCGATCTTTAAAAAGCCGTGATAAAACGTAAAGGCAATAAAAGATAGTGCTCCTATTACAATGAAGAAAATCATTGCGCTGTGTAACTTGTCTTTCAATTTTTTAGCTTCCATAACTTCTTTTATTTTAGTTATATCAAAAACTTACCTTGACAAACGATAAAGCCCACCAGAAATCTGTAACTTACTGATTAGTGAAGCGTTGTTTAGTATGTGAGAGATGTTGGTAAAGAGAATCTAGTAGATTTTTGAATTCTGCCGAATGCTCACTTAATGTCGAATTCTTAATTGCCTCAGCCAACAGATCATCTTTTTTAAGACATTTCTCTAAAATAGCTTTTTCAGAATCGGCCGAGAGCAATTGGGTAATTTTTCCGCCTAGCTGTTCTACCAATTCTTTATCAGAATCAGGCGCTGCCGGGAGTTCGTGCAGTTCCTTAACGACCTCTCGAAACGGCTCAATATATGTCTCCCGCTCTTTGGCGATATCAAAAAGCTGATGATGAACATTGTCTTCCGTTAATAGCTCACCCATTGCACGGTAAAAGTCGGCTGTTTCAATGATGAGTTTCAAAATATCCAGAGCATCAGCTTGCTCATCAGTACGTATTATCGACATATCAATCTGTTCCTGAGGTTGCTGTTGGCATATCACCAACGATGACTTCAATGGCATTAGGGATGACTTTAAATTCGACGGGCGTTTTGGTTTTAAATTCGCCATCCGCTTCTAACGATTTGGGTCTAGAGGTCTGGATACTGAATTTATCAGAAGCTTTACGAACGATGCGGTCGGTAGTGTCCATTGCACCGTTTCGTAATTTAGGCCCGAGCATCAAAAGCTGCCACCAGCGTTGAGGTTTGATGAAAAACAAATTCAGCTTTCCCTCAAGCAATGTTGATCGTTGATCAACGATATTGCCACCACCATAAAAACGACCATTGCCAATTGCCAGATGAATCACCCGGGTGGAGCATTGCCAGTCTTCTGTTTGGATGTCTACTTTAAAGCTTTTATTGCGTTTTATCGCTTTAAAGAATGCACCAAGATAAGCAAATACGCCAAAGAACTTTTTACTGTCCGAGGTAAGTTCACGTGTGACATCAACCCCTAAGCCTACATGTGCCACATTCACAAAAAAATGTTCGTTATTGATCCTGGCTAAACTGATGTGTTCACGCCGATCATCAGAAATGACTTGCGCAGCCGCAAGCAGATCATCCGGAACACCAAGTGAGCGTGCGAGATCATTGGCTGTTCCCATCGGGAAAATGGCCAAGGTGCGTTGACAGTTATGTAACGTTTCCAAAGCCGAACTGATAGTCCCGTCACCACCGCCGATAATGACGATGCCATCTTCTCGGTCATATTCTTCGATCAGTGACACCAGATGCGCTTCGCTCTCAGACTCACATACTGAGACCTCAAAGCCCGAGGATTCCAGCAAACGCACGGCCTCATCCAACACCTCGGCTTGTGACCCATTGCGGCTGTGGGGATTAATAATCAACAGTGCATGCTGCAAGTATTATTTCCTTGTTGGGAAGCTTCATTGCTCAATCATTTATTGAACACGATAAATATCATACGGAATTAGGGAGAGCATTAATAAAGATTAACAATGTATCTAAGCTAGTCAGCTTCTTGATTGTCTGACCTGTTAACGTCGTTTATATTCCTTTTTTACATTGCCCATAAATAATCTAAGGCCGGGCTTTGCGGCAATTTTGGAGGGCAGCGGAAAAATTGTCCGACAACAGCGCCTTGTTATATTTCATTTTTTAAACTTATATAATTCTCAATTTTTTGGAAAAGAGATGCCGGTATCCACGATATATTAAAAGTGACTTTATCTCCCTCTTTTTCTGACGCAGAAAAAAGGCAATAATCATCTTCAAAATATTTTTCGCTTTGGGAGATAATTTGAGCTATTCGAGCTCTTGATTCTATAGTTTTCGAAAAATTTGTTTCATCATTAAAGCTTATGTAGATACGCAATATAGATGTAACAAATTCCTCAATAATAGCTAATGCGTTAAACTTAGTAGCCTGAGCTTCTAGCTCAGGCTTAACTTTTGCACCCCAGCCATCATACCCTGAAAGTAAAGCGTCCCTGTCAAACTCTAAAGTTAATGCAGCATAAGGAGCTTCACCTTTCAGAACTTTAGTCTTTGAGTAACTTAATGGCGGCATGCCACAATGCTGAACATAATTTCTAAGCTTGTACATAAATTTGTAAGAAAATTTATTATCAAACTCATCTGCTGCCAACCTTTTGAAAAGAGTAATCTCTTTTGAATCCTTTCCGTACTCTCTTTTGATAAATGTTTCCATATGGTCAAGACAGGTTCTTGCCGACATCATGAGATTTAAGAGATTTATGTTGACCTCATGACCAAAAGGATCTAGGTCGTAGCGACCTATTGCCTCAGAGCTTTCAGAAAACCCTAGAATGGAGTTTTCAATTACAGATTTTAAGCAGTCGAAATTATAAAGCACATATTCAACCAGTTTGAAGTGCCTATTGAAATCAAATATCTCTTTATTGCAATTTCTGATTTCTTGAATTTCATATTCCTGAAGTGGCCGAATTCCTTTTATGCTATCTCCCTCGACTCTAGCTAGTTCTATAGGTGATGGCACAAAACCTCCTTGAAATATAACGCCAAGTTAACCGGCAGAACGGAGACGGCTTTCCGGCGGAGTGATTCGCAGTGAGGGCATAAAATTTGCGAAGCAAAAGCTCCGCTACAAACTGTCCGGTTGAACGCCTGGTTATACATTTTCTGACGTTCCACGATGTGTAAACGTAGATACGTACAAATTCTCCACCTCTGCTCTGGCCCACGGTATTCTTCGTAGGAATTTCAGACTAGATTTCACCGATGGATCATTCTTGAAGCAATTGATATTGATTCTGATACCAAGCTCTTCCCAACCATAGTAATCAACAAGCCTCTCGACGACATTACTGAGAGTGACTCCGTGTAAGGGATTGCTCGACTGCTCGTCATTCATAGCTAAAGTGCGTCCTTAGGATCGAAGATGGTTGAATGCATAACGCCTCATTAAGAAAGAGGAAATTTATAGTTGGCTAAAATATTGAACGCAGTGAAAACAGCCAACTGTAAATTTTCCTGCTTTAATTCCGTGTTATAAGCCACTTACTCTACAACTATTTCTTAATGTTTTTTGGTATAAAGCCAAGTAGTTGCTCAGTGCTTTGAATAGTTAACCGCTGCTCAGGAAACTGGCACAATTTAATGTTTAAGTACTCAGTACCAGAAAATTTTTTACCGATACGCTTAAGGAAGCTTGGTGTTTTATCAGAAAACAAACCACTTTCTGATGTAATAGCTGAAATATCTCGCCAAGGTATAAACAGGTTTTTGTGACCAAATTTGAAAGGAAAAAGCACTCTTAAATAAAGCCCTTTGTTATTTACTGCAACCTTCAAAATACCATTATGTCTTGTTTTGCCGATATACCCATTTCCAGTTTGGAAATTTTCATCAGGGTTTTCGTCTTTATTATTTCCATATTTTTTCGCTAAATTTTGCCATCCACTTTCTTTCCCTAATAAATAAGAGACTCCAAACCAACCTGCTGCAAAGACAATAAAAAACCACTGGGAAGTTAAAAATGACTCTAATAAGCCCTGAAAGTTGATTACATACTCTTGAGCAATAGGAGATATTTCACCCCCAGTACCTGAATAAAAAGAAAGGATGAAAAATGAAAAAAAACAAACTGCCCAAATTAATCCAATAAACTTTAAAACAATCTTCATACTATCCTTGTGGCTTATAACAGCATGTTAATGAGACCGTTGGCCTCATAATAATTATTAGCAGGCGGCCTTTTAATTTTACCCTGTTAAAAGAACATCATTCTAAACCTATGAATTTATATGTTTTTTTGAAATACAATTTCATACTTGAATTAAAAAGAGGCCATTTATGGAGCTTGTTTTCATTATTCGGACCGAGTCACTGAAAATGTGATTTTTGAAAAGGAACATAAGAGAAAAACAGTGTTTTGAAGACAGCTTTGTCAGATTCATGGATATGCGCCAGTGAGACCGATGTACGAACTTTACGCCGGCTTATTCCATAACAGCAAGCATTTTGATGAATTAGTCTAGGTCTGCAGTATTGACCGGTTTAATCATATCGATATGAGGAATACCATCTTCATCATACGGCTCGCTGAAAACGCGAAAACCTAGTGACTCATAGAACTTTTGTAGATAAACCTGTGCTGAGATTTTGATATCAGCATTTGGAAACTGGTGTTCGGTGAATCGGATGGCTTCTTCCATTAATGCCCGGCCAATTTCTCGGCCCCTGAATGTTTTAACCGTCATCACCCGACCAATTGAAGGCAAACGATCTTTAATTCCCGCCTCAACCACTCTGGCATAAGCGGCCAATTCGCCATTGACTAGGGCAGATAGATGCCAGGCGTGGGGATCCAAATCATCTGTTTCCTGGTATGGGCAGTTTTGTTCGACAACAAAAACGGATTCGCGAGCTTTGATGATCTGGTAAAGCTCAAGCGCGGTAAAAGACTCCAAGCGAGACCATTTAAACTTGAGCTTCATATTATTTCTGTTCCTGTTTAAATGACTGGTATTCAATACTCTTCCAAACCAAACCGAGTAACGCTATTGCCAATACGGCGAACACAACAATGGCTGCGGTTGTGCCCAGCACCCACAAGGTTAAACCCGAGATCAGCAGCCAGAATGCTGGAATGATAGCAATAAGCCACAAACACCAGCCTCTGAACAGGATCAAAGTCAGCCCCAGTGTGGTTATGGCAGTAGGATCAGGATGGATACCAAACACTTCAGCTTGGAGCCAGTCTCCTCCGGTGATAGATGCAATAAACGGCAAACCAATTAACCCGACAAGGACGATGACAATACCAATAACAGCAGGCGGTCTTTTGCGTGGCGAGTTGTCCAGGCCAAGCCCAGTCATTGAGATCAATAGCAACAGTATTGCTTGAGCGAGAAAAAAGTAACCGATATAGCCACCAGCCCAGTTGAGATCGGCATAACGTTGAATAAAAAAAGCAAAAGCGACAAAGGCCCATACAGGCGCAATATGTAAGCATGAAAGACGTGCGTGGTTTTTGATGGCCAGCCATACTGCTGCCAGTCCTAAAGCCAAAGTTAGCAAATGCAGTGGCCAGAAGGTTTCGCTCATGCGTTCGATTAGTCGGAAATAGATATCCGCAGTAAAGGGAATAAAATCCTGCAGTGTGTAGCTGGTCCAGCCGTTCATAAAGACTCGAAATAATTTGCCATCTTTTGTCGGGTGCTGGCCGAAGGCATGGGATTCATTCCAGCACGCATGTTTTCTCGCAGATGCTCGACCTGAGAGGTGGCTGGAATAGCACAAGTAATAGCTGGATGACTGATGATAAACTTCAACATAAACGCTGCCCAAGTAGTGCAGCCACATTCTGCTTCTGCCCATTCTGGTAGTGGTTCGTCGCGGCGTTTCACCCCTTTGATCAAACTCCCGCCATCAAAAGGTCGGTTTGCGATCACCGCAATCCCCTTTTCTTCTGCCAGAGGTAGCAGTCGGTTTTCTACTTCACGCTCAGCAATGTTGTAAGTCAGCTGAACGAAGTCTATATCCTCGGAAGCCATAATTTTCTCGAATTCTTTGTGGCGACGGCCGTGTGAGGTGGTGATGCCTATATGACGAATTTTACCTTCGGCTTTCATTTCACGCAGTGCTGCCAGATGCTCGCGCCAATCTGTCAGGTTGTGTACTTGCACTAAATCAAATTGCTCAACCTTCCAGCGTGCTTGCAGATCGGTGACTTGTTCACGAGCTGTCCCACCCGCAGGGCTCCAGACTTTTTCGGCTGAGAACAGGCTGTCGGGAATACCCAGTTTTTGCAACGCATAGCCCATCACATCTGGCGCAGAACCATACATCGGCGAAGAATCAATTAGCCCACCACCCAACTCAAAAAATGTCTTTACCACTTCGGTTCGAGCATCAAGCAACTTTGGATCGGTGCCGACATTAAAGGTACGCCAGGTCCCCAAGCCGATAACAGGTAGCTTTTTATCACCTGAATAAGATTTCTGAAGCAGTTCATTGCTTGCCGCAAAGATCGGCATGGATGGTAACAAAGTCGCGGCCAGGCTGGCACCGATCAGCTTGAGACTCTGTCTGCGAGTGAAGCGATTGTTCATGGTTAGTGCTCCCTAGGAAGGTTTCTTTTCAGCACCTTGCCGGCATGTGTTAGGTCATGCTCAAAATTTAATCAAACCATACCAGTACAAACACTGCGATGACAATTCAATGGTTCTATCTATTTCAGTCCTATTTTCAACTTTGAATTACGCCACTAATCGCTATACAATGTGAATGTTAATAATTATCATTTAGCATCAAGTTTTATGTTCATCTGGATGATTGACTCTTGGTGATGCTTTTTCGTTTTTCAAACAGGTCCGATTTCATGCCGAATTTTTCATCTCCCGCTTGGCCGATTGCCAGCCGAATTTTTGCCAGTTTGGTGGGTGGCTATCTGTTCACTTGGGGGGTGATTGCAATCGTTATCGCGGCGTTAATTCCACTTGGTGTGGAGTTTCATGATGCTGAGATGGGCATGCTGATGCTGGGATTATTGACCTATCTAAGCCTATTTTTATGGGGCATGGCCACCGATAAACTAATTCGATCATGGCTGATTTTGTTTGGTGGTGGTGTGGTGATGACCGTACTGGCCAGTGTTGTGCAACAGTCATTTTTACAAGGAATTTAATCCATGTTCAGTAGCTTTAGACAAGCAATGGCTTGGCTGCATACCTGGTTTGGCCTGACCTTGGGTTTTATTCTGATGGTGGTCTTCTTTTTTGGCAGTCTGTCAGTTTTTGATCGTGAGATTGATCGCTGGTCGATTCCTGAGTCCCGGTTTGAACCACAGGTAATGCCATCATTTGATGAGATGTTGTTACCGATTCTGCGTTCGGTTGAACCAGATGTGCAGGACTACAACACCAATATGCCGCTGCTGCATGATTTGAATCAGGGGCCCATGACACCTCGAACCGAGTTACCCGCCGATGAATTCTGGGCTTACACCACGCATCGTGATCCAGTATTAATCATGGGTGTTGGTTTTCGGGTTCCACAACCCTTGGATCCGGAAGGTCATAATCATATTCATGGCGATATCACCATTGATCCTCGTACCGGTAAGGCTTTACCCGATGACCAATTGAAAATCGGCAGCCGATTCTTTTATCCAATGCATTACAGCCTCAACTGGAACTGGAATCGGATTGGCATCTATATCGTCGGTATCGCGGCATTTATTATGATGGCTGCTTTGGTCAGTGGCGTGATTATTCACCGTAAGCGTTTTCGTGAGTTCTTTACTTTCCGTCCCAACAAACAAACTCAACGTAGTGTGCTTGATTTGCATAACCTCACCGGCATGGTGGCGTTGCCGTTTCATTTCTTTTTTACCTTTACCGGTTTGCTGATTTTTGCCAGCTTTTACTTTTTCCCGGTGACTCATACTCAGTTGGAACCGTTACACGATTATCATGAAATGGTTGAAGCCAGTGAGACAGGATTACCCCATGACGGCGCGGGTGTCCCAGCTGAAATGGCCTCGGTAGATGCGATGGTGGCCAAGGCTAAACAACGCTGGGCAGAAAAAGATATGCCGGGTGAAGTCGGCTTTTTGAAAATCACTCATGTGGATGATGCCAATAGCTTTGTCAGTATTTATCGCGCTGGCAGTGATCGTGTTGCATTGGTTGGTGAAGGCATGCATTTCAGTGGTACTACTGGGGAATTAATTCGTGAAGAACCACCCCGCTCGGCTGTTTCTGAAATTAATGAGTTCCTCACTGGACTACATTTACAACATTTTGAACATTGGCTATTGCGTTGGTTATATGTGTTTGGTGGTCTAGTTGGCGCCATCTGTATTGCCACCGGCTTTATATTCTTTGTGGAAAAACGTAAACGTCAGCATACGTTACAGGGAAGCTCTGGCAGTCAGGTGGTTGATGCTTTAGCAGTAACGACTGTAACCGGCATGTTAGTGGCTACAGTCAGTATGTTAGTAGCTAACCGATTATTACCAGCTGAAATGGTTGGTAAAGGTTACTGGGAACAGGTGGTGTTCTGGGGCAGCTGGAGTGTGATGTTGCTGCACGCTTTCTGGCGCAGCTCTGCCGTTCGGCATATGCGTATTTCACCCTCATGGCGTGAACAAAGCATTTTGTTTGCTGTGCTGACCGTTGCAGCTGTGATGCTTAACTGGATTACCACTGGTGATCACCTGCTGAAAACAGCATTTCATTACTGGCCGGTTGCCGGGGTGGATTTAAGTTTGCTGGTCAGCAGTGCGATCGCTGTTTATGCAGCAAGATATTTGAAAAAACGTGAGTCAGTGGCAGTGAATAAGGCCATTGAGTTTTCGACACAGAAGATGGAGGCAAGCCGTGGTTGAAGTCGTTTGCTGGATCGCTGCTATATTAACCACCATGTTAGGTATGGCCAGTCTTTCACTTAGTCTACCGAATCATTGGCGTCAGGTGACTGGTATTGAAACCAGTTTACCCTCGTCTTCCGAACAACTTAGCCTTCGCATTATTGGCTACTCGAGTCTAATCGTGTCTTTATTGCTTTGTCTAGCAGCGGATCACCCATCCATGGCTGTGCTGGTCTGGGTGATGTTGCTCAGTATTGCCGCCAAATGTGTCGCCAGTATCCTTACCTGGCGTCAACATTGGTTTAAACCTTTACTATGGTTGGTTAGCCGCAGGGGTTCAGTGAGTCCATTTGTTTAGTCACCCAGTTTTGTTTTTTTCTCAAGCAGATTGGTTTTGCAGTAATGAATCACGATGATGGATAAACCCAGCAATAAGATCGCAACGCTAATGCCCAAAATCCGCCAGGTATCAATGTTTTTCATATCTAGAATCAAGTAACGTGCCAGGGCGACGATCGCGATATATAAGGGAAACTTGATAGGTAACTCGCCCGACTGGTAATAAACCGCAACCATGGTGAGCACTTCCAGATAAATAAATAGCAACAATAAATCGGTTAATAAGACTGTGCCGTTATCAAACATAAAATCGATTTCAATACCCACGGCGACCAAGGTCGCAATCGCTACTATAATCAAACCTACCTCTTGAGCAACAGCCAGAGAGTGATTCACCATATTTTTAATTTTCTGCGCCATGACACCTATGCCCATAGATTTTGTAGAGTGGATAGTATCAGTGAGGTAAGCAGTTCCAGTTGTCTGAAATTCCGAAAATTTCGCTTGAAACTAGACTGAGAGACAAGCAAATTTCCAACTGTGCCAAAGAAAAAAGCCAGCTATAGGGATAGCTGGCTTTGAAAGTACGACTATTTTTTATTTATATGAACAGGTTTAAACTTTTAAATTTGACCGTCTTCTAATGGCAGCAAATCCCATCAAACCAGAAGCAAATAACCAAACTGCGGCAGGTAATGGCACTTCTGATACATTCGGGGTATACGTAAAATTATCAGCATATACCGAGTTTTTGAAAACCCCTCCAATTGTGCCAAACGTGGCATAACTAATATTTTCAAAAGCGAGAGAAAGTGTGATCATCTGAGTGATACTGCAACAGACAATTGATGTTGTTCCCAACATATTATCGGCGGCATCAAATACAGATAAAAAGATTGTATCGATGTCCATACCATTGTCGCCTAAGTCAACTGACACTAACGAGGCGCCACCATTGATGACAGCCTTAAAGGGATCTGCTCCAACAAAACTATCACCCCTTATACCTGCAGTATTGTTTGGCGTTCTTTCGGTCGAAAGGTTTGCGCTACCTTTTGAGAAAGTAACACCCTGAGTTGTAAAGCTACTGACATTAGAAAATGACTGTGAATTAAAATCAATTTTGATAGGAGCAGCATAAGCTGTTGTAATACTGGTAAATAAAAGTGTTGCAGCAGTTATGGTTTTTAACATAACAGATGGTCCTTGCGATTATGCAACCCGACTACCTCAATGAGGCTCGTGGCTTTCCGCAACATGATTCACATCATGCTTGGCAAGTTAAGTAGAATTTTGAAGTTGAGGCAAATACCTCGAACAAATGTATAACTAATTAAACGAATGATGTCCATAGTACTTTAGTCCAGTAATGGGATTCTTTTGGAATTATTATAAGTATCTGGTTCTTAAGTATTAATGCGTGCAAAACGAAATTAATTCAGCGATCCCCCAATTAGGGATATGAATTTTAAATGCTTTGCAAAAAATGTATATCGATTTGAAATAGTTACTAGACTACTTTTAGTTTAATGATGGTTCCACGACGAGTTTTACATATTCGGTCTGGTTAACTGGCTTTATCGATCGAAAAAAAACGGTTAATGGATAAATATTTGGGTTATTTAGTTTTGCTAATCCCAAAACAACGTAGTAGACAGCGTTCGTAGAAAGACTCTGGTAGACCACGTTTCATACGGAACAGAAAGTATTTTTCAAAAGCGATTTTTGCCATTTGCACCCAACAGCCTTTTTTCATCCAAGCCAGATTGCGTGGTGGAATTTGTGGCAAGGCGACAAATGCCGCACCGGTGTGCCCCATATCAGCTAAACAAACAGCATTTAAACTTGCTCGGGTTTCAATAGGACGATCTTCAATCGCTGCTTGGATATTAGCCACTGCGGCTTTGGCCATGCTTTCAATCATATAGCCGGTTTTAGGTACACCCACCGGTAAAGCTGTCGCTTCAACTGGCGGTATGGCGACACAAACACCGACGCCGTAAATATTAGGGTAAGCAGGATTACGCTGGAATTCATCGACTTTGAGAAAGCCGCGCGGATTGACCAAGTCATCCCCAAGACTTGCAACGCACTCGACCCCTTTGAATGCTGGAATCAACATGCTGAAATCAAAAGCCAGTTGATGGGTTTTAATGGTCTCAGCATCATCGTTCACCTGTTCGACCAGCATTTTGCCTTTGCTGATGGATTTAACCCGGGCATTGGTGATCCACTTGATATCATTTTGACGAAACTCGGATTCAAACAGCCCTTTTGAATCGCCTACGCCACCTAATCCCATATGGCCGATGTACGGTTCGGGCGTGACAAAGGTCATCGGTACCCGATCCCGCACTTTCGCCTTGCGTAAGGCCCGATTCATAATAAAGGCAAACTCATAGGCAGGCCCAAAACAAGAAGCGCCCTGTACCGCACCCACGACAATTGGGCCAGGATTTTTTAATAAGTCACGCCACGCATAATAACTTTCTTCGGCATGATCGACGGTACAAATAGAATGGGTATGAGCTTTTGGACCGAAGCCTTCGATTTCATCAAAAGCCAGTTGAGGACCAGTTGCCACAATCAGATAGTCATAGTTGAGGATGGTGTTATCCCCTAACAAGATCTGATTAGTTTCCGGTTTGATTTTGGTCACACCTGAATCATAGAAATCGATGTTTTTACTGGATAACACAGAGGCGAGTTCAAAGCTGATATCAGCACGTTTTCGCCAGCCCACCGCTACCCAGGGATTGCTCGGTACAAAGTGAAAGATCGGCGTGTTGGAAACCACACTAATATGATGCGTTTTGTCGAGCGCTGCCCGGCATTCGTAAGCAGCAGGTAGACCGCCGATACTCGCACCGATAATGACAATATGCGCCATATTTATTCCAGGCTAATGCAATGTATCTGAGTCATTCTGGATATTTAGCGGGTCACTAAATAACCCCGCCACATCCACCGGATCAAACTGATAGTGCGTATTACAAAACTCGCAGGCCAGTTCGACAAAGCCACGTTCGGTAATAATATCCTCTGCTTCCTGCCGTCCCAGCAGCTTGATAGTATCCGCCACTCGTTGACGTGAACAGGTACATGCAAATTCCAATACGGTTGTGCTCAATAGCCTCACCATTTCTTCATGAAATAAACGATATAACAACGAGACTGCATCCAGGTTCAGCAGTTCATCATTGGTCACCGTTTCAGCAAGAAAATTGATTCTGGTCCAGTTTTCATCGTGCTGCTCGGGATCTTGATCCGGTAATTGCTGCAGCATCAAACCGCCAGCAGTCTGTTCATCTGTAGCTAACCAGATACGGGTTTTTAACTGCTCAGATTGGGCAAAATACATTTCCAGCATTTCGGCGATGGTTTCGCCCTGTACACTGACAATGCCTTGATAAGGTTGTTTGGCTTCAACATTTTCAATGGTGATTGCCAGATTCCCTTCACCTAATAATTCCTGCATGGTGGCATCATCGGCAATGTCGCCATCCCAGTTGGCTAAACCTCGAAGAGTGTGTTCGCTGGTGCATTCAACCATCAATAATGATACTGGCCCATTCGAACGACATTGCAAGACCAGTCGTCCTGACATTTTGACTGTCTCGGCCAATAACGCTGCAGCAGAGAGCATTTGTCCCAATAAAGAAGCAACTGCAGGTGGATATTCACGCTGAACTTTAACCGTCTGCCAGGTTTGTTTGAGCTGTACCCATTCACCGCGGATGGCTGCATTATCGAAGATAAAACGTTGTAAATGATCTGCCTGGATGGCGTCGTCTTGCATGATGAATCCTCATACTGCATCTGTGCGGATGTAATGTGGCAATTGAAAATGCCGGATGATAGACGGCATTTTAACGTATCTATCATCAAGTGGGGTTTAAGCTTGTGAACTTCAAGCCATAAACTTTCAGCTGCTTTTAGCGACTAAAAATTCCCGTAGGGCTGCGGGCAAATGCGCTTGAATATTTTCACTGATTTGTTGTTCATGTTTCTGCCACAACACACCCAAATAAATCAGCCCAAGACCGATAGCCGTAAGTGCAATCGGAAACAACAGACTATCCTTGAAAACCACATTGGCAAGATGCCCAAGATAAAACGCCGAGCCCAGTGCACCAAATACCACAAATACTCGGCGGGCAATGACTACGCCGACAGCAATCATTAATAAGTTAATAGTGAAATAGATGAATTTTGCCAGCTCACTATCCGAGTATTGCGAAGTCATGCCTCCCCAAAAAGCGATCACACCAAACAGATACAACCAGAACGCATAATCACCCGATTTGTAGCCCCGAATATCCACCCAGAACGCAAACAGCGTGATAGCCAAGCCAAAATACATTGATACCAATGCACGCAATTCAAAGTTGGCATAACCGCCGATTATCATTGCCGCAATGTCCATAGATAGATACCACAGCGTAACCGCAATCGGCATTAATAAAAATGGATAACGGTAGTGATAAAAAATTAGTGCCCCAACGACCAGGGTGCCCAATTCCATATATAGCCAATGCCACTGGATATAACGATGATAATCTTGATAAACGCTATCATCAGGCCACCAGCCCATTGCCTGCTGCAAACCATAAATCGCTAAAGGTGTAAGTGCCACCACAAAGGTCGCACAAATCCCGGCAGGAATGGCCAAACCTTTTGTTTCAAAACGATTCGCCAGCTTTAGTCCAACACCGGCATACGCCAGACTGATAAAAAAGATCCCCCAACCACCAAAGCTTTCCCAACCCAAGGTCATAAACAAACTCATCGCACCAATGGCAATCAAGCCGCCCATGTAATAAAGCACATGGGTAAAGTCAAAACTGGGGCCTGTCGCTGGTTGAGATTGGAAAAAATCGAATAGCTTATCCGCCTGTTCCTGCGAGATAAGATTCTGGTTAGCCGCTGAATCAAGCTGTTTTTTAGTGACGTTCATCAGCGCTATCCTTCGCGATGGTTATGGTGTTTTATATCGAGAAGTTAGATTGTGAAAGGGTGGCAGGGTTTTATCAAGTCGTGTGGGAATTTGTTTAAAGGATCTGTTAAAGCTGGTCATATAAAGCGGCCAACTAACCGGCCAATAAAGCAACCTAAACAAAGCTTAATAATTCGGTAAATCAATGTTTTGTTTGACAAAGATTACAATTATCGACCGGCATCATAAGCGGCCAAAATTCAAGCAATAAAAAGCCCATTACTCCGACATATTGGAGTAATGGGCTTTTTTCAGATTAAGCGCGTTGCAACAGCATCGCGTTTAGTTTTTTCACGAAGCTGGCAGGATCTTCCAGTTGTCCGCCTTCGGCCAGTAAGGCCTGGTCAAACAAGATGGATGTCCAGTCACCGAATTGTTCATCGTTTTGTTCGTCTTTCAGTTTGGCGACCATTGGATGTTCTGGATTGAGTTCCAGAATCGGTTTGCTGGCAGAAACCTGTTGGCCTGCTGCTTTAAGCATACGTTCGAGATTACCGCTCATATCGTAATTATCAGCAACTAAACAAGCTGGTGAATCAGTTAGACGATGGGTAATACGTACATCTTTCACTTTGTCGTCCAGCGTTTTCTTGACCCGCTCAATCAAATCTTCGAAGTTTTTCTCAACTTCTTCGTGCGCTTTTTTCTCTGCTTCATCTTCCAGCTCACCCAGATCCAGGTCGCCTTTGGCAACTGATTGCAGGTGTTTACCATCAAATTCAGTCAGTGAATTCACCAGCCATTCATCAACACGGTCTGTCAGTAACAGGACTTCAATGCCTTTTTTACGGAACACTTCCAGATGTGGGCTGTTTTTCGCAGCTGCATAGCTTTCGGCAGTGATGTAGTAAATTTTGTCCTGCTTGTCTTTCATCCGGCTGACATAGTCTTCCAGTGAAACGGTTTGATCAGTGTTGCCTGATTCGGTGCTAGCAAAACGCAGTAATTTCGCCAACGCTTCTTTATTGGCAAAGTCTTCGCCTGGACCTTCTTTGATGACCTGACCGAATTCTTTCCAGAATTCAGCATATTGCTCAGGTTCGTTATTAGCCATTTTGTTCAGTTCAGAGAGAATTTTCTTCACTGAAGCGGCGCGGATGGTATCGATGACTTTGCTGCTTTGTAGAATTTCCCGCGATACGTTTAAAGGCAGATCGTTGGTATCAATCACACCGCGAATAAAGCGCAGGTAGCGTGGCATCAACTGTTCGCTGTCTTCCATAATAAACACACGTTTTACATACAGTTTGATGCCGTGCATGCGGTCGCGATCCCACAGATCAAACGGCGCTTTTGACGGGATATACAGCAATGATGTGTATTCAGTATTACCTTCGACCTTGTTATGGCTCCAGGTCAATGGATCTTGGAAGTCATGAGCGATTTGTTTGTAGAACTCTTTGTATTGTTCTTCGCTAATGTCATTTTTAGACAATGTCCATAAGGCTGTAGCTTTATTAACCGTTTCATCTTCGATGATGCTTTCATCGATGTTGCCTTCTTCGTCTGGCACTGGCTCTTTTTGCATGATGATTGGCAGATTGATGTGATCAGAATATTTACGGATCACATTACGCAAACGCCAACCATTTAAAAACTCATCTTCGCCTTCACGCAGATGTAGGGTGACTTCAGTACCGCGTGTCACTTTTTCAACGGTTTCAATATTGAACTCGCCTTCACCAGCCGATTCCCATAACACGCCATGTTCTTTGGTAGTGTCGGCACGACGGGTTTTTAATGTGACTTTATCGGCCACAATAAATGCTGAATAAAAACCCACACCAAACTGACCGATAAGTTGTGAATCTTTAGCTTGATCGCCGGTTAACTGGCCGAAAAATGCTTTGGTACCGCTGCGGGCAATCGTGCCGATATTGTCGATAACTTCCTGACGGGTCATGCCGATACCGTTATCACTAATGGTGATGGTACGGGCATCTTTATCAAAGGTAACACGGATATTCAGATCACCATCTTCTTCATATAACGCATCATCTGAGAGCGCTTCAAAACGCAATTTATCGGCGGCATCGGCCGCGTTAGAAATCAGCTCACGCAGAAAAATCTCTTTGTTGCTGTACAGCGAATGAATCATCAAATTAAGAAGTTGTTTAACTTCTGTTTGGAAACCCATGGTTTCTTTATGTGCATCAACGCCCATTTCTGTATTGCCTCCATCTGGCTGTTTTAACGATAGCTCACAGATGGGGTTAGTCAGATTAGATATCAAGAGTATTTGCCTTTAAAAAGCTTAAAAATCTCACTAAACAGCCATTTAACATCGATTAAGCTTAAATTAATCAAGCATGTGGTAGCCTGTTTTTGGCCATGATGCCCACCCAATTCCAACAATAATGAAAAGGATAGACAGCATGCGTAAATTAACTTTGAGCATTTTAATGGCGTTCAGCCTGACCGCTCATGCCGAAGAAAACAAAATAGACATTGAAGAACAATCTGTGCTCGGTCACCAAGAAATTGCCACACTATTTCCGGGTGAAATTACCACCAAAGCACGCATAGATACTGGTGCAGCCACAAATTCTATGTATGCCATCGACACTGAATTGTTTGAAGAAAATGGTGAGAAGATGGTTCGTTTCAAATTTGTCGATCATAAAGACAATGAACATGCGATTACTCGCCCATTAGTCGATACGGTGACCATCACTCAAGCTAGTGGTGAACAAACCCGTTATGTTGTAGAAATGGGGCTGTGTGTAGGTGATTATTATGAAGAAACCCGTTTTACATTAGCAGATCGTAGCAACATGACCTTCCCGATCCTGGTGGGTCGTAACTTTCTGGAAAATTCATTGTTAGTGAGTTCGGCTGAGAAGATGATCGCTTCTCCAGAATGCGAAGTAAAACTGGCCAAGAAAGATTCGGAAGAACTTCCCGTGGTCCAACCTTGATCAGCTGAAAGTTAGCTAAAAACGCTGTGTTACATAACGCCTGTTCATTTTTGAATGGGCGTTTTTTTATCTTTTCCCTTGATAGTTTTAACCTCGATAATATTCCCTTCACACAAGAGATGTTACTGTATGGCTTTAAGCTTTTTTCAGAGATGGAATGTCGAAACAATCACTTAGAATTCTGACCTATAACCTACATAAAGGCTTTAATACCGGCAATCGGCAGTTCATCCTGCATGAAATACGGGAAGCGCTGCGTGAAGCAGATGCCGATATTATGTTGTTGCAAGAAATTCAAGGTGAACATACCGGTCATGAGCTAAAGCAGCAGCTGTGGCCTGGACCGCATTGTGATTTTATTGCTGAAGATATCTGGCCACATTTTGCTTATGCCAAAAATGCTGTGTATAGCGTCGGTCACCATGGCAATGCCATTCTTAGCAAATATGCGTTGCAAAGCTGGGAAAACATCAATGTATCCCCCTACTCCTGGGCCAGCCGTAGTTTATTGCACGGCGTCATCCATATCCCCGATACTCAACAAGAACTGCATATCGTCTGTCTGCATCTAGGCTTGACAGGCACCGAACGTAAACGCCAGTTACAAACGTTATGTGAACGCATTGATGAGCATGTACCACATGGTGCACCACTGATTGTGGCTGGTGATTTTAATGATTGGAACGGCCAGGCCGAAAAACATTTCACTCAGCGATTAGATTTGAAAGAAGCCTTCCGTACCATGCATAAACGTCATGCACGAACTTGGCCTTCATGGATGCCCATTTTTAAAATGGATCGCATTTATTATCGCGGCCTTGAGCCCACGTTCTGCGAATGCCCTCCCCACTCTTCGTGGAAAATGCTGTCTGATCATGCGCCATTGATTGCAGCGTTTGAGTTTTAAAACACATTATTGAAACAAACTTTGCTGAAAGTAATTCAGCTCCCCGTTAATTTCACCCAAGGAAATAAATATGCTGAAAACGCTAATAACCATTCTGCTTGTGACATTTATGTCGAGCAGCTATGCCATAGACGAAAGCCATATGCATGGTGCATGGAAACTTGTCTCCTATGAAGTTGAAGTTCAGGAAACCGGAGAAATGTTTCATCCAATGGGTGAAAAACCAACCGGTTATGTAATTTTCACACCAGAACAACGAGTATGGTTTGTCTTGACTGGCGAAGGCCGTAAACCAGCGAAAACTATCGAAGAAAAAGCGACTTTATTAGATACGATTATTTCTTACACCGGCAAATATCGCATCGAAGATAACAAATGGATCACCAGTGTTGAAGTGGCCTGGAATCCAGAGTGGGTTGATACAGAGCAAGCCCGTGAATTCAAAATAGATGGCGATCAACTGCAGGTGTTTACGCCATGGAGGGTTATGCCCAATTGGCCTGAGAAAGATATGACCCGCAGCATTGTGACCTTTGAACGATCAAAGTAGGAATTTTTCACGAATTACATTAAAGTGCGCTGGCGTATGGATTTGAGGAGGGAGTATGCCAGATATTGTTGTCATGTTTTTCTTGCTAGGTTTGGTCGGTGGCTTAGTTAAATCGGACCTAGCGATACCCAAAGCAGCTTATGATGTTTTAAGTTTGCTATTGATGCTCACTATCGGCCTTAAAGGCGGTATGGCCTTACACGGCAATATGGGCTGGGGACTCTTACCGGAACTATTATCAGTAGCCTTTTTGGGATTTTTGATACCGCTTATTCTGTTCCCGCTGCTGTTAAAAGTCGTTCGCTTGAATCTAGCAGATAGTGCCAGTTTTGCAGCACATTATGGCTCTGTCAGTGCCGGTACCTTTGCTGTGGCGCTGGCCTATGCTGAAAGCCATCAACTGGTTATCGGCGGACAGGTAACACTTTATCTAGTGCTACTTGAATTACCGGCTATCGTTATCGGTTTAATGCTGTACCGACATTTTAGTGGTGTAAAACAAGCTTCATCTGGTGGCATGCTGAGCATCTTGCATGAGTCATTAACTAATAGAGGTGTCATTCTGCTAGTTGGTGGTGTTTTGATTGGCTGGATGTATGGCCCGATGCAAGGCGCTGGGGTGACCGATCTTTATACTGGTGCATTTATGGGCGTTTTGGCGCTGTTTCTTTTAGAAATGGGTCTGGTCGCGGCTGAAGCATTGAGTAAGATGTCCCGCGATAAAATACCCGTTGTCGCATTTGCTGTGATCGCTCCAACCATTTTAGCTCTGGCTGGATTATTCACCGGAAAATTACTCGGTTTACCGGATGGCTCAATATTGATTCTCGCCAGCTTAACCGCCAGTGCATCTTACATCGCCGCACCAGTTGCAGTTCGTTCTGCTATTCCGCAAGCCGATATTGGTTTGGCAATGTTGGCATCTTTGGGACTGACTTTTCCTTTTAATGTGCTGGTTGGCATCCCGCTATACCACAGCCTTATTGGTTAATTTGTAGATCGTATTTTTAGAGCTGTTTCTCATTATTTTAATTAACCCGCTATTGCTGATTTTAAGCGGTTCAACAATTGCATAAAGTCTTTAACAATCATTTGCACAGTGAATGTTGGTCAACATCGCTCAACACTTAATCGTTTATTAAATGCGGGTTTAGCAACAGTTTCAGGCCAGCTTCTTTTACTTTGCAAATTCACTCGCAGCCTTATTTTGGTGCGTGATTGATCAAAAAGAAACATAACGGACACTCTATAAAAGGAGCACGGTATGCAATCCCTGGCGCTACTTAAGCCCATACAATCAATATTGTTTAGCGTGGCGCTGTTGTTGCTAGGAAATGGATTGATCAGCACCCTGCTCACTTTGCGTGGCACAAGCGAAGGGTTTTCCAGTGCGGTAATGGGCATGATCATGTCCGCTTATTTTGTTGGTTTTATCTGTGGGACTTGGGTAAGCGGTCGATTAATCCGGCGTATGGGCCATATCCGTACTTTTGCGTTCTGCGCCTCGGTCTGTGCCACCACCACACTTCTACACATTATCTATATCGATCAATGGGCCTGGATGGGTTTTCGGTTTTTTTATGGATTGGCCTACATCACGTTAATGACGGTAATTGAAAGCTGGCTCAATAGTCAGGCTGCCAGCCATGAACGTGGTCGGATCTTTGCGTTCTACATGGTTGTTAACTTGGGCGCACTCGCGATTGCCCAACAAATGCTGCATCTTGATTCTCCAGATGGATTTTTATTATTTGCTCTGGTATCCATTCTGGTGAGTTGGGCTATTCTGCCATTGACATTAACTCGTCGAAATCAACCTAACATTGCCACTGAAAGACCTAAAAGCAGTCTTAAAACTTTATTAAAAATTGCGCCTCTGGCAGTTGCCGGCGCATTTTTGTCAGGATTGGCCATGGGGGCTTTCTGGGCAATGACACCAATTTATG
>NZ_JBLWYR010000029.1:0-26168 GCF_048266885.1 Methylophaga sp.
ATTCATCATGTTGGCTTAGTTCTTGTTGGCTTAACTGGTCGTCATCATTAACATCCCACTCTTCAAAGACCCCAACCTCACTGACACGATCAATAAATTCATTTTTATCTATACTCCCATCGACCTCATTGTCAGCATCATTTGGCGAGCATCCTAGAAGGCTGGCACTTCCCAGTGCGACAATAACGGCCATTGCCAGTTTATTTTTTCTGAAAAACGTACTGGAATTGAGAAATTTCATACGATATCTCCTTTCTATTCATTTAGTATTTGGAACAATAATTAAATCATAAGATAGTGAATTTAAATTTTAATATTTAGACTTTAACCTAACGATTAAAACCAACACATATCCCACCCTAACATTCATTTATTATAATTACCAATTCCTTACGGTATATTATGTGAAAATAAATATTTATTTTAATTTATAAGTAAACAATTTATGACTAAATTCACTTAACCTATTCGATGCCGAAAAATAGTTTTATAGCCCTTATACGCGATATTCATAGCCATAATGACCATAAATCTCATCGCGGAAAGTATCATCGGCCATATTTGGCCAATTATCTTGATCAAAACCAGGCGCGTTATCTAATTTATCTTTGTCCACATTCAATATGAGACATTCTTCTTTCGTGTCGACAGATATTGCCTGCGGTGGAATGGCAAAAAGCTTATTACCCATACCTAAAATGCCACCGAAAGATAAGACATAGTATTGAACCTGGCCACGTTCGGTATTAATCATGATGTCTTTTACATGGCCTAAATCTTCGCCTTTGGCATTTTTGACTTTGTCACCGTCAAGTGCCGATGCAGATAAAACAATATTATTAAATTTCATCATCTTTCTCCGTCTGACTAAGTAATACGTCACATACGTTTTATATAAATTTGCGTGTTAGAATTTTTACTTACAATCCTTGAGAAGCGGTCGCTTTGTTTAATGCATCGATGAGCCATGCCTCGGCGTATTCCAACGCTAATGCATAATCAAAGATTGCTCCCTCTTCAATGAGTTTCCGAAGCTCAATTTGAAGAGCTTCTTTTCCAGGATTTTCTTTTTTTATCACCGTTAAATAAGCATATGAAGCGGCGACCTCTTCGGGAGAGTTTGATTCTGTGCCACCGTTATCTATTATTTGCACAACATCTTCGATAGATTTAGCTTGTTTAAGCGCTTCGGGATTCATAAACTCCTCCTTACTGTGAAAAACATTTTTTCAAATATAAAAATACATTACATCAATATAAGTCACATTAACTTAAAGTAAGGTATGACTTATTTATTAATCTTATTTAAAATAGTTTATCCATAACAAAATTAAAAACTTCAACTATGTTTTATTAATTTCTGGACAGTCATTACGGCTCCTGATATCCCATGGGGCTCAAGGTCAACTCTCCTTGTGCAGGATCGGAGGTGAAATAAAATCCCACCCGCTGGTTAGAATCCGGGGCAAGGTAACTAACTTGTGTGGTAGATCGTTGTAGATGTCCATTTGGACTGACTAAACGACCTTCCAAATTCAGCTCCGATGCTGTTTTATCACCGCTGTTTTTGACATCGACTAGTACCAAATACTGATCTTCCAACGCTTCAATGCTGACTACACTAAAATGAATATTGGGTGGTTTATGTGTATTGCTAAATGCCGACCACACAAGATAGATCACGGTCAAGCAAATCAACACAAATCCCACCAGGCCAACTAGCTTTTCCCACAACGGTGTTTTTGATAGGTTATGTTTCATTCAATAAAGGCCATTTAAAAATCAGATAATCAGCTTTGCTGCAGCGGCTCCTATACCAGCCGGAAACAACAACACAATGGTATTGGCAACTATCTGAGGAAACGCCAAACCATCCAAATGACCAAACACCCATAACAGCAAAACACTGGCTACCAATGCCACTACGAAAGCGGTTGATGTGTTGGATAACGAAACGAGCCATTTGGTGTGAGCACCACGCGTAGAGACAGAGGAAAAACTGCCCGCCTCACTAAAAATGTGCATAACAACCAATGTTGTCATAAACAAAGCCAACTGATGCCAAGGACTCATTTGGTAAGCAATAAGCTGTATTTCTTCGGTTGGAGCAACATTAAAACCTAGATAAATTGCCCCAATTGCCAGCACCGCAAGATAGTCAATTCCGCCTTGTTCAATCGAGGCGTCATGTTCGCCACTACCAATTTCACTTCTGGCTAGTAATGCACCAAAACTTGCTGGTATGGCTTGTAACATTACTATCTTGAAATTAATCTCAATAAAATTATCCCAACTGATCGCGTTAAAGAGTAATAGCGTTAGAAAAGAAATAACTAAGCCAAAGGCATAGGCGACAAACACATCAATGATATTGTCTAGTAACTCACGGCTCTCTCGAAAACCGATAACGCTAGACACGCATACCAGTACCGGAAGACTTATCAGTATTAAGGCCAATAGACGGAATGGTTCAATGTACAAACCCATCTGCCACATTTCCATGGTCATCATTAACGGTAAGCCAAATACAAAAGCGCCCCCAACCGCTCTCCCCACCCCAATCCATTGAGACTGATCAGATGCGTTATTAGTAGAAGTTGAAGGCACGTTATTTTCGCTTTGTGAATGGTCTAATTAGCGTTTTTGATGTGCTTGTAGCTGTTTAGCCATTTGTAAATGTTCGCGCAATGTGGGTAGCTTTTCTCGAGCAAAAGCTTGTATGGCATCATTATCTGAGTGACTTGCACGTTCAAACAGTTTGATAGTTTCTTCATGAGCATTAATTTGGTTTTCGATGTAGGCTTCGTCGAATGATTCATCCTCTCTAATACTGAGCATCATGGCTTTAGCCTTGTCCATCAGCTTGGGATCATCGGCAACTTCCAAATCTTGTTGTATGGCTATGTCATTCAACTCTTTATTAGCGTTTTTGTGATCTTGGATCATCCGATTGGCATACTGATGAATGTTCTGGGTACCTTCATCAAGCGCCATTCTGGCAGTTTCAATCTCAGCAAGCCCTTTAGCTGAGGCTGTTTCAACAAAATCTTCAACATCAATTGGATCTGTGCTCATATCTTGCTCCCAATCATTATTTGGTTTGCTCTCAACGTTTTCTGCAGCATCCGCTTTAATGTCATCATCAGTTTGTGCTGTTGCTCTTTCGTCGGCTTGAAGTTGTGCAGCTGATAAGCCCAAAGCCGCTATAATGGCAACCTTAAGTAATTTGTTTTTCATCTAAATTCTCCATTTCATTTGAATATCTAACCCATAAAAACTTCTATGGGATTACCTTCCTATGTGAAATTTTTTGAGCAGAGGAGCTTTAAGAAACTGCATACATTTGTAGGGATTAACCTGATTTAAAGGTTAATTACATGTATGTAACGCAATATGGATGCCAAGCACTTTTTGGCAGACCAAATGAGTTATTAATCAGCTTTTGAATAAAATAAATATGAGGGTGAATGGGCAGTTAAGGAGATAAATCACATTTGTTTCTTAATTAAAAGTCGTTTACCTGACAATATTTTTCTCTCCCCGCTATTTACATGTAGAAATAAAATTCATAGGGATGTGAATTTTTTACAACTGGAATAACGTTAGAGTTTCATTGATGGTCAATGGTATCGACGTCCTGCTAAATGGCAGGTTTGGCAGAGATATAGATTTTTTGTTTGGTCTTGGATGAGCATTCACAAGGCTGGTTTATGAGTAATTTGATATTTTCACCATGCTTGAGTAAGTAGCAATTTCCAGTTCACACTCCAAGAGGCTGCAATCAAACGCTATTTAAACCTTTGTTCCTAATAGTTTTAAGCCACTATTCGTAATGGGTCATGTCTTTTGTTGTTGTAGCCGCCAAAGCTTAGCGTAGACCTTGTCCAGCTTTAACAAGGATTCGTGGGTACCTTGCTCAACAATCTGCCCATGTTGCATGACTACAATTACATCGGCATCCACTACCGTAGAAAGACGATGAGCAATCACAAGGCTGGTCTGGCCTTTTGAAATCTCGCGAATAGCATCCTGAATAATCCGTTCTGAATGGCTGTCAAGCGAGGATGTTGCCTCGTCAAACATCAATATGGGCGGACGCTTTAAAATAGTACGAGCGATGGCAACACGTTGTTTTTCACCGCCACTCAGCTTTAAACCTCTCTCACCAACTAAAGTATTTAAACCGTCTGGCAGTTCTGCAATAAAATGGTCTAAATGCGCATGTTTGATGGCCTGCTCTACTTCGGCATCTGTAGCGTCAATACGGCCATAACGAACATTCTCACCCAACGTGGTATTAAACAAGACCGTATCCTGCGGCACGATACCAATAGCTTGTCGCAGTGAGGCTTGTGTGACATCACGAATATCCTGACCATCAATACGAATACTGCCGCCTTGAATATCGTAAAAGCGAAATAACAACTTAATTAAGGTGGACTTACCCGCCCCACTGCTGCCGACCACCGCGACTTTTTGTTTTGGTAACACTTTAAAACTGAAGTCTTTAAGAATCGGCAAACGATCGCTATAACCAAAACTCACTGAATCAAACTCAATGGCACCATCGGAAATAACTAAATGCTTTGCGTCTGGTTTATCGTTAATTTGTGGTGATTTATCTAATAAACCAAACATCCGTTCAATATTAGTCATTGAACTTTTCAACTCGCGGTAAACAAAGCCTAAAAATCCTAAAGGGATAAATAATTGCATGGTAAAAGCGTTGATTAGGACAAAATCACCCAACGTGATTTGCCCAGCAATAACCTGTGACGCTGCCAGGACAGTCATCGCCGTCATTGCACAAGCAATAACAAGAGCCTGACCACCATTGAGTAAAAATAAAGACAAGCGATTTTTACGGCGCGCTAGCTCCCATTTAGCCAGTTCGTCATCATAGCGATTGGCTTCAAATGCTTCGTTACCAAAAAATTTGACGGTTTCATAATTCAACAGGCTATCAATTGCCCGTGTGTTACTGGTTGAGTCGGCCTGATTCGCTTCACGCACAAATGCCAGCCGCCAATTGGTTATGAAGACTGAAAAAGTCACATAACTTATCACTGCCAACAAGGTAATCCACGCAAAACCAACGTGATAATTAAGCAGCAAAATACCAATAACTAACGCCATTTCCAGCGCTGTCGGCACGATATTGAAAACCAGAACTCGGAGTAAAAACCCCACCCCGGTGACGCCACGCTCTATATCACGAGACAAACCACCGGTGCGACGATTCAAATGAAAATCGAGTTCCAACGCGTGTAGATGCTGAAACACTTTAAGGCCAACACGACGCATGGCTCGTTCAGTCACTCGACCAAACACCGTATCACGGAGCTCATTAAATAATGTCGTGGAAAGACGGGCCAAACCGTAAGCTAATAATAAACCTAATGGCAACGCCAACACCTTATCCGGCAGTTGATTACTGTCTAGGCCATCCACGATATATTTCAGGATAAATGGCACCACAATAGTCGCAAGTTTGGCGGCAACAAGGCTCATCATGGCGATGACAATGCTGCCGCGATATTCGTTGAGATATGGCCATAGCGATTTCAGAGTTTTCCAGCTTAACCTTGCCGGTTCTGCGTCTGGAGGGGGAGACATCGATCGCACTAGGCATCCTTATTATTGGCTTAAGTGAATGAAACACTCATGGTGAATTGATAACGACAATAGTATCGTCTTTGTCCGTGCGTATGACCTTTATCAACCAGCATCTATCCCCAATAAAACTCAGAAGATGTGCCACATGATTAAATTTACTTCTTTCAGGTGATGCCTTTATCGGTAGATAAGCCCTACTTGAGCATCATCAGTTTATTGCGCTTTGCATATCATCCCAACCGACTAAATTGCTTCACATTTCAAGTTAACGATCAAAGTCGTTACAATCAAACCAACGTTAAATGCTGTTGTCGGACTTATGGCTCAGCGATATAAATCAATACGAAAAAAAACAATTAGTAGGGATTCTATGGAAAACAAAACCTTATCGACTGGCGCAAAGGCGCTTGAAGTAAATCTTGATGCAATCCGTTACGGTTCATTTGCTGAAATTGGTGCTGGTCAGGAAGTCGTTCGTTGGTTCTTTCGCGTCGGTGGTGCGGCGGGCACAATTGCCAAAAGTATCTCGGCTTACGATATGAAGGTAAGTGATGATATTTATGGTAAAGCCTCACGCTATGTTTCACGTGAGCGTTTGGAAGATATGCTGGAACATGAATATAACTTACTCGTCGAATGTTTAAGCGAACAACGTGGTGATAACACGGCTTTTTTTGCCTTTGCTGATACGGTATCAGCACGTAACTATCACGGCACCAACGAATGTCATGGATGGCTGGGCATTCGCTTCCAAACAACACCTCATGCAGCACCTAGCGAAATCATTATCCATGTTCGAATGTTGGATCATGAAAATGCGCTTCAGCAAGAAGCCTTGGGCATACTTGGTGTGAACTTAGTCCATGGTGCATTCCATCAAAGCCACAATCCGGACATGTTCGTGAAATCGCTACTGGATAATTTGACAACTGATCGGATTGAAGTCGATATGATCGACTTTCATGGTGATGCATTTCTGCATGTTGATAATCGTGTGCTCAGTTTAAGGTTAGTACAGCTTGGCTTAAGTGATGCGGCCATGTTTTCGGCTGATGGCAAGGTACTGCAACCATCAGAGCACTTACGTAAAAAGAACATATTGGTTGAACGAGGCCGCTTTCGCCCTGTCACCCATGTCAATATTGATATGTTGAATGCGGCCAGAAAACAATTTGAAGCTGAGGACGATTCTGCCCCAGATGAGACTATCTCAATTATGGAAATCACCATGCATAATTTGCGTGATGATAATGATAGTGTCGATCTGGAAGATTTTATCAGTCGTATCGAAGTATTAGAGGCTACGGGCCATACGGTAATGATTTCTGACTATCCAGAATATTACCGATTAGCCACCTATTTATCGAGTTACACCAACCGTCGAATTGGCCTCACTATGGGGGCACATAGTTTGGTTGAACTTTTCAATGACCAGTATTACACCAGTTTACATGGCGGCATTTTGGAAGGCTTTGGCCGTTTATTTAAGCATAACGTCAAACTGTATATTTACCCGTTCAAAGATGCTGAAACTAATACCCTGTTTAAGGTGGATAACCTTAAAGTCGATGATAAACAAACGTATCTCTACGACTATCTGAAAAAAGGTGATCACATTGAACAGATAGAAGAGTTCAATGAAGATTATCTACATATCTTTTCACCAGATGTATTGAAAATGATTACCAGCAATGAGTCTGGTTGGGAAAAACTGGTCCCCAATGTCGTAGCAGAAAAAATCAAATCTCAGCAATTATTTGGTTATAAGCCGGCAAAATAGTTGGCGATATCGTAGGTTGGGCTGAGGTACGAAGCCCAACAACTCGGCTAGTTTCCTAGGGGCTATTTATCTTTCATAACCGCCTCTGATGTGACTGAAAATGCACCAATCAAGGCGCGAGGAATGCAGTTTAGTCGTTCTAAATAAATGACGAGTAACACAGAGTGGTGCATTTTCAGCCACAACCCGAAGGGCTGGGACTATTTTTCCACCCTACTGCGTTGAAAATGATTTATGTAGGTAACTACACCGCATCATTTCCGCCTTGTGAGACAGATCTGTACTTAAGATTTTACCTTACGATAATGTTTGGATACCTTCGCGCGATTGCCACAGGTATCCATACTGCACCATCTGCGTTTGTGACTGCGTGAGTTGTCGACAAACATCAATACACAATCCGGGTTTAAACAGCGTTTGAGATACGTCCGTTGTTCACTGGCTAGCATGTTCGCTAACTCAAATGCCAATAAGCCAATAATATCTGTAGTCGAGTGACAGACATTTTGATTAATTAGCTGATACCCCTCAGACGACTGCTCAAGCTGGTAATGCATTTTATAGTTTTGCAGATAATTATTTAGAGTGGCTAGAGCATCACTCTCAATACTTTTATTCTCAATAATCTGACTGAGAACATTCCTTGCCATATGTCTGAAAGCAAGTAATTTTCCAACATCAATATCCTGCGCAAGATCAGCATCAATATTGGCTTGCTCCAGCCATGCCATTACATCACTTTCAGTCAGTAATAAATCGACCAACTCACCTTTCACATTAACTTCTGTATTAATGAAATCAACGCCAAGGTTGTTACCCACAAATTCGTATTTTTGTTTTATCTCATTCATATAACCACTATACATGCATTTGACAGGTTAGTTAAGTGCTGGTAATTTATAACCTGTATAAACAACTTATACAGGTTAGTTTTATCCTAAACGTGGAGTACACTATGAAAAAACAAAATTTTAGTAAATATGATCTAAGTAGCCCTGGAGGTAATGCTTTAGGTAAGCTGAACTTTGCTAAACGAAATGGCAAAACGACTAATAAACCTATCAATCAAGGTGGTATGCCATGGCTCAAAAAGCTAATGATGGGTCTGCCAATTTTATTTTTGCTCACCCCTCAATGGTCGTTTGCCGCTCAAGTTGAGGCAGGTAACAAAACCAAAGACGTTATTCAATCTCAAATAACTGATCATTCATCGGTGAGATATGGCTATGAAACAGTAGACGCTCTGGAGATCTTCTATCGGGAAGCAGGCGATAGAAACAAGCCGGTTATTGTTTTACTGCATGGCTTTCCAGCTTCATCTCATATGTACAGAGATGTCTTGGCTGGGTTGGCAGAAGATTATTATCTGATTGCACCTGACTATCCCGCTTTTGGTAATAGCAGCTTTCCAGATCCTGAAACCTTTGAATACACATTTGATAATCTCGCCCGAGTGATGGATCTGTTTTTGAAACAAAAAGGAATTGATCGGTTTTCAATGATGATTCAGGACTATGGCGCGCCCATAGGATTCAGGTTGGCTGTTAAACATCCTGAACGTATTCAAGCCATCATCACGCAAAATGGTAATGCCTACAAAGAAGGTTTGTCGGTAAAAGGTTGGGGACCGATATTTGATTACTGGAAACAAAAAACTCCAGAATTGGAAACAACTATTGAGGAAAACGTGTTCACCTTTGAGGGTATGAAATGGCAGTTCACCCACGGAACACAACATCCCGAATTGATACTGCCTGATACCTGGGTACTGGCTTATGCCAACCTTACCAAACCAGGCCAAACACGGGCTCAACTCGATCTGTTTTATGACTATCAAAACAACGTGTTGAAATATCCTGAATGGCAACAATATCTGCGTACGCATCAACCACCGGTACTCGTCGTATGGGGAAAAAATGATGCATTTTTCCCTGTTGAAGGGGCTGAGGGATACAAGAAGGATGTGGAAGATCTGGATTACAACGTACTGGATACCGGGCACTTTGCCCTTGAGGAAGAAGCTCCCTTTATCATTGATAAAATTAAGGCGTTTTTATCCTCACGAAATATTCAATAGTACTTGGAGGATGTTTAATGCTGATGACCTGGGCAGGTTTAGCCTGCCCATTTTTTTGAAAGCAAGAATCAATTATAGCTATTTGGTCGAGGCGATTTTACTGAGAAATTTTCTCGAAAGCCTCTTGGTATCAAGATTGAGAGGTACTAGGTGATGTGGTGTTCGACTTTAATAAACCAGACGCCAACGTCAAAAATGCATCTACCGCTTTGATCGATGCAGCATGCGAATCTTCTGCATTGGCAATCCATAAAGATGCGCCAAACAACGCACCATTAATCAACCGGGCCATCGCCAAAGAGTCAACTTCTCGCAGGACGCCCTCTTCCATCAGATTTTCAATACTGAGCTGAGTATTACGAATACAACAATTTTTACGTGGCCACTGCGAAGGATCACCCAATACAGCTGGACCATCCAACAGTGTGATGCGTTGGATTTCTGGTTCGCATGCCATGTTGAGATAAGCAATGGAACCATTGATAAATGCATCCCATGTAGTTGGGCCTTGCGACTTGATGGCTGATAGCCGTGTCGTCATTTCATCTTCAATCTGTTGAATGACGGCTTTCAGCAAACCTTTTTTTCCGCCGAAATGATGATAAAGCGCGCCGCGTGTCAAGCCGGCTTCTGCCGTAAGATCATCCATACAACTCTCCGCGAAGCCATGCTCAGCAAACGATTCTCTCGCTGATTTAATGAGCTTAGCCTGGGTTTCGGCAATCATATCTTCACGTCTTTGGGCCATTTTTTTCTCCAATTCTTTTACATACGTAGTGCATGTGAGTTGACATACAATACGTATGCGAAATACTATACATCACATACGTCGCGTATGAGCAAGTATTTCCGCACTAATTTTAAGGCAATTATACATACGATACGCATGCCATCTGACATACGAAGTGTATGTAAAGTTGCAAAATAAAATTTGCTGGAAATACCGTTTCCAAATAGAAATTAAAGGAGAACCACATGAAGAGCACACGAAACACGTTAGGACTATTTTTGTTGGGGAGCATCGCAGCAATAGTGTTGTCCGCATGTGGCAATCCGGAAGCAGCTAATCAAGCTGAAGCCCCACCCGCTCCAGAAGTCAGCGTAGCCCAGGTGGTGAGCGAGCGTATTACCGAATGGGATGAATTTACTGGCCGTTTACAAGCGCCGGAAACCGTCAATCTGATGCCACGAGTCTCGGGCTATATTGATAAAGTCCATTTCACCGAAGGTGCTTTGGTCAATAAGGGCGATTTATTAGTACAAATTGATCCAAAGCCTTTTGCGGCTGAAGTGGCCAGACTCAAAGCTGAACTGCAAAGTGCTCAAAGCGCGTTAGCACTTGCTGAAAGCGAATATAAACGAGCAGAAAAGCTTAGTGTTGCACGCGCTATTTCTGCAGAGTTGCTTGATACTCGTCTAGCAAGTAAACAGCAAACCGCTGCAAATGTAGCGTCGGTAAAAGCCGCGCTGCATCGCGCTGAGTTGGATTTAAGCTATACCCGTATTACCGCACCTATTAGCGGCCGCGTGTCCTATGCATTGATAACGGCAGGTAACTACGTGAATGCCGGTCAAAGTCACTTAACCAGCTTAGTGTCGACCGACAAAATGTACGCCTACTTTGATGTCGATGAGCAAAGTTATCTGAAATATCTCCGCCTGAGCGAGAACGGTAAACGTGCTGATACCCGTGATGCAACTGCAAATCCTGTCTATATGGCGCTGGCCAACGACAGCGATTATCAGCACATGGGCAATATTGATTTTGTCGACAATAGTGTGAACCAGCAAACCGGCACAATCCGTATTCGCGCCACTTTTGCCAACAATGACAATAGTCTTCTGCCGGGCTTATTTGCTCGTATCAAATTGGTCGGCAGTGATTCTTATCAAGGCATTCTGATTGATGAAAAGGCGATTGGCACTGATCTGAATAACAAGTATGTGTTGCTGGTAAATGCTGAAAATCAGCTGGAATATCGAGCAGTTAAGTTAGGTGAAAAGGTAAACGGTCTGCGTATTGTGCGTGAAGGTTTATCTGCGAACGACAAAATTGTGGTGAATGGCTTACAACGCGTCATGCCGAATATTCAGATAGCTCCCAAACAGGTGGATATGGCCACTAAAGAGCAATTAGCAGGTTTGCGTAAAGCTCAACAGTTATTAGACAAAACCAGCACCGAACTTGCTGTTGAAACTGAACGCTCAGCAGATAAAGGATAAGGAAAGATCATGTTCTCGCAATTTTTTATCAAACGACCCATTTTTGCAGCGGTTATTTCACTTTTCTTTTTAATTACCGGTGCCATTGCAGTATGGCAGCTACCGATCACTGAATACCCTGAAGTGGTGCCCCCTACTGTCGTGGTAACGGCCAATTACCCAGGGGCTAACCCTAAGGTAATTGCTGAAACCGTCGCCTCGCCATTGGAGCAGGAAATTAACGGTGTGGAAGAGATGCTTTATATGTCATCTCAATCCACCTCCGATGGCCGGATGACACTGACTGTGACATTTGCCATTGGAACTGATGTTGATTTAGCCCAAACACAAGTGCAGGCACGAGTCGATCGGGCTATGCCACGTTTGCCGCAGGAAGTACAACGCTTAGGTGTGGTCACCGAGAAATCATCGCCTGATTTAACCATGGTGGTGCATTTAAGTTCGCCGGACGATCGCTACGACATGCTCTACCTCTCTAACTACGCGCTGTTAAATGTGAAAGACGAATTGGCGCGAGTAAATGGTGTGGGCAATGTAGAGCTTTTCGGTGCTGGTGATTACAGTATGCGGATCTGGCTTGATCCCAACAAAGTCGCGGCTCTTGGTTTATCCCCATCGCAAATTACAGCTGCGATTCGTGAGCAAAATCAGCAGGCGGCAGCGGGTAGTTTAGGTGCTCAGCCGAGTGGTGAAGCTGAGTTTCAATTACTGATTAATGTTAAAGGTCGTTTATCTACCGAGGAAGAGTTTGGCAATATTATTATTAAGGTCGGTGACAATGGTGAGGTCAGCTACTTAAAAGATGTTGCTCGTATCGAACTGGGCGCTTCTACCTATGCATTGCGATCGTTGTTAAATAACAAAGACGCTGTGGCTATTCCTATTTTTCAGGCTTCAGGTTCAAACGCAATTCAAATATCTGACGATGTACGCGCCAAAATGGCAGAGTTATCGAAGAGCTTTCCAGACGGTTTAGCCTATGACATCGTTTATGACCCTACAGTGTTTGTACGCGGCTCTATTGAAGCGGTCATAAAAACGCTGCTTGAAGCATTAGTACTTGTGGTGCTGGTGGTTGTGCTGTTTTTGCAAACCTGGCGCGCATCCATTATTCCATTGGTCGCAGTACCGGTTTCATTAATCGGTACGTTTGCCTTTATGCATCTGCTAGGCTTTTCGCTTAATGCTTTGTCGTTGTTTGGTTTGGTATTAGCCATCGGTATCGTGGTTGATGATGCCATCGTGGTGGTGGAAAACGTAGAACGAAATATCCGCGAAGGGCTAAAGCCGATTGCCGCTACGCAAAAAGCGATGAAAGAAGTCACCGGGCCTATCGTTGCCACGACATTAGTATTAGCGGCGGTGTTTATTCCTACCGCCTTTATGTCAGGCTTAACTGGGCAATTTTATAAACAATTTGCCTTAACCATTACGATTTCTACCTTTATCTCGGCGATTAACTCATTAACGCTAAGTCCTGCCCTGTCGGCACTGTTGTTAAAAGCACCTGGCGAGAAAAAAGATCTGTTAACACGTGCCATGGACAAACTCTTAGGGGGGTGGTTATTTGGTCCGTTTAATCGTTTCTTTGCCCGTTTATCCAAAGGCTATGGTTGGTTAGTCAAAAAGGTCATCCGCTTTGGGGCTTTAGTTGGCATTATGTATATTGCCCTGCTAGGGTTAACAGGCGTGCAGTTTGCGACTACTCCTTCCGGTTATGTGCCAGGTCAGGATAAACAATATCTGGTGGCATTTGCCCAATTGCCTGATGCTGCTTCATTAGAACGCACCGAGTCAGTTATTAAGGAAATGTCGAGCATTGCACTTGAGCAACCGGGTGTAATCAGTTCGGTCGCTTTCCCCGGACTGAACATTAACGGTTTTACCAACAGCCCGAACTCCGGCATCGTGTTTACGACTTTAAGCGATTTCAATGAGCGTAACGATCCGTCAATGTCGGCTGATGCTATCGCAGCGGCGTTAAACCAGAAGTTTGCCGGGATTGAAGATGCCTTTATTGCCATCTTCCCTCCTCCGCCTGTACAAGGGCTTGGCACCATTGGCGGATTCAGGTTGCAAATACAGGATCGCTCAAGTCACGGTTATGAAGAGCTATACAACGTGACCATGCAGGTGATGCAAAAAGCTTGGGCAACGCCTGAACTGAGCGGCATATTCTCCAGTTATCAGGTAAACGTGCCACAACTGGATCTAGATGTTGACCGTACTAAAGCCAAGCAACAAAACGTGGCGCTGGATGAGATATTTCAAACGCTGCAAGCTTATATGGGCTCGGTGTATGTCAATGACTTTAACCAGTTTGGCCGTACCTATCAGGTGAACATGCAGGCTGATGAGCAGTTCCGTCAGAGCGCGTCGCAAATTAGCCAGTTAAAGGTACGTAATGGTGATGGTGAGATGGTTCCGCTGGGTTCCTTTATTAATGTCACCGATACCGCAGGTCCAGATCGGGTCATGCATTACAACGGCTTTACCACGGCTGAAATTAATGGCGGTCCTGCCCCTGGTTACAGTACCGGTGAAGCCCAGGCAGCGATTGAGAAAATACTGGCGGAAACGTTACCCAATGGTATGACCTATGAATGGACTGAGCTGACTTACCAACAAATTCTGGCTGGTAACGCCGGGATATTTATCTATCCTTTGGTGATTATGCTGGTGTTTATGGTGCTGGCAGCCCAGTACGAAAGCTTAAGCCTACCGTTGGCCATTATTCTGATCATTCCGATGACATTATTGTCTGCACTGAGCGGCGTTTTAATCTATGGCGGGGATAACAATATCCTCACTCAGATAGGGCTAATAGTCCTGGTGGGGCTCGCCACCAAAAATGCCATCTTGATTGTCGAGTTTGCCAAAGAACTTCAGGACCATGGCATGAGTGCAATGGAGGCTATTTTGGAAGCAGGACGTCTACGGTTACGGCCAATATTGATGACCTCTATTGCCTTTATTATGGGCGTGGTGCCAATGGTATTTTCAACCGGTGCAGGTGCAGAAATGCGTCAGGCCATGGGTGTGGCCGTGTTCTCCGGCATGATTGGAGTCACCTTCTTTGGCTTAATCCTAACGCCATTGTTTTATTACATGCTGGCCAAGCGAGGCGAGAAAAAAGCGCTCGCATCATCAACTGCAATAATCGATAAGGCGGAGACAAACCATGCGTAACACACACAAACTTACGACTATTGCTGTATTGGTGATGTCATTAAGCGCTTGCGCTGTGGGGCCTAATTATCAGGCCCCTGCGAAAGTGGCAGATATCAACGTGAGCAGCCCCTATCAACAGGCAGAACTGACACAAAGCTGGTGGCAAGCCTTTGACGATGAATCATTGAATCGGCTGATTCAACGTGCCTTGAGCGAAAACCGAACATTGGTTCAAGCTAGAGCCAATGTCGACAGGGCTTATGCAGTGTTTC
This sequence comes from Methylophaga sp., assembly GCF_048266885.1. Classification (GTDB taxonomy): domain Bacteria; phylum Pseudomonadota; class Gammaproteobacteria; order Nitrosococcales; family Methylophagaceae; genus Methylophaga. The sequence continues at coordinate 15,140 of NZ_JBLWYR010000029.1, forward strand.
AAGATGCTGATAATGACATTCTGCCAAAAGGCACCTTAGATGCCGGCTATCAGGCCAGTGAAAATGCTGTGTTGCAGCCGGAAAATGAGAATGTGATTATCCGTGGATATAGTACCGGAGCCAATTTAAGTTGGGATTTAGACTTGTTCGGTAAATTACGCCGTGCCAGTGAAGCGGCAGAAGCTGAGGCTCAACAGGCTGATATTTTATGGCATGACGCCCAAGTGCAGTTAATTAGCCAGGTGGCAACCAGTTATGGTGAATACCGTGGTGCCCAGCTACGCTTGGATGTGTCAGAGCAAAACCTGCAAAATCTGCAGCAAAGCCGTGCCATTGTTATGGCCAGGTTGGAGGCTGGTATGGCCTCTGAGTTAGAGTTGGCACAAATAGATGTGCAAATGCATCAAGTGAATGCTGCGATACCGGCATATCGGGTCGCACTGTTAACCGCAGATGCTACTTTGTCAGCTTTGTTAGCACAGAGACCCGGCCAGCTAGATCTCGATGATGTGCCCCGTTTACCGCAGTTAAAAAAACCCGTATCAGTTGTTGAAGGTGAAAACTACTTGCGTTATCGCGCTGATGTGGCAAGCAGCGAGCGATTATTGGCTGCTCGTACCGCAGAGATTGGCGTGGCTACCGCCGATTTATATCCAAATGTATCGATAAGCGGATTTTTAGGCTTTTTATCTGGCCCGGGTTTATCGCTAGGTAGCGATACTAAAAGCTGGTCGGTTGCCCCGAGTCTAAGCTGGCAGGCTGCCGATTTAGGATCAGTCAGGTCGCGTATTCGTCAGGCTGAAGCCAGTTCAGAAATGGCTCTAGCACAATTTGAACAGGAAGTATTTGATGCCATCAATGAAATGCAACTGGCACTTAATAGTTACAACCTAAGCCGTGAACAGCAATTAAGCACTGAGCTGCAATGGCAGGCTAGTAACAAAGCCGTGGATATTTCTCGCGAGCGTTATAACGCCGGTACTGGCGAATTCCTCGATTTGCTCGACTCCGAGCGTGAGTTGCTTCGTAGCCGAGATCAGTTGGCTCAGCTGCAACAACAAAGCTTTATTCGTTTAGTTGAGATTTACCGTAGTTTTGGCGGTGGTATACAGCTGATTTAGTGCTGGTTGATATATGAAAAAGCCGGACCATTGTCCGGCTTTTTAATGTTTTACACTTTAATTTAATATTTCGTAAGTTCTAACCCTATATTTCTTTTTTAGACTTCAACTCAGCGAGCCATATCGACGTATTGATTTTGCGTCTTAAAGCTTTAAAGGTATCCTCTGTGTCATTAAATTTATTTTCTAAACACGGAAATCCAACCTAATGAAAAAACTTGTCTGGCTGTTCACCTTCCTTTTATCGATTACTCTTACTGGTTGTGGCTATGATGAATTACAAGGCAGATTTATCGATTCAGAAGGCAATATCAGTTACGAATTCCAGCCAGAAGGCACTGTTGAAATTATTCAGGGAGAAGAAATTACCACTGCTGAGTATCAATATGACAGTGGTGATCAAATCATCACATTGAACGCCGAACAGGCTCTACCCACTGACACTCTCACTGTTGAAGATGAGGATCATTTGCAAAGTGGTGATGTCAAATTAACTCGTGGGGTAGATTATATGATGCTGGCAGACACCACTTGGATTGGACAGGAAGGCCAGTACACATTTGCGTTAACCTTCACCATGACCGACAAGGGCATGGAAACATTTTCTGAGCTGGTGACTTATCACGACGATGATATGACCTATCTTTCCCAGACCGATGACAGCATTACTCGTTTAAATGGCAATATGCTGTTACTCGACCTCACTCCTTATACAGTTTCTGAGGTCACCCAGGATAGTTTCAAAATCTCAATTGGTGATAACAGCATGGTTCTTGAAAAGCAGCCAAAAGGTACTGAAATCATTGTTCGTGATGGTTATCAGTTGATTGAAGAATAACGTTCAACATAGTCTACCCTCGCCTTTTTTGTAGCACATTATCTGATGTGTTTTTTGTTCATCATTAAAACCAACAAATAGCTTCTTAATACTCTGAAAGTGTGCTCTTGTCGTTTGCATTGGAAGTCAGCCATCAATAAAGTGTTATTTATTCGTTACACTCAAAAGTTATTGTAGGAGATTACCCATGATTTCACCGATGATTCCTGAAGACGAGAAACAGAGAATGGAAAAGCTTAGAGCACTTAAGCTTCTTGATTCCGCTCCGGAAGAGAGATTTGACCGCCTGACACGCATGGCTAAACGTATGTTTGGAGTGGATATTTCTGTATTGAGTTTGATTGATGACGGTCGCCAATGGTTTAAATCTAAAGCTTCTGATGCAGACATTCCTGATGAAACCTCACGCGAAGTTTCTTTTTGTGGACATGCCATCTTAGGCGATGACGTGTTTGTCATTGAAAATGCCCTTGAGGATCACCGTTTTAAGAATAATCCTTTAGTTACCGATAGCCCAAACATTCGTTTTTATGCCGGCTATCCATTAAAAGTTAATAACGGCAGCGCCCTTGGCACACTTTGTATCATTGATGATGAACCAAGAGACTTTGATCCAGAAGATTTACAATTATTAAGAGATCTTGGGGTCATGGCCGAACAAGAAATCGCAGCATTACAATTGGCGACATTAGACGACCTCACCTTAATTTCAAATCGCCGTGGTTTTACAGATTTGGCAAAACACAGCTTAAGTGTATGTAAACGCAAGGCGTTACCTATCTCAATCCTATTGTTTGACTTAAACAAATTTAAACCAATAAACGATAAATTTGGTCACGCTGAAGGTGACAGAGCGTTAATCGTGTTTGCAAATACATTACGAAAAGTTTTTCGTGAATCGGATGTATTTGGTCGTCTTGGGGGCGATGAGTTTGCTGTATTAATGATGGATGTGGATGTTGAAAATACTGTGAAAGTAATTGAGCGATTCAAAGCAGAAATTACGGCATACAATGAAGAAGCTGCCCGTGGCTATGATATTGAATACAGTGTTGGATTTACCAATACCTTAGTAGAAGACCATATTGATATAAATGATCTTTTAGCCGCCTCGGATAAGAAAATGTATGCCGAAAAAGAGAATAAAGTCCGTTAAAAACCAACCGTAATCATGTGTGTCATGTTCACACCATTATTGGCGAAAAACAAAACCCACATATTTGCCAAAAATGTGGCAGTGCAATGCTCTTAAGAGAAACCAAAAAAGGTGTTAATAAGGGTAAACAATTTTGGGGATGTTCGACATTTCCAGAGTGTCGTACTGTTAATTCTGTGATCAAACTAGATATCTCTCAAACAATAATTTAGATGTTTGATCTTGCAGAAAAAAAGATTCGAAGTCAGAAATAGAAGTAGCCTAAACGCTATTATTTTTTGAAGTAGTCCCCACTTTCATAACAACAACTTCAAATAATTAAACATACTGTCCAAATTTCCTGCAAAATCCCTCTTTATGTATAGTTTTTTAGAATTAGTTCTAATGGTTTTGTGCCACTAGTGTAGTTTTATAGCTATTCAGACAACTTTGGTGTTAGGGAGCCACGATTGAAGCAAAGACTGTATTTATGGATGATAGCGACAAGAAACAGTTTTGTTGCACTTTTGCCTCTCACTTTCCTTCGAGTAATCGCTGAATTAATTCTTAATTTACCTTTGCCACATTATCAACAAGCTATGGATCAGTGGCTTGGCGCCGAATGGCGTGATCCGTTGCAACAAATGATCAACACGGCGTTTAATTTTTTTGGCCTGTTTTTGGCTGCAGTGGTCGCAGCACAACTAATTTATCGTCTTCCTCGCCCGATCAAGCAACGCGAAATTGCCCCACCATTAATGGTGGCTATTAGTGCCATCATCAATTTCCTGATTGTGACTACCGCAATGCCTAATCTCTCGCCAATGGAGTTTAGTGCCGGTGCTATTTTCTTGGGCATTGTTGTTGGTTTAGTCTCGGCTGAACTGATGATTTTTGCTGTAAAACGCCCTTATCTCGATTTACTTAACCTGCCGGTTGATTCCGATACCACGTTTTACCATGCGATGCGTTTGACTCCCTCTATCATTTTTAGCGGGATACTCTTTTTCGCTGTGGGTATGGGCTTAGCCGCAACACCACCGTTTCCCAGTATTACCGATTTGATTGTCAATTGGGCACTAGCAGATGGAAACGGAAACTGGTTAGTAAGTTCGTTTTTCATTGTGGCGAACCAGGTATTCTGGTTTTTTGGCCTGCATGGTGGAATTCTCCTGTTAGGAACAGCAGATGCGGCAGTATTAACTTCAAGTACCAGCGCTGGATTTGATACCAATCTTATGCTTAAGACGCTATTCGATAATTTTGTCACTATCGGTGGCTCTGGATCGACGCTGGGTTTATTAATATCGATTTTTGTCGTCACCCGTCAAGGCACTCAGAACAAAATTGCCAAAGTGTCTGTTTTGCCCTCTATCTTCAATATTAACGACATCCTGATCTACGGCTTGCCGATTGTCTTAAACCCGTTTTATCTCATCCCGTTCATTCTCGTTCCATTTCTTTTGATGCTGATCACACTGACCGCTGTACATTTTGGGGTTATCAATATTCTGGATTCTGTACAAGTGAGCTGGACAACCCCGGCTTTATTTTCCGGATGGATGTTGACTGAGTCCTGGCGCGGTGTGGCATTTCAAATGCTATTAATTGCTGTCAGTACAGCGTGTTACATGCCTTTTGTGAAAAGAGCCGAAAAAAGCTATAAACAAAAAACTATGACTGCATTTCAACAGGCATCAGATCTCATTATCAAGGAAGGTAATAACAGACAAAGGATTGTGACCCGACAGGATAAAGTCGGCATGATTGCCCGCGATCTTGTTGTGGAGTTACAAACGGCAATACAGCAAAACTCGCTAACATTGGTTTACCAACCCAAACATGATCGTCAAGGCCATATTATTGGGGTTGAGGCCTTACTCCGCTGGTCACATCCTCGATATGGCATGATTTCACCGATAGTGATTGTGACGGTGGCTGAAGACGGTGAGTTGATAAATCGTCTGGGAAGATGGGTTATTCAACAGGCCTGTGCCTGTAAAGCCCGTTGGAATGCGGCTGGCTACCCGGCATTAACTATCGCGGTAAATATTTCACCAAATCAGCTGACCGATAAAGATTTACCGTTTTATCTCACAAAATATATTAATGAATATGGTATTACCGCTGAAGAAATAGAGCTTGAAATCACAGAGTCTTCTGAGATCCCGGATACCAATCTGACCGATATCATTCTGCAACAGCTTGTCGAAACCGGTGTGCATTTGGCAATGGACGATTTTGGCATGGGCTATTCGTCCTTGTTATATATGCGTAGGTTTCCAGTCGATGCAATCAAAATTGATGGTTCTATTACTCGCGATGTCCTACTCAATGACACTAATGCCGATATCGTCAGAACAATATGTTCACTGGGTCGGGCACAAAAAGTACATGTGGTAGCCGAGTATGTTGAAACAAAGGAACAACTCGAAGCGTTATCCGAAATGGGTTGCGATATTTTCCAAGGTTATTATTACAGTCCCCCGTTAGCAGAATCTGATTGTTTGAACTATTTCCCATTACACAATGGCTTAGTCCAGGGAAAACTTTCGATTTAGTAATAAAAAAGGCTTGAGCTAATCCTAACTCAAGCCTTAATTAATATATTATTTTTTTATGGGTTTAGTCTTCTGCCAAAACTGATCGCATAACTTACCGGGCGGGCCAATAAAATAGGATCTTCTGTTGGACTAATACCTTCCGGAATAGCCAACGGGTTAAACATATTAGCTTTTGCATAACTTTCCCCGTCCGTCATAATTTCAGTAAGCGTCAATGTTCCGAGCTGCACTATCTTTCTCTCTGTTGGCCACATAACAGTAGGGTCAGTGATTGCATCTCCCTCTTCAGCTATTTGCAGGGCGATTGTAAACTTAGCATCGCCAGTATCATTTAATCTCTCTGGCAATTCATCTAATAGATAATTGTTAGCGGCATTTTTCCGATCTTCGTCTGAAAGATACTCTGGGCCATTGACCGGGGTAATAAGATAGCGACCATAAACTGTTTTACCTTGTTCATTTTCAAATTCAAACGCATTAATGCCGTGGAATTTTTCAGTGGCATAACTTACTGGAGCGGGTTTAGGTAATTGCACAAACGTTAGTGTTTCAGGGTGTTGTTCAAGAAAAGCTTCGATTGGTGTCGGTTTAGCAGATGAATTTGCGGAATCTTTAATCGCTGTTAATAATCCAAGGAAATCTTCAGGCGTTTTCACCGGAAACCGATCTACTGAAATGACCACAATATCGGTGTACTCCTCTTCCGGTAGCATAAACCTTATCGCCATGCCTTTTGGAAAGCCATCGGGGCTTGAGTCTGCTATATCAGGCACACCACTTGCGTTTGAAAACCGAACCACTACATCAGTTTTAGGGGTATTGAAATGAGGTGCATAGGTGATATCAGAGGCTTCTTTTGAGGCTTCAAAATAACCCGATGCCATTATGCCTTTTGCATGATTAGAACGAATGCCTGGATGTGGTCCACCGGCAAGTTCGGAAAGTGTATTGACCAATTTTTCGGTGACTGGCAATTCATCGGCGCTGAGTGAAGAAGAAATAACAATGGTTATTAATAAACCCATATTCTGAATAATTTTTTTCATAAGACTTTCCTTGTGGAAAATTAAATAATGAATTCGTTGCCCTTTATTACGTCTTTGTCCCAACATTAAATTCGTATGTTTTACAATAAGTCCTGATTTTTTACGTTCAATTTCAATTCTTTGAAAAACTTCTCGAAATTAATGGTCGAATAGTAAACTACTTTTCAGTAGCAAATGATCAGAAATTGGCAAGATTATCGAGATTAATTTCAACATTTGAGTTTGTTAATCTAGCCTCTAGAATTACATTAGTCGTTGTACAATACCCGTTTTATTCTTATCCAACTTCAAGGGAGCTTTCATGAAGATTCAAAGCCATTTTGCCGATCTTGATACACCCACCGGTGTGATGCGTACCTATATTCATCGACCTGTTGGCGAAGGTAGCTACCCTGTCATTTTGTTTTATTCCGAGATTTTCCAACAAACCGGTCCGATTGAGCGTGCAGCCAGATTAATGGCCAGCCAGGGTTATGCCGTATTAGTCCCTGAAGTGTTTCATGAACTGAATCCGATTGGCACCGTATTGGGCTATGACGATGCCGGTCGCGATAAAGGTAATGCTGATAAAGAAAACAAAGATGTTCAGGGTTATGACACCGACAATGAAGCAATGATCAAATTTGCCAAACAACAACCTTGGTGCAATGGTCAGTTTGGAGCAATGGGTTATTGCATAGGCGGTCATCTAGCCTTCCGTGCTGCGCTACAACCTGAAGTCAAAGGTACTGCCTGTTTTTATGCTACCGATTTACATATTCAGAAAATCCCAAATAAACCGGGCCAACACAGCATGGAACGTCTGGCTGATATTAAAGGCGAATTGCTAATGATTTGGGGCAAACAGGATAACCATGTGCCCTCAGAAGGCCGCACCCTGATTTACAGCAAACTCAATGAAACCGATATTCCGTTTACCTGGCATGAGTTTAATGCCGAACATGCATTTATGCGTGATGAAGGTGATGGTGGTCGTTATGATGCTCAGACAGCACAGATTGGTTACCAATTGGCGTTGAATTTATTTAGCAGAACATTACGTTAAACGCGGCGTTCCCACGCAGAGTATGGGAACGAGGTTAACGAAATTAATTGAATACATCTGGCTCCCATGCACTGCGTGGGAGCCGCTTTAATCTGATTGCACGCCATCTATGAAAATCACTCAACTAAGCTGTCCATCTAATGAATAACACGGCTAAATCAGTCTATACCCTGTTCAACTGGAATATTTTGATCCTGCCAAGCGATGAAGAGATTTTTGTTGGATTGTGCAATCGGCCAACAACAGTTCCACCGTTTGCACCGCCCGATGCAGCCGATGATTTATTACCATTTATCTTGCAAAACAGTAGTGCTATTGCTGAATTCAATGATCAAACTGGCGTGGGGTTTGATAGTGATGGCAGTCGTTATGTATTACTTGGTAAAGCTTCCGATCCGACCGGTATGATTCGTTTTAGTGTTGGGCAGATGATGCAAGCCGATGAGATTCGCTGGAAGTACGAGTTTATTGATTAGGCCTTTTGCGTTCTTACGCATGAGCTTGGGTACAAGGTATTACAGCTTGTGGCAGCCCACGCTCCTTGGTATGAGGCAGTCAAGTTAAACTAAGGTGGTAACGCGATATAGGTGCCATCGTTACGTTTAGTTAATTCCCGCATCAGGATGCTGAATCGATCAGTGCTGCCCATCGATAAAAAGCCAATGCCATGAATTTTGGCTAATCGTCTCCCATCACTAAGTTGCTTGTTTTGTTTTGTAATGCGATCGATAACGGGATCATACGAGGAGCCAGTGTAATCATCTCCAAATACATAGATGGATGTAGTGATATTAGGTTTAGCGTATTTTCTCAAAGCTGTTTCCAGACCTTCGACAGGGCTGCTATTGGAAACAACTGACCAGTTTTCAAACATGCGGATTGCACTGTTTCGAGTTGAGGGTGTATCGGGCATCCAGCGGCCATCGTAACCAGAAATCATGGATGTGCCCATATCATTTAAAATTTGAAAACCTTTAACCTCGGGATGGATATTCAACACATTCACAACTTCTCTGGAAACCCTCGACCAGATTTGTTTCATACTGCCTGACGTATCAATAATGAACACCACATAATCACTGTCGACCGGAATACCGCCGACTTCTTCAGAACGCTTATCAGTCGACTTTCGTGGTGTGGGTAAAGCAGCCTGTTTTAATCGTGATTCAACTAGACTTAAGCCAGAAATATTGTCTTCCAATGCAGCATTTTTTTGCTGCAGGGCTTTGAGCTGGTTTTCCAATGATGATTCAGCCTGAGCGATAGCTTGTTTTTCACCCGAAAGCGCTTCTAATGTCGAAAGCTCCTGCTGAATTTGCTGGCTTACTTCAGCCACCGAGTTTTCCAAACCAATCAATGATGCCAGTAAACTGCTGACATCATCAGCACCGGCGATAGAAACATCCACATCGGTTTTAGATATCAATATCAACATAACAACTGCACCAAAACCACAGGAAATCACATCCAGAAAAGACAGACTGAATATATCGAGAGTTTTTTTACGATGTTTCATGGCCAGTTATTTGCCGGGCTAATAAGTAATCCGCCGGTGGTAGCCGCCCAAACCCAATACTGATTCACAGCATCTGGGTCACCTTCCAGTGGCAGCATAATCACATCCACCTGCGTACCCCGCTTACCGCTTTCGTTGATGGTTTGTTGAAACAATTTCACTCGGCATTCACCGGAAATGGTCTGAGCACTACCGGTAAGCGAACTGCAACTGGAAAACGGGTTCAGGCTACGATATTGCGATTCACCTTTGGTCGGTAAGCCGTCAGTAATCACATAAAGGTTGGAGGGTGAAAATTGATTAACGGTGTTCAAGCCTTTTTGCAGGTTGGTGGCCCCTTCTGGAACAATGGAATTCAAGTCACTAATAATTGACGCCGTTGTTTGGGAAGAACTGGCTTTTTGCCAACCTTTTTTAGTACCTAGTACATTGGCGTCTTCACTAAAGGCAACCACAACCACATCACTGTTTTCCGGTACTCGTGCCAGCAACCATTCAACGACATTTTTCGTGCGTTGCCATTTGGCTGCATTTTGTTTGTTTTGCTCGGAACTGCTTTTAGTACGAATAATATCAATCAGTTTTTCATTAGTCATTGACGCACTACTGTCTACTAGAATCGCAATTTTCGGGCCTTCGACCTTCAATCCTAACAAGTAGTTTTCTTCATTGACCCGTGGTGCCTCAACCAGATCAGCCTGTTGTTTAGGGATTTTGATAGAAGTAATGCTGGATTTAAGTTCATCCAATGCACTTTCTGAACGCTGAACGTCCTGACTTTGGCTGGTTAAGGTTGACTGCTTGTCGTCCAATTTTTTTTTTAACGCCTGATAACGGGCGTTTTCACTGCTTAGCTGCTGTCTTATTTGACCTAATGTGGTCTCGGCATCATCTCTTACTTGCTCAAGCTGACTGATATCCTGTTTGAGGTTATCGATTTCAACCGGGGTTTCATCAATTTTCTGCTTGACCAACATAAACACAAGAATAACAGCGCCCAAACCGCAGGACATGATATCCAGGAATGCCAGATTTGACCCTTCAGTTTTTTTACGACGGTATGCCATGTTGCGTTAGCGGATGCGTCTCAACAGATATTTGTCACAATAGCTTTGGGTATCGACAATCTGGCTATCCTGCATGCGTTGTAATTGATGGAATAAAAACATTAGAAAGATACTGATCAACAGGGCTACCAAGGTCGAGTTAAACGCCAGACCAAGACTATCAGTCATACCTGAAATATCACCGGCAAGTGCCTGATCGGCTTGCGAGAGTGCCTGTCCAATACCCCGAACGGTGCCAATAAAACCGATGGAAGGAATGGCCCAGATTAAATAACGGATCATGGAGTTTTCGGAATCTTGTTTTACCGCCAGTGCTTCCAGATTACTTTCAATGGCATCTGATAGGTTTTGTACGTTATTGGTAGAGCTGTAACGCCATAAAGATGAGCGTAAAGTCTGAACCAGTGGCGAAGATATTAAATCCTGTGGAATCTCACTATCCAACCGCTGAATGATACGATTTACATCCAACTCTTTATGTCCGGCCTTATCAATTGGCTGTTCAGTATTGTTGATTGGATCTTCAATTAAATCGACGCTATACAAGTATTTTGTTTTGAGAATCTCACGATAAGAGCTGGCAATTAAAAAACAGCCCCAAAACATCAGAATAAAACAGATCTCCTGTTCGTAATCTTTGATGATGACCACAATATTACGTGGTGAGGACTGTTGCTGTTGCAAGGCAAGCTCAACC
>NZ_JBLWYR010000030.1:0-25662 GCF_048266885.1 Methylophaga sp.
GCCATGACCACAGGATTATTTTGGTTTACCAATGATCTGCGACTGCATGATCAACCTGCATTATGGAAAATGCAGGCGGTTGATAAACTGATCTGTGTATTTTGTATTGATCCACAGTGGTTCAGACCTAATGGGCTAAATGCCAAAGCGATGGGAGAGCGCCGCTTACAGTTTTTAGGCGAATCTTTGTTAGATCTTCAGCAGCAATTACAACAAGTCGGACAACAGCTGATCATTAAACAGCAAACACCACATTTAGCTTTAACAGAATTAATTGAGTTATATAACGTTGATATCATCGTTCGCAGCCAGCATGTCGGTGTCTATGAAAATCGGCATTGGCATTTGCTGCAACAACAATTTCCACAGCTAAAGTTTATTACCGAAGTTAGTCATACCCTGTTTGCCGCAGACGACTTGCCTTTTGCTGTTAGTGAATTACCTGACAGTTTTACGCAGTTTCGCAAACTGGTAGAAGACTTAGCATTGCCCAGACCCATGTCAGCACCCCAGAAATTACCGCCACCACCGGGACCTGTTGCTATCGACACTCTTGCTTCACCACAATTCAAACCTTCTGCATTTAAAGGCGGCGAAACTTCGGCGTTAAAACATATCAATGAGTATTTTTCAGCAGATCTGCCAGCAAATTACAAACAAGTCAGAAACGAACTGGATGGCTGGCAACATTCGACCAAATTTTCACCCTGGTTGGCGCTGGGCTGTCTGTCTGTTCGGCATCTGGTGAGTAAACTTAGAGCTTTTGAGCAGAATAATCTCAGCAATGATTCCACTTACTGGATTTATTTTGAATTGCTGTGGCGGGAGTATTTTCAGTGGTATGCCTTACGCCATGGTGCCAAGTTATTTCGTGTTGATGGGATAAAAAATAGCAAAAGTCGACGTTGTTATTATCCTGAGCGCTATCAGAAATGGTGCAATGGCAATACGCCATATCCGCTGGTCAATGCATGTATGAAGCAGTTGAATGAAACGGGGTATATGTCAAACCGTGGCAGGCAGATTGTCGCTAGTTGTTTTGTTTATGATTTGAATCTGGATTGGCGTTTTGGCGCAGCATATTTCGAGCAGCAATTAATTGATTATGATGTCGCCGCTAATTGGGGCAATTGGCAGTATATTGCTGGAGTAGGGGCTGATCCAAGAGGTGGGCGGCATTTCAATATAGAAAAGCAGACCCAACAATATGATCCCAACGGTGAATTTATTCGTCGCTGGCAAGGTGATATTGATCTCGTTCCATTGGATTCAGTCGATGCTGCCGACTGGCCAATTATGCCGCCCCCCAAACGATAATGACGCGGCAATCCATTAATATCGTCTGGTTCAAACGCGATTTAAGGCTTGCAGATAATGCCGCTTTACATGCGGCCTGTGAGCAGAATTTACCTATTTTATTGTTGCTTATAGTCGAACCGTCACTGGTGGCTGATCCTCATTACAGCATGCGTCATTGGCGATTTGTCTGGCAATCCTTGCAGCAACTCAATCAGCAATTAGCCTCTGTTAAAAGTTACGTTGTTGTTATTGAAGGTGAAGCAGTTGAGGTCTTTCAGCAGTTACAGCAGCATTATCAGATTGAAGCCGTTTTCAGTCATCTGGAAATTGGTCTGAATATCACTTTTGACCGGGATAAAACCTTAAAACAACATTTCAACCAGCAAAAGATCAGCTGGCACGAATTTGCACAAGGTGCGGTGGTTCGTGCGGCTAAAACACGTAATGATTGGGACAAACATTGGCAACAGGTGATGCGGGCTCCTCTAATCGAATCCCAATGGCAACAGGCACAATTTATTATTGATTTATCATTGCCTGATTTTAGCCCGCCAGCTGAGTGGCAACAGGCTGATGAACAATTTCAATACGGTGGCGAGTTAACGGCAAATAAGGTATTGGCCGATTTTTTTGCCGAGCGAGGAAAAAACTATCACAAACATATTTCCAGTCCGGATCTAAGTCGCCAGACTTGTTCCAGAATGTCTCCTTATTTAGCCTGGGGTAATATCAGTTTGCGGCAAATGTATCAGCAGTTGCTTGATCACTGGAATGAACCAGGTTGGCGCAGAGCCTTATCTGCATTGGCTTCGCGATTACACTGGCATTGTCATTTTATGCAGAAATTTGAAAGCGAAACAGTAATGGAATTTCGCCATGTAAACCGCGGGTATCAAAGCTATCCCTGGCGAGAAGATAGACAATCTGAAGTTGATTTAATCGCCTGGCAACGCGGTAAAACCGGTTATCCGCTGGTCGATGCAAGCATGCGTTGCTTGATGGGAACTGGCTATATCAATTTTCGTATGCGTGCCATGTTGGTCAGTTTTTTATGCCATCAATTGCATATTGATTGGCGTCGTGGCAGTTATCATTTAGCTCAAATATTTCTGGATTTTGAACCGGGAATTCACTATCCACAATTACAAATGCAGGCAGGGGTAACAGGTACCAACACAATTCGAATTTACAATCCAACTAAACAAGCTGAAGAGCAGGATTCTGAAGGTAAATTTATCCGTGAATGGTTACCTGAACTGAGAGACTTGCCTAATGAGATTATTCATCGCCCGTGGGAAGTCACACCGATGGAAGAGGTGATGTTTAATTTTCAATTAGGCAGAGATTATCCTTATCCGATTGTTGATATTAAAGAAACTTCTAAACAAAGTCGGGATCGTTTATGGGCATGGCGCAATCGTGAAGATGTACAAAACGAAAATCAACGTATACTGCGCCGTCATGTGCGGTTGAAAGGTCGTTAATAGATTTGAATTGCCAGTATGCTGCTTGAACCCTGATAATTACCCGATAAATTCCTCAAAATTTTTTCCGGAGAACATATGACACTTGCCTTTGCTGCGGTGATATTTGGTTTGATTTTACTCGTTTGGAGTGCTGATCGATTTATTGATGGTGCGGCCGTCTCCGCTCGTTACTTTGGTATGCCGCCTTTATTGATTGGTATGGTGATTGTCGGTTTTGGTACGTCGGCACCGGAAATGGTCGTTTCTGCTCTAGCTGCTACGCAAGGAAACCCAGGGCTGGCTTTAGGTAATGCCTATGGTTCCAATATCACCAATATCGCATTAATTTTAGGCTTAACTGCTGTATTAAGTCCCATTGCAGTACATTCGCAGGTATTACGCAAAGAATTGCCCATTTTGATAGCGGTAACGGCATTAGCCGCATGGCAATTAGCTGATGGATCCTTATCGAGATTAGATGCCGGTATTCTTATATTGGTATTTTTTGTGTTGATGGGGTGGACCATTTATCAGGGTATGCAAAAAGCGCCTGATGCCTTTGGTACAGAAATGGAAGCTGAATTTAATACTGAATCTATGAGTTTGAAAAAAGCCTTGATTTGGTTGTTTATCGGCTTGGTTTTTTTGATTATCAGTTCACGTATTTTGGTCTGGGGTGCCGTTGAAATTGCGGTAGCGTTCGGAGTGAGTGACTTGATAATTGGCTTAACCATAGTCGCTATTGGAACATCGTTACCTGAACTCGCTTCGTCGCTGATTGCAGTGAAAAAGGGCGAGCATGATATCGCACTCGGCAATGTTATTGGCTCAAACTTATTCAATACTCTGGCCGTAGTCGGTATTGCTGGCTTGATACATCCATTTGCAGTGCCAGCGGAAATATTAACTCGTGACATTGCAGTAATGGCTGGTTTGACCGTAGCAGTATTTATATTTGGTTTTGGTCTGCGCGGCAGACAAGGGCGAATCAATCGAGTTGAAGGTAGCGCATTAATGTTGGTCTTTTTCGCTTATACCGCTTATTTGATCAGTACTATCGTTACTTAATCCGTATCTTAAAACTGAACTGATTATAAACGTCCGACAATCCCTAAATTTATTGTGACTTGCGTCACATAAATTTTTGTAAGATACTTCCGCTCTTAAGTGTTTGATTACTAAGGATTGGGTATGAAGACGGGGTTGGGCGAAGTCGATAACGAATGTCTACAGGTTGTATTAGACATTATTAGCGATGGTGTATGGGACTGGCATGCTAACACTGGCTATGTTTATCGTAGTCCAGGATGGGGCCGTATGTTGGGCTATCCTACAGAAGCTATCCCTTCTACCATAGACTTTTGGGAAGGTTCATTACATCCCGAAGATCGAGTTCGCGTACTTAAACACTTTGACGATTATATTCATAATCACACCAGCACTTATCATATTGAATATCGATTTCGTAAGGCTGATAACACATATTTATGGTTAGAAGATCGCGCCAAAATTATTGAGTGGAATGACGATGGCTCGGTCGCCAGAATGATCGGTGCACATCGTGACATTCATGAGCGAAAGCTGAATTTGGAGCAACTGGCTCAGCAAAATCACTCCCTAGAGGATCTGGTAGAAGAGCGTACTCATCAACTAATCGAAGCCAATGCAGAACTGGAAAGCAAAATTGCTGAAGTTCAGCGTCTAGCCGAAACCGACACCCTCACCGGCGTAGCGAATCGTTACCGTCTCGAAAAAACGCTGGAACTCGAGGTTGAACGTGCCGAACGTTTTCATCAACCGTTATCTGTCATTGCACTTGATATTGATGACTTTAAAATTGTTAATGATGAGTTTGGTCATGCCAATGGCGATATGGTGTTAGTGCAAATGAGCCGATTGTTGAAAAAAAATATTCGCGAAATTGATTTATTGGCACGTTGGGGTGGCGATGAATTTATGATTTTGTTGCCCAACACAGGTCTTGAAGCAGCTGCCCATACCGCCGAAAAATTACGTCAACTGATTGTCGAGGCAAAACTGGATAAGCGGGCAACGATAACCAGTAGTTTCGGTGTTGCTCAATTGCGGCAGGGCGAGTCAGCCATGCGTTTGTCTATTCGTGCTGACAACGCCCTTTATCAATCAAAAGAAGCTGGTAAGAACCGTATCAGTTCTTAAACAAGTCTGGCCCAGAGGTCGTGTTCATCGGCTTCTTCGAATTCAACTTCGACGATATCTCCAACCTTTAAATGTGTCGCGTGGTCGATAAATACCTGACCATCTATTTCTGGTGCATCGGCACGACTACGTCCCACCGCTCCTTCTTCAACGACTTCATCAATAATGACAAAATCGCGTTTGCCCACTTTTTGTTGCAAACGCTGAGCACTGATTTCGGCTTGTTTAGCCATAAAGCGGGCCAAACGTTGTTCTTTAACTTCTTCCGGTACCGGATCAGGCAATTGATTTGCCACGGCCCCATCAACCGGTGAATATTTAAATGCCCCAGCTTTATCCAGTTGTGCCTGATCCAGAAAATCCAATAATTCTTCAAATTCGGCTTCAGTTTCACCAGGGAAGCCTACGATAAAGGTACTGCGTAAAGTGATTTCAGGACAAATCGCACGCCACGCCCGGATACGTTCAAGATTATTCTGAGAAGAGGCGGGGCGTTTCATCAATTTCAGAATACGTGGGCTGGCATGCTGAAATGGAATATCGAGATAAGGCAGAATCTTACCTTCAGCCATCAATGGAATCACATCATCAACATGCGGGTATGGGTAAACATAATGCATCCGTACCCAGATGCCGAGTTCGCCCAGTGCTTTGGCCATGGCAGTAAAGCGAGTGGCAATTTTTTCACCTTGCCATTCATATTCCGCATATTTCAAATCCACACCATAGGCACTGGTGTCCTGGGATATAACGAGGATTTCTTTTACACCAGCATCGGCTAAACGTTTTGCTTCAGCTATAACTTGATTTACCGGGCGGCTGACTAAGTCACCACGCATTGACGGAATAATGCAGAAGGTACAGCGATGATTACAGCCTTCAGATATTTTCAGGTAAGCATAATGACGAGGAGTCAGTTTGATGCCTTCAGGTGGTACCAGACTGATAAACGGATCATGGGGTTGTGGTAAGTGTTTATGTACAGCACCAACGACTTCTTCCAACGCATGGGCACCGGTAATTTCCAGCACCTGCGGATGCCTTTCACGAATCGTGTTATCACGGCTCCCTAAACAGCCAGTTACAATAACTTTGCCATTATGGGCGATGGCTTCGCCGATACTCTCCAGCGATTCTTCAACAGCAGAATCAATAAACCCACAGGTATTAACAACAACGAGATCAGCATCATCGTAATTGGCGGAAATCTCATACCCTTCGGAACGTAGCTTGGTGATAATGCGTTCGCTGTCGACAAGCGCTTTGGGGCAACCGAGACTAACAAAACCGACCTGTGGAGCTTTCATAAGCGTAACCTGTAACTGGGAGAGTGTAAAAGGCGGCTATTCTATCTTGTTTGATGGTGCCTGTTAATTTTTCATTGCCACCACTGCTGGAGGCTATTTTTTCGTCTCACAAGGCGCAAATGATGCAGTGTAGTTATTCTACATAAGTCATTTCCAACGCCGTGGGGCGGAAAAATAGTCCCAGCCCTTCGGGTTGTGACTGAAAATGTACCACTCTGCGTTATTCGTCGTTTATTTAGAATGGCTACAAAAACGCCGGGAGCGTTTTTGAGCGTCAGCCCCAATTGGGTGAGATATGTATCTCACAAACCGCACTCCTCACGCCTTGATTGGTACATTTTCAGTCACAACAGAGGCGGCTATGAAAGATTAACAGGCCCTAGTTTGGTCGCTATTTCATAGACTTGAAACCAGTTTGAATTTATTCAGCTGATTGTTTGTCATTGGTTAACCGAACATAATTTGTTTTATCTATGACATGCCCGAGGTGACTGTGATGATAAAAGCGATTTTATTTGATATCAGTGGTGTATTGCATGTTGATAGTCAACCGGTAACGGGGGCTGTTGAAGCGATTCAGTTGGCACGTGATGAGCAAAAAATTGTGCGTTTTGTGACCAATACCTCTCGCAGTACCAGTGCTGACATGTTGCAATCGTTATTGCAAATGGGCTTTGATCTCAGTATGGATGAAGTGCTGACGGCCCCGGGAGCATTAAGATTAGTGTTACAGCAACGCCGGTTACGACCTTATTGTTTGGTACATGAAAAGCTGCGTCCGGAATTTGCCGATCTAGATCAGAATTCTCCTAATGCTGTGGTCATAGCTGATGCCGCAGAGGGATTTGGCTATGAGAATATGAATCACGCATTCCAGTTGATAATGAATGGCGCCCCCTTATTAGGAGTGGGGTTGAATCGTTATTTCCGGCAAAACGATCAGTTGCAATTAGATGCAGGTCCTTTTATAGCTGCCCTTGAATTTGCCTGTGATGTGGAAGCCGAAATTTTAGGTAAACCTGCGAAAGCATTTTTTAAAACCGCTGTTGAATCAACAGGTTTTTCTGATGAAGAAGTGTTGATGATTGGCGACGATGCTTTCGCTGATGTGGAAGGTGCTTTGGCGGCGGGGTTGAGAGCCTGTCTGGTGCAAACCGGAAAATACACACCAGGAGACGAAGATAAAATCCGTCTTCCCGGTGCCTGGGTATGTCAATCGATTGTAGATGCAGTAAATCGTGCTATTGAACAGCCATGATTTTATTCAAATAAATAGGCTCCATAGCCAACAACACTCTCTTTTTTGCCCACCACATCCCCTGAATTGCTTAGAGCCATGATTTGCCCGGACATATTTTCATTGCGGGCATATTCTAGAAAACCCCGGATCGCATCACTTCCACAAGCATGAAATTTATCAAGATCGTGATTATCCATGCTGATTATCGCCTGAGAAGTGTATTGGTCTATTTTACGAGCGGTTTCATAATCCAGATAATGACTTAAATCAGAACTAATCACGATTAATGATTTGGCATCCTGAGTAGCTGCACCCAATACATCCGCAATAAGAGAAGAACTAGCTTTACCAGTTAATAGAGGTACGATTTCAAATTGATTTAAAGAATATTGCAAAAAAGGTAATTGGACTTCCAGACAATGCTCACTATCATGCGGACTTTCGTAGGTTTCCACTCCTTTAATACGACTTAATTGTGGATAGATTTTTTTGTCTACCGCAACACTGCCCATTGGAGTGGCAAAATAATCTGCCTCACTCATAGCGACGCCTTTAAAGTCGGTACGGTGAGAAGGGCCAATTAAAATAACGCGTTCAATATCATCGGCAATTTCGATTAAAGATTGGTAAGCCTTGGCGGCAACCTGGCCAGAATAGAAATAACCGCCATGAGGCACAATCAGTGCCTTAGCACGATGGTGTATATGATCAGATGGTTTATCAAATTGTTTAGTGAGCAGGTCTTCCAGCTCTGTCGATCGGGCGGGATAATACAAACCTGCAACTGCGCTTGGGCGAATCGAAATCATTGTTTTTATCCTCAACTCTAAGGCCTTGGATGATTGAGTATTCGCTTCGCAATATGGATTTTCAAGCAAGGATTTAGCCGCAAAAATGATCGACACCCGAAATGCTGATTTTCCGGGCGTTGATCACTTACATGAAATTTTCCCTAAATATCAATGTGGTAGCGATGAGACATAGTGGTGCGCAAACCACTGATATTTAATAAATTATGCTTCGCCTTTAAGCAATAAGGCTTCATATTCTTCCATGGTAATAATGCCGCCTTCCAAAGCCACTTTGGCTTTTTCTTCATCCTCAATAACATCTTGTAATGCATCAAGTCGTTTCCACACGGGTAACGGGGTCTCACATTCAGTTTTAGGCACATAACGTGATTCACTTATACGTTTATAGCGATGTATATAACGTGGACAGTTCTGAAACATATCCTCAATGGTCACTTTGACCACTAGTTCAGCTTCATGGAATAAAGCCAGGTCTGCAGGATCACGGCTTAGTTGTGCAGTGCCATGCACTCGTACGCGATGCGGAGTTTCAAAATCGATAAACAGCATGCCGATTTTTTTATTGGCATCAATATTACCCATCGACAGATACATGCCGTTGCCATCCAGACTAGGGAAAGCAAGTGTCTTTTCATCCAGGATTTTGACAAAGCCAACATCACCACCTTTATATGAGCAAGTTGGAAAACCACGGTGATCGACTGTCGACAGAAAAAAGAAATCGCGGCTGGCGATAAACTCGCGGTGCTGGTCAGTTATGTAATCGGTGATGATGGCCTCGCCAACCCGATCGGCGAGCTTTTCTTTATTAAATTCCTGTTGTAATTGTCGGTGCTGTGAACCATAGATTTCAGTCATATATTTCTCTCAGTAATGATAGTGAAGCTTATTGTTATGGCCGACAGTTGAGCATTGTCTCAAATGGCTGTCAAATGGTTCAGCAATCCAGCCAGGGTGCATTACGGGAGAAATAATTTTGCAAATAAGCAATCAAGATCTGGCTACGTCTTGGCAAATAACGGGTTTGTGGGTACACCGCGTAAATGCCAAGCTCACTGTCGTGCATATAGTCACGTAATATGACCTGTAGTTGACCAGACTGTACTGCTTGGTAACAGATGAAATCAGGCGAAGTGATAATACCTTGTCCTGCGATGGCAGCATCACATAGAAAATTGCCATTATTAGCAGAAATTTTCCCTTGTAAATGCAGGCTAATCGGGCTGCCATCTTGTTGAAACTGCCAAGTTTCAGAGGTGTTTCGATAATGCAAAATGGCATGACCATTAGTGAGATCGGTAGGGATAATCGGGGTGCCGCGAAAAGCAAGATATTCGGGACTGGCACAAACAACTAGTCGGGTAGACGATAGTTTTTTGGCAATTAATGTTGAGTCATCCAGCTTGGCGATGCGTATCGCCAAATCAAAACCGTCGGCAATCAAATCAACCAGTCGATCATTAAAATCAATCGACATTTCAATCAATGGATGTATCAGTTGAAACTCCTGCAGAGCAGGGCCCAGATGCATTAAACCAAACGAGACGGGTGCAGAAATACGCAGTTTGCCACTGAGTTCAGCTTCAATATCCGATATCTGCGCTTCCGCTTCAGCAATATCATCCAGTAAACGCAAGCAATGCTGATAATAACGATGCCCGGCCTCGGTCAGCGTTTGGCGTCGGGTGGTGCGTTGCAGCAATGTTACATTCAAACGCTTTTCCAGGTCCTTTAAGCGCTTACTGACCGCTGATTTCACGGTATCAAGCTGTTCTGCAGCGAGGCTAATACTGCCGGCTTCAACAATACGTTTAAACGTTTGCATATCTTCAATTTGATTCACCAACACCTCCTCTTATTGTTCTTTATTTATAAACAATAATTTCTTTATAGCATTCTTTATCTAAATTTCAAGAACTATAAAATGGCACCGTACTTACTTAACAAGGAAATAAAAAAATGTTTAGCAATATTATCGATTTGACAGGTCGGGTTTTACTTTCAGTGCTGTTTCTCAGTGCAGGTTTAAGCAAGCTTGGTGCTGGCTATGAAGGAACAGCTCAATACATGGCAGCTATGGGGATTTCGCCTGCTCTATTACCGCTGGTGATCGCCACTGAAATATTGGGAGCGATCGTGATTATTGTTGGATTTCAAACCCGTATTACTGCTTTTTTACTGGCGGGGTTTTCAATTTTATCGGCGGTGTTTTTTCACCTGGATTTTGCCGATCAAATGCAAAGTATTTTGTTTATGAAAAATATCGCGATTGCTGGTGGCTTTTTGGTGTTGATGAGCCATGGTGCAAAACAGTTTTCAATTGATGCAGCGTTAGCTGTGCGTAGATAAGGAATTAAATGATGCAAAAGTTAAACGTATTACATATTAATGCCAGTGGTCGTTATGACGGATCATTAACCCGGACTGTATCGACTCAGTTGACCGAAATATTGGCTAATCAACATGATGTCATCGTGCAGCAACGTGATGTGGCTTCAGGTTTGCCATTTATCAACGAAGAATGGATTAATTCCAATTTTACCGATCCGGCAGATAGAAGTGAGGCACAAAAAAATGTATTGGCCTTGTCTGATCAGCTGATTAATGAAGTGAAGTCAGCGGATGTAATGGTTCTGGCGGTACCGATTTATAACTTTGGTATACCGGCAGTACTCAAAGCCTGGATTGACCTGGTGGCCAGAGCGCGTGAAACCTTTCGCTATACCGAAAATGGCCCTGTCGGATTACTGGAAAACAAGAAAGTTTATCTGGTGATGGCATCAGGTGGCGTACCACTGGAAAGTGATGTGGATTTTGCCAGTCAGTATTTGAAATTTTTTATGCAGTTTATTGGCATTAGTGATGTCACATTGGTCAATGCCAATCATTATTTTGAACAGCCGGACAGCAGCGAGAAATTGGCTGCAGTGATTACGGCGTAAGGAGGCCATCATGGCACAACAACGTGAAGTGAAAAAATGGATACGGGGTCAGATGACCTCGGATGGGGCGGGGGTATCGTTAAGACGGTTAATTGCCTCGCATGAAATAGATATGTTGGATCCGTTTTTACTGTTCGATGCGTTTGGTAGCGATAAACCAGAAGACTATATTGCCGGTTTTCCACCCCATCCGCATCGTGGTTTTGAAACGGTAACCTACATGTTGGCTGGCAAGATGCGTCATGAGGACAGTGCCGGTAATGCAGGAGTCATTGAAACTGGCGGTGTGCAATGGATGACAGCAGGACGCGGCATTATCCACTCGGAAAAACCTGAGCAGGAAGCGGGTTTGTTGGCAGGTTTCCAATTGTGGGTGAATTTGCCCGCTGAACAGAAAATGATGGCGCCACGTTATCAGGAAAAAACTGCCAGCGAGATTGCAATAGAAACACGCGAAGCAGGTTTAACGGTAAAAGTAGTTGCCGGTGAAACGGTCAAAGGGACTAAAGGTGTTATTGATAACAGTTTTGTTGAACCGGTTTATTTTGTAATTGATGCGCCTGCTGGCAGTGTGTTTGAAGACACTATACCGTCTACCCATAATGCCTTTGTTTACGTGGCTGCAGGGCGAGTCAGTATCGGCGATAAACCGACTTCAATCGGTGCCTCGCAACTGGCGGTATTAAAAGAAGGCGATG
Organism: Methylophaga sp.; assembly: GCF_048266885.1. Lineage (GTDB taxonomy): Bacteria > Pseudomonadota > Gammaproteobacteria > Nitrosococcales > Methylophagaceae > Methylophaga. Next base: position 11,943 of record NZ_JBLWYR010000030.1, read on the forward strand.
CGGTGAAAGTCCTAGCTGAGCAGGACAGTACTTTTATCGTCGTAGCCGGGAAACCAATTAACGAACCGGTTGAACGGGCGGGACCATTTGTAATGAATACTCGCGCCGAGCTGGAACAGGCCTTTGCTGATTATCGCAGTGGTCAATTTGCTTGATATTTAGCCCGGAATTATCCGGGCTTTTTTTTGGGGTATTATCTATAACTCTTATCTTTTCAAATTGGGCTTGCTGTGCAGATTAAAAAGATGATTTTATTTAGCATCATTATTTTAATTTTGCTGCTCACTGGGTTATATCAGCTAGTTAATTCAAGGCAGTTTCAACTATTTGGCAATATTGTCAGCAAGGTGGAAACAAACCAAAAGGTCGTCGCTTTAACCTTGGATGACGGCCCTTCAGTGCAATACACAGAACCCGTGTTGCAGATTTTAGATGCTCATAATGTAAACGCCACTTTTTTTGTTGTTGGTCAGGAAACCCAGCGATTTATTGAACAAGCCAGACAAATTGTCCAACATGGACATGAACTAGGAAACCACTCTTATACCCATCCACGGATAGTGTTTAAATCGCTATCTACGATCCGTCAGGAAATTGAAAAAACTGATGAAGTGATACGGCAAGCAGGTTATCAAGGCGACATACATTTTCGGGCACCGTATACCAAAAAACTATTTGTACTTCCCTGGTATCTCAATCAAACCAATCGGCTTAATATTTCATGGAGTTTGGGGCCAGATTCCCGTTCGACTAATGATGTGAGAAAAGATGCGGAGACTATGGCGCAATATGTACTGGATAATATTCAGCCGGGATCGATTATTCTCTTGCATACCATGTATGAAAGCGGAGAAGCTTCACGCCAAGCACTGCCATTAATTATTCGTGGTTTGCAGCAGCAAGGATACGAGTTTTTAACTATTTCAGAACTATTAACTCATCGTCGTTAAGATAACCTTCATCCTATCTGTTTTCCCATAAGATAATTTCCATAATGGGTTAATACCATTGGTTATTTTAATGGCTAGCTTAAAAATGTTAACTTGATAAAAAAACAAATATTTCTTTCATTTCAAGGGGTGTTAACTAGGAGATAAGCTGATGAAAATGTATGTCAAATTTGTTGCAATGATATTGACATCAACACTGGTAATGTTTGGTTTAATGTATTTGAATACATACCAGCTTAATCATGCGTTTTTCAGTGAAACCCGAAGTTATATGGCACTCATTATGGGGGCTACCATGGCAATAGTGATGTTGAGCTTTATGTTACATATGTATTCCAATGTCACCGTCAATATCATTATTTATCTTGTCAGTATTTTGATTCTTATTGGTTCCCTCTGGCTGGTAAGAAGCCAAACCACGGTTGATGATGTGTCTTATATGAAAGCCATGATTCCACATCACTCCATCGCAATTTTGACCAGTGAAAGGGCACAGATTAGTGATCCACGGGTACGTGAATTGGCCGATGAAATTATTGAGGCACAACGCCGGGAAATTGATGAAATGAAAATGCTGATAAACGATCTTCAAGACAAGCAATAAACCCATCATTGAAAATTTTTTTGGCGGATTCATAACGAGAATGCAAAATTTCATTGGTCGTTATATGCGAACATAGCTTTTTTAATATATTGGGAAAATCATGAGTGCAGTGGACTTATTTGATTATTGGATCATCGCAATTGCAGCGTTGTTTGTGATTGTGAATCCATTAACGACGGCATTTATGTTTGTCTCGCTACTACCTCGCACTTCCGAAACCACCCGCAAGGCGGTTGCCAAACGTTCTAGTCTGATTGCCACCGGGGTGTTTTTTGTTTTTGCCTTGCTGGGTGGTCTGATTTTCAAAATATTTGGTATTACTATTGAGGCCTTTCGTATTGCTGGTGGCCTTATTTTATTTGGTATTGCTATGAGTATGATTCACAAAGGATTGGACGAAGGCGAAACCAGCAGTGCTTCCGATCCGGCAATCGAAGGCAAAATCGCCAAAGATATTTCAGTCATTCCGCTGGCTATCCCGTTTATGAGCGGACCTGGTGCTATTGCCACGGTGATGATTTTGACCAGTGAGGCACCAACTGCTTGGCATTTAATCGTGGTATTTGCCGCGATCCTGCTCACAACAGGATCGTGTTATCTGGCAATGGTCTATTCACATTTTCTGGTGCGTTATCTGGGCGAAACGGGTAAAGAAATCGTTACCCGTATATTTGGCATCATTCTCTCGGTAATAGCCGTGCAATTTGTGATTAATGGTGTATTGGAAATATACGCTGGTCTCAATTAATACAACCTGAGTCCAACTTTGATGATCTTGTCGCCATCAACTTCATTAACCACCCAATGAATACCATGCCAATCCACATCGTCACCCACCACCGGGTGGCCACCCACACGGCGTGAAATAAAATCACTTACCGTCATGCCTGTTTGGGCAGAGCTGATCACCAAACCATAGGCTCTAGCAACATCCTCTAACAATGCATCACCACGAATATTGAATGAGCCGAAAAAAGCCTCTTTTTGTTTGAGCTTGGAATGTCCACTAAAGATTTGATTAAGTGCATCCAAATCCTCATTACGGCTAATGACACAAATAGTGTCGTTAAGTTTGAGTTCGGTACTGCCTTTAGGATGCAACATCACATGATTACGAAATAACGCTGAAATCAACGTACCGGATGGAAAACGTATCAATCGGATCGGCTGACCATCCAGCTGTTCGTTCTCAATACGATAAACAAACAACTCATAATCGTTTTCCGGCAATATTCCTAATGCGCCACGATGATTGGGTGTAATGCCAACCGGAACTTCAACCCGCATCCAACGTGCCATCAACGACAACGTGCTGCCTTGAATTAACAATGAAAGCAACACCACCACAAAAGCGACGTTGAAATATAAAGATGCATTTTCAACTCCGCCAATGACGGGGAAAATTGCTAATACAATTGGTACTGCACCGCGTAATCCAACCCAGGATATAAAACCGATTTCACGCCAGCGAAAGCGAAAAAAAGGTTTGACCGAAAGGACGACAGCAATGGGTCTGGCAACAAAAATTAATGCGAATGCGATAACCAGAGCGGGCAGGGCATACTGGATTAATTCACTTGGATTTACCAATAAACCCAATATCAAAAACAAACCGATTTGACTGAGCCAGGCCAAACCATCATGCACTGGAAGAATGAAATTTAAATGGCGTCCTGGACGGTTACCAATCATTAAGCCACATAAATAAATAGCCAAAAATCCACTGCCACCAATTGCACCGGTCAGGCCAAATACACTAAAGCCCAGCGCTAAGGCCAGCATGGCATAAAGCCCTGGGGCTAAATCCAACCAACTGAGTAATCTGGCTATTAACCAGCCACCACCAATGCCAATAACCAGGCCAAAGCCAAATTGTTCGACTAAAAATAAAAGGGTATCCAGTGGGCCACCGATTTCACCCGTCAGCAATTCAACTAACATAATGGTTAGAAAAATGGCCATGGGATCATTGGTTCCGGATTCAATTTCGAGCGTGGCACCGACACGCTCGTTAAGGTTAATACCTCGTCCACTAAGCATGGAAAAAACAGCAGCGGCGTCGGTTGATCCTACTATGGCACCAATAAGTAAGCCTTCAAATAGACTGAGGTCAAAGACCCACATTGCAAGCAACCCAATGCCACCACTAGTGAGTAATACACCTAGAGTGGCGAGTGACAGTGCAGGTTTGAAACCGACACGAAACGTTTTTAATCTGGTACGTAAGCCACCATCTAGCAGGATCATCGCCAGAGCAAGATGTCCGATAAGAAAAGCCATGGAGTAATCATCAAACTGAATACCCAAAATACCTTCTTCGCCAGCCAACATGCCTAAAGCTAAAAAGATGATCAGTAATGGAAGCCCAAACTTTGATGAAAGTCGGCTGCCAAGAATGCTTAAAGTGATAAGCAGGCCACCGAGTAGAAAAAGTGTATTGATAAAATCCATATAAAACCCTGAACAAGTGCAAATATGATTATTACACACCAGCTAAGCCCATTGCCTGCTAATTAGGCTTGAATATTTCGAGTGCCTAAATCTGTAGACATAAAAAAACCGGCTCAGCCGGTTTTTTTTATCGAATGAATTTTAAACTTATGTTGGTTGGAGAAAGGGATAATCAATATAGCCTTTTTCATCGCCACCATAAAAACTTTCTGGATCCGGTGCGTTGAGTGGGGCATTTTCTGCAAAACGCTCAGGTAAGTCAGGGTTAGCAAGAAATAACTTTCCAAATGAAATCATATCAGCCTTGGCTTCGTTGAGCGCCTTATTTCCCGATTCATAATCATAATTACTGTTGGTCATATAGATGCCATCCCACAACCCACGCAATGAGCTTATATCAAAATAGGGGCCAGCAGCCCCAGGATTTTCTGCACCCATCTCGGTGATATGCAGATAGCCCAAACCGAATTTATTAAGGGCTTTAACCATATAGCCAAAGGTTGCTTCGGGATTTGAATCATACAAGTCATTAAATGGCTGTAATGGAGATAGGCGAATGCCTACTTTTTTAGGATCCCAAATTTCACAAACTGCAGCAGTCACTTCCATGATCAAGCGAGCCCGATTTTCGATACTGCCACCATATTGATCGTCGCGTTTGTTTGAGCCATCGCGTAAAAACTGATCTAACAGATAGCCGTTGGCTGCATGAATTTCGACACCATCAAAGCCTGCTTCAACCGCACAACATGCGGCGTGACGATATTGTTCAATAATCCTTGGGATATCGGCTGTTTCTATAGCATGGGGCGTTTCATACGGTTTCATGCCTTCATAGGTATAAACTTCACCTGCTGGTTTGATTGCGGAGGGAGCGAGCGGTTTCATGCCGTTTGGCAGCATTGAACTATGTGAAACCCGGCCGCAATGCCATAACTGTACGAAAATTAAACCTTCTTCTTTATGAACGGCGTCAGTTACTTTATGCCAACCCGCTATCTGTTCTTCTGAGTGAATGCCAGGCGTTAATGGGTATCCCAGAGCATCATCGGCAATTTGTGTACCTTCACTAATAATCAGACCAGCAGATGCACGTTGCTGGTAATAGGTCACATTCATTTCAGTTGGTACAAGACCTTCACCCGCTCTATTGCGAGTCAATGGCGCCATAACCATTCGATTTTTTAATGTCAAAGCATCTATTTTGATAGGGGATAGCAAAGTAATATCCTGCGATTGATTCATAAAATACCTCTGGTATAAAAAAGAATTTGGAGCGGGAAATACTTGAAATTACTGGCGGTGTTTAACTGCAATCAAGAGATTAACACCCGTTGGTACTGAATCTTTTATTCAACACAACAGTTTTTTGGTTGCAGTAAAGCACTTAAAAAAACAACACTGAGCGATGTATGCAACGAATTATTGTTGCTCAGCTTTGGCCTTTTGTTTAGCCTCAAGTTGCAATTTAATGAATTCCAATTTTTCTGGAACAACATCGCAACTATCTACCGCACTTCCGCAACGTGAACAATTTAATGCGAACCATGCCGCATCAATTACATCACTACGAATTTCTTCCTCGACCTGATTCGCAGTGCCTACCATGGATCTAGCCCGAGTTTGAATATATCCATGTTGATTTTTGCATTGCATCACATCAAGTGGTTGCTTGAAGTCGTATTGTTTGTGCAATTCCAGGCCAACCTGATATTGGTAAAGCATTTCCTGATAAACCAATTTAAGTGGGTCACCTGTACCGAGCTGAGACACCGCGCCAGCTTGTGCAAGCATGGGAGAACAGAGTAAAAGCAAAATTAGTTTCAGTTTCATAATGATTTTCCAGGAAAAATTCCTATATTAACGACAGCTTAATGGAATTTTAAACTGTATGCATCGGCAAATTCCTTACTGTTAAACTGACAAAGGAATTAGGTTTAAAATCTAAACTAACAACGCGAAGGTGAACGCAACGTGAACAGAGGACAATCAATGATGGCTAGTGAATTGAGGGTCATTGCACCGGTAATCGAGCAAATTCATTTTGCTATTGGCATTAGCCCAGTGGGAAAAGTGTTGGTTGGTGAATCGGCCAACGGCATTTGTGCTGTTTATTTGGGTAAATCGGCAAAAGAATTGATGGGCAGCCTGCAAAAACAGTTCCCTTCAGCAAAATGCATAGATGGTGGCAATGGTATTAAAAACACGCTCTCCAAAGTGATTGAGGTCATACATAACCCCCAAAAAAATACTGATTTTGATTTAGATCTCCGGGGAACGACTTTTCAAAAACAAGTCTGGCAAGCTTTGCGAGAAATTCCGGTTGGTTCCACGGTGTGTTATAGCGATATTGCAGACAAATTGCATAATTCTGGTGCGGTAAGAGCTATTGCCAGCGCCTGCGCAGCGAATAATATTGCGGTGATCATCCCGTGTCATCGAGTGATTCGAAAAGACGGTTCACTCTCAGGTTATCGCTGGGGAGTCGAAAGCAAACAAGCCTTACTGCGACGTGAAAGGGTCATGCTGACAAAATGACCACGGCAGACTTATTTGCCAGCAACGAATTTCCGCAATGCGAGCAAATCCTACCAGATGTCTTTCTGTTGAAAGATTATGCACTGGCCCAAGCAGAACAATTATTAAATGCCATTTCAGAAATCGAAGCGCAATCCGCTTTTCGTAAGATGCAGACACCGGGTGGTTTTTATATGTCAGCTGCAATAACCAATTGTGGAGATGTGGGGTGGCATAGCGATCGACAAGGTTATCAATACAGCAAAATTGACCCGCAAACACAGCAACCTTGGCCGACAATGCCGGCATGCTTTGAGCAACTTGCTAACAATGCCGCTCAGCTTGCGGGGTTTACTGATTTCAATCCTGATGTCTGCCTAATCAATCGTTATGAAATTGGTGCAAAAATGGGCCTGCATCAAGATAAAGATGAAACAGACTTTTCTCAGCCAATAGTGTCGGTGTCACTGGGATTACCGATCATCTTTCAATTTGGTGGCCCCAAACGAAATGACCCAAAACAACGAATTCCACTACAACATGGTGATGTAATTGTCTGGGGTAAAGCCGCCCGACGCTATTACCATGGCGTATTAACGTTAAAACCCGGCCAACATCCACTGACCGAGAATTATCGGTATAACCTCACCTTCCGTCGAGCGAGATAACTCAGCTTAAGCCTACTTTACGAACCAACTCCATAGTACGCATGCTGTAACCCCATTCATTGTCATACCAAGCGTAAATTTTCACCTGAGTATTATTGGTGACCATAGTCGATAGTGCATCAATAATACTGGAGCGTGGATCGCCTCGATAATCACTTGATACCAAGGGTTTTTCCTCATAGCCAAGGATTCCGTTTAATGCATTTTCTGCTGCTGATTTGAATAACGCATTGACTTCCTCAACTGAGGTAGCCCGTTCAACTTCAAACACACAATCGGTTAAAGAGGCATTGGCTAATGGCACTCGTACCGCATGGCCATTAAGTCGGCCTTTAAGCTCAGGAAAAATTTCGGTAATAGCAGTGGCACTGCCAGTTGTGGTGGGGATCAGGTTAGTGCCCGACATGCGTGCCCGGCGTAAATCTTTGTGAGGGGTGTCCATAATCGACTGAGTGTTGGTTAAATCATGGATGGTGGTGATCATGCCATGTTTAATGCCTAAGGCTTCATGCATGACTTTAACCACTGGCGCCAAGCAATTGGTGGTGCAGGAGGCTGCGGTGACAATACGATGTTTATCGGCATCATATAAATCATCATTCACACCCATCACAACATTTAGGATGCCTGCTTGTTTGACTGGCGCTGTCACCACCACACGTTTAACACCCTGATCTAAATAGGCTTGCAACATAGCACCATCACGCATTTTGCCTGATGCCTCGATCACCACATCACAGCCTGACCAATCGGTATCATCAATGGCTTTATTCGCGGTTACCGCAAGGGGTTTATCACCGACTGTAATATTGCTGCCATTGGCTTCTGCATGGTGATGCCAACGACCATGCACAGAATCAAAATTTAACAAATGAGCGTGAGTTTCGGCATCCCCTGCAGGATCGTTGATCTGCACAAATTCAATTTCGGGCCATTGCCATGCTGCGCGTAGGCATAGACGCCCAATGCGTCCAAAACCATTAATACCAACTTTAATTGTCATGGTAAGTTCTCATTTTTGGGAAACCAATGTCGGGTGCGATTAGCGAAATAGACTAATGTCAGCATGACGGGCACTTCCACCAACACACCGACCACGGTTGCCAGCGCTGCCCCGGAATGCAGTCCGAATAATGAAATGGCTACAGCAACCGCCATTTCGAAGAAATTTGACGTACCAATTAAACATGCAGGTGCAGCCACATCGTGTTGCAGCCGCATTTTAATGGCAGCAAAATAACCCAGAGCAAATATCCCATAAGTTTGGATCAACAAGGGAATAGCAATCAGCACAATAATAAAAGGTTGTTGCAGAATGGTTTCAGCCTGAAAACCGAACAACAAAATGACTGTCGCCAGCAAGCCTATTATTGACCAGGGTTTGATATGGTTTAAAAAACGGTTGAGAGCAGGTAAACCTTTGCTTTTAATGATGTTCTGGCGAGTAAAAAAGCCTGCTATGAGCGGTAATAAAACATATAACACTACTGAGATCAGCAAGGTTTCCCACGGGACAGTTAAATCAGTGATACCCAATAAAAATGCAGCAATCGGCGCAAAAGCAAAAATCATAATGATGTCATTGAGCGAGACTTGAACCAATGTGTAATTGGCATCGCCTTTAACCAACTGACTCCAGATAAACACCATCGCCGTACAGGGTGCTACGCCGAGTAAAATCATGCCGGCAATATATTCATCAGCCGATTGGGGATCGACCCAGCCGGAAAAAAACGCTTTAAAAAACAACCAGCCTAGTGCGGCCATAGTAAAGGGCTTGATAAGCCAGTTGATGACTAACGTCAGCCAAATCCCTTGGGGACGTTTGCCGATATCTTTGATGGCGGTGAAATCCACTTGAACCATCATTGGATAAATCATTAACCAGATGAATATCGCAATCAGCAGATTGACATGGGCATATTCCAAACCGGCGATCAGATTGAATATGGACGGAAATAGATTGCCCAACAATAGGCCCGCCAAAATGCTCAGCCCAACCCACACCGATAAATACCGTTCGAAGACGCCCATCAGTTAGAAGCTCCTATACGTTTAATCTCAGCACTGAGTTCAGCGGCAGCTAATCTAGCTGGAAGTATCTGTAATAATGCGTTGATGCGAGATTCGAGCAAGCTGATTAACCCATCAAACGTCTGATCTCTTTCAATCGGGTCCACCACTTTTGAAGCGTCGGTTAATCCCCAGTGTCCTTTCACTGCTTTGCCAAACCACACAGGACAGCTTTCACCCGCAGCTTGATCACAAACAGTGATGACAATATCGGGTTGATAGTCAATCAGGGCATCCCATGATTTACTAAACAAATCATCAATATTGTAAGCATGCTCCGTTAGCTTCTGCAGTGTCTGCGGAAAAACTGTTCCAGCCGGATTGCTGCCTGCACTGGCGACAATATAGTTCTCACCAGCAAGCTGACGACAAATCGCTTCAGCCAGAATGCTACGACAAGCATTATGGGTGCAAAGGAATAGAAGTTTAAGCGGCGTACTGGTCATAATATATGTTTACCCATATATGTTTGGTTAAAATTTTTAGCAGCAATTACTCAAGCGTTGTAACTTAGATAAGTCTTCTTTGAAAAAATCGGGTTTACTTTGATAAGCAGCATCGATTGATTGCTGAGCCCATACTGGAAGGGAAGGGCTAAGCCGATAATAGACCCATTGTCCCTGACGACGATCTTGCAACAGACCATTTTGGCGGAGTAATGCCAAATGCCGGGAAATTTTCGGTTGGCTGATCTGCAATGCTGAAATTAGTTCACAAACACATAATTCATCTTGATCAACGATCAATAACACAATACGCAAACGTGTTTCATCGGCCAGGCATTTGTGAAAATTGAGTAAATCCATAACAAATCTATATTCGAAAATTCTTATATGCGAAAAATAATATATTAATTCTTGATAATGTCAATCGACTAATTGCCATTGATCGTCGCCAATTTGAAAGATATCACCAGCGACCATTTGTCGACGCTTGCGAGTTTCAACTTCACCATTAACTTTTACGTGTCCTTCCGCAACGATATTTTTGGCTTCGGCGCCACTGTCAGCAATACCCTCAAATTTAAGGATTTTGAACAGTTCCACCGGACTTTTGGTGATATGAACGGGTGTGATTTCGTTTGACATAGGAGCTTCCTGATATTTTGTAAAAACAATTGTTAGGTCACGTTTTATCCACATGACACACTCTACAATCATCCCAGTTGATAATGGCTCATTGAAAGGAAATATGGCCATGAAATTGTTAGTGAAGTTGATTCAGTATTCAATCGTGCTGGTGATGATATACCCGCTGTATTACGTATGGGAAACCGATAAGATAAAATCGGCCTGCCTGCAAATAAAACCTGGAATGTCCTATAACAATACCTTGGTTATATTGAACAGCTTTGGCCTCGGTTTTAGCCGGATGAATGGCGATCATGCCCAGGGAGAAAAATGGTTGGGCTTGGTGGAATCAAAAGCCTCGTTTAAGGGGTATGCCTGTGAAATAAGAGGGTTTGGCAGTCAGATTGCGGGAGTTAAAATGCTCAAAGGCAAACAAATCGCTCCCTGAAAAAACTATCAGGGAGCGTAATCAGTTTAGCTTGCGACGTAATTAATCAAAATACCTGCTGCAACCGCAGAGCCAATGACACCGGCTACATTAGGTCCCATTGCATGCATCAATAAGAAGTTATGTTTATCGGCTTCCAGCCCCAGTTTGTTCGAAACCCTGGCAGCCATTGGAACTGCTGACACACCAGCAGAACCAATTAACGGATTGATTGGTTCTTTGGTCAGTTTATTTAAAATTTTCGCCATGATCACACCGGATGCTGTACCGATAGCAAAAGCCACCATACCTAACAGCAAAATACCCAAAGTCATGTTATTCAAAAAGCTTTCTGCACTTAATTTTGAACCGACAGCAAGACCCAGGAAAATAGTGACCGTGTTAATTAATGAATTCTGTGTGGTATTACTCAGACGATCCACTACGGCGCACTCTTTCATTAAGTTACCAAAGCAGAACATACCTAATAATGGTGCGGCATCTGGTAAGAATAAAGCCACCAGAATCAGTATAACTAAAGGGAAAACGATTTTTTCCCGTTGCGATACATGTCTTTGCTGGTGCATACGGATTTTACGTTCTTTTTCGTTGGTCAAAGCACGCATAATTGGTGGCTGAATTAACGGCACCAACGCCATATATGAATAAGAAGCGACAGCGATAGCACCCAGCAAGTCAGGAGCCAGCTTACTGGCAACATAGATTGATGTTGGGCCATCAGCACCACCGATAATACCAATGGCTGCAGCATCGGCCAGGCTGAAATCAAAAATACCAAAGGTGGAGAGCAGGACCGCGCCCATTAAGGTCGCAAAAATACCGAACTGAGCGGCAGCACCCAGAAACAGGGTTTTAGGGTTGGCAAGTAAAGGGCCAAAATCGGTCATAGCACCGACACCCATAAAGATGATTAGCGGAAAGGCACCACTTTCTATACCCACCACGTAAAACAGATGCAAAATACCGCCGGCTTCGGCTAAGCCAGCACCAGGAATATTGGCTAGTACGCCACCAAAACCGATTGGTACCAGTAATAGCGGTTCGAAATTTTTCTTGATTGCCAGATATAACAACAACATACCGATCAAGATCATGATGCCTTGACCTGGCTGCATTTGATAGAAGCCAGTGGCTTCCCAAAGATGTATTAACTTGTCCATTTGAGTAGCCCTTAAGCGATTGAAACGAGATGGTCACCAACTTTAACGGTGTCACCTGGTTTAACATTGATAGAAGTCACAGTACCGTCATTTTCGGCCACTATTTGTGTTTCCATTTTCATCGCTTCAAGAATCAGCAATACATCGCCTTCGTTGACTGTTTGTCCTTGAGAAACCATGATTTTCCAGATATTGCCGGACAATGGTGCTTTTACTGCAACACCTTCGCTTGCTGCTGGTTGGCTGGGCTGTGGAGCTTGAGAGCTATCAATCTGGCTAATATCACCACCTTCATTGACCTCAACAACATATTGCTGGCCATTAACGGTGATGGTGTAGGTTTCTGGAGCACCTGCTGCTTTAGCTGGTGTTGATGATGCGTGAGTAGCTTCAGCGGTTGGCAAAGGTTCAAATGCATCGGGGTTGCCACGGTTTTTAAGAAATTTAATGGCAGTTTGATTAAATAGGGCGAACGTTAAGACATCATCAATCTGTCTTTCACCTTCTTCGAGTTTGAAATTATCGGTATCTGCAAGCGAAATTAACTCACTGGTCAGTTTGTCCATTTCATCTTCAAGCAGATCGGCAGGCCGACAGGTAATGGCTTCATCGCCATTTAGCACGCGTTTTTGCAATTCGGTATTAAATGGCGCAGGTGCAGAACCATATTCACCGCGTAATACGCCCTGTGTTTCTTCTGTGATGGACTTATAACGTTCACCAGTTAATACATTAATGACCGCTTGAGAACCGACGATTTGCGAAGTGGGGGTCACCAAAGGAATAAAACCTAGATCCTCACGAACGCGAGGAATTTCATGTAAAACCTCATCCATGCGATCCAACGCATTTTGTTCGCGTAGTTGGCTTTCCATATTGGTCAGCATGCCGCCGGGAACTTGTGCCACCAAAATGCGTGAATCAACCCCACGCAAACTGCCTTCAAACTTGGCATATTTTTTCCGAATATCACGGAAATATGCGGCAATTTCTTCAAGCAATTCGATATTTAATCCGGTATCACTTTCAGTGCCTTCAAATATGGCAACCACAGACTCAGTGGCTGAATGAGCGTAAGTCATCGACATAGACGAAATAGCGGTATCGACATTATCAATACCAGCTTCAACACATTTCATAATAGTTGCAGTCGACAAGCCTGTTGTAGCATGAGATTGCATATGTATTGGGATATCAATGGTTTGCTTAAGACTTTTAACAAGTTCATAAGCTTTGTAAGGCTTAAGCAAACCAGCCATATCTTTAATACATAATGAATGTGCGCCCATATCTTCAATACGTTTGGCCATGTCTAGCCACATTTGCAGATCATGTACTGGGCTGATGGTGTAGGCCATGGTGCCTTGTGCGTGCTTTTCATTTTCTAGAACAGCTTTGATAGCAACTTCAAGGTTACGGGGATCATTCATTGCGTCAAAAACGCGGAATACATCTACGCCATTGATACTGGCTCTTTCAACAAATTTACGCACCACATCATCTGCATAATGACGATAACCCAGTAGATTTTGTCCACGTAATAACATTTGTTGTGGAGTATTTGGCATCGCTGCTTTCAGGCTGCGAATACGGTGCCAGGGATCTTCACCTAGATAGCGGATGCAGGCATCAAAGGTCGCGCCGCCCCAGGTTTCTACAGACCAATAACCGACTTGATCTAATTTGTCGGCAATCGGCAGCATGTCATCTAAACGAAGTCGGGTAGCGAAAAGTGATTGGTGGGCATCACGCAGAACTACATCGGTGATGCCAAGCTTT
>NZ_JBLWYR010000031.1:0-22475 GCF_048266885.1 Methylophaga sp.
AGACCAATAAGCATGCCGCCAAATAACACTGCAGCACCAATTAAAAACCAGTTTTTCGCATCATTATCTTTAAGTGTGTTGTTTTCAATCACGATAGATTGAATTTCATGATCAATTTGCTGCAGGCGTTCTTTTAATTGTCGATTTTCATTTTCCAAAGCCACTGCATTAGAAGCCGTACGACGTAAATCATCCAGCTCTTTACTCAGCCGTTGTGCGGTTTCTTTGAGTGACATATTTTGATCATCAGCCTCTGAGGTTTGTGAGCTGAGTTGAGCTAATTCTTCTTTGTAGCCTGTGACTTCTAATTCTAAGTTAGCAATACGTTGCTCTTTTTCGGCCAATTGTTCGCGTGCGCTTGGATTATTGTTTAAATAACGCGATAACACCCAGCCTTCAACACCTTCATTGGTGCGTACTTTCGAATAACCGGAAGGGTCGTTATCCAATACCGTCAGCTCGGTGCCTGATTTCAGCATTTTACGAATACCAAATTCCAAACCTTGGCCGTTGCGCATTGTGATTTCAAGTTCATCCGAAACATAGCGGGTTGTCTGCGCTAAAGTGATGGAGGGTAGTAATATCGGGGTGGCAATGAGCAACAAGCTGATAAGAATTTTTTTCACGAGTGGATCCGGCATTAAATTAAAGCGCCATTCTAGCAGAAGCCATGTGGCTGATTTCAAGTGCAGTTAAGAATCATTATCGATCTTTTAATGAAGGTTAACGGCTTTGTCATAAAAGCTTGCTAGGCTGACCGGTGACTTAAATGGGGTGTGTTATGGATAAGTTCAGAATTATGTTTTTGTGTACTGGTAATTCATGTCGATCACAAATGGCAGAAGGTTGGGCAAGGTTTCTAGGTGGCGAAGATGTTGAAATACGTTCTGCCGGTATTGAAGCGCATGGACAAAATGCCCAAGCGATAAAAGTGATGGCCGAAGTCGGTATTGATATTTCTTTGCAAGAATCCATTCGGGTCAACGGTGAAATGCTGGAGTGGGCCGATTTATTGGTGACATTATGTGAAAATGCTGACGAACAATGTCCAGTCGTGAGTCCACATACTTTACGTTTGCATTTACCGCTCACCGATCCAGCAAAATACCGTGGTACGGAAGAGGAAATCCTGGCGGAATTTCGACTTACCCGAGAAAAAATCAAACAACGGGTTAATTATGTGTTGCAGCAATTAACCAAGTCGGTGGTTAATGCACGATAAATTGCTAGCCATCATTTCTATAACTTGTTTGATTTAAATTGCCTCAGCCAATGGTTGGCAATCTGACAGTTTGAGTTGATACAGACTGTTGCCTAAAATTTTCTTCGCTTTTGATTTAGCTTTGGTGGCATGTTCCGCCAAATCAGCCTCATCGATTAGATAATCAAAATCACTGATGGTTACTGCTCCAATGGACAAACTCAGTAGTGGATAAAACAACTGGTGTCCGTGGCGATCCTGGGCGTGAATCCCCCCTTGGCGAAGATGAGTTTCACTGTACAGTTCGCTATAGAGTGCTTCAAAGGCTGTCAACATGTTCTCGCAGCGACTGCGCCAATCTTTACTATCAAAGATAACAATAAAATCGTCTCCGCCAACGTGACCTAAAAAATCATTCTCATAATCAATATGCTGACTTAGAATTTTGGCGGTTTTATTAATGACTTTATCGCCTTTGTTATAGCCATAAGTGTCGTTATAGGGTTTGAAGTTATCCAAATCGAAATAACACACGGTGGCATGACGTTTTTGCTGGATGGCTTGTTGAATATGCTCGTTTAACGGCACATTACCCGGTAATCCACTTAGCGGATTAGCATGACGTGCAATGGTCAGTTGTAAATCAGTGATCTGGCGTAATAGATCCATCAGGCTGCCGACCCCGCGGTAATAACCTTGCTCGGTAATAATAAAAACGCTGTGTTGTTGGGAAGAATCCTGACTGGTAATTTGTTGGCTAAGATTCTTTAACGGCAAAGTAGTTTCAGCTTTGATGGGGCGATTATCCATAAATAAATGAATGGGTTTACGGCCGTGTAAATCACGCCCATAACGGCTCGCATATAGCGTCATAAATTCATCACGCCACACCATGCCAGCGACCGTGTTATCTTCGTTTAACACGGGAAGTGAGGATAATTTCACTGCACTCTGAAAGCGTTCACCCACCTGATTTACATCATGATAAGTGCGAATTGGAGTCAACTGTGTAAGTAGACTGCCTACTAAAGAATCAGATCGTGGCACACCGGAATGGATATGTTCTCGGGACTGACGTTTGGCAAATAGGGTACTTGGTAACTCATGTTTGGGATTGGCCGTAGGCCTGGCAAAGTAATAACCTTGAGCAAAATGCATTTCCATGGATTGAGCGACTAAATATTCTTCACGGATTTCAACGCCTTCACCGATCACTCGGCAATTACAGCTCAGAGCAATATCGATCATTGATTGCACAAACTGTTTTTTCTGCTGATCTTCATGAATATTCTGCATGAAGTGACGATCCAGTTTGACGAAATCCGGCTTTAGCTCAGACCATGTGCGTAAACCTGAGTAACCCGCACCTAAATCATCAATAGCAATAGAAAATCCCATATCGCGATAATGTGCAGTAGCTTCACGCATCAGCACATAATCATCAATTGGATACTGCTCGGTTAACTCAATCACTACCTGTTCAGCAGGGATTCCGGCTTTTTTCAGAAACTTAGTGGTTAAGCCATGAGGATAGTCTGGCTGTAACAATGCAGCGGGAATGGTATTGATAAATAGTTTGGCTTTCAGGCCTAATTCACCAAAGCGAGCAATGGCGACTTCACGGCACAATAAATCTAACTCTGCCAAACGACCATGACGACTAGCTGCATCAAATAGATTTATTGGCGAATGTAAAACGCTATCGGATGGACCACGGATCAGCGCCTCATAACCATAAATATGATTATTCTTTAATGAAACAATCGGTTGAAATATAGGGGTAAGTGCCGCCGTGGCAAGAATATCTTCCAGTGATGTAAATTGCAGTAATTCTTCAGTGGTCATTAGATTTCAACTCACAGTGGGCCAGATACAAAAAAGCCCCACCAAAAAGGGTGGGGCCAGTTTGAAAAGAGATAACTCTCTAATTTCTGCGGCCTACCAGAAGGCTTGAGCGCGGAATTTAAGTGCAGATGGCTCTGCATCTGAGCTAACTCCGTTGACAGTCAGATCAGTAATCTTGTCATAGTTAAGCATCAAACGAATATTTTTACGCGGAATATAATTCAAGCCTATTGTATATTTGTCCGCTTCATCTTCAGTTTGTACACTACCGCCTACAAGACCTTCTGTTTCAACGTTTTCAAAGCGAGCTACTAACTGCCAAGCACCATATGCAGATTTAGGTGATACGCCGGAGTTAAATCCTTTGCTCCACTTATAAGATTCACCGGTCAGGAAATAGCCTGCTTCAACTGAGTATCCAGTAAAGTCTTGGTCAGAATTTGAGTTACTTTCAGCTGTGAAGTCAACATATTCTGCTAAAGCATGGAACGGTCCGTAAATACCAAGGGCATCAACAGTAAATGCTTGAGCACCATCAAAGCCTGCAACACTAGTATCAATTGGACGCTCAGAAGTAATGTGACTTACAGCACGTTGACGATAGCGGAAACTGTCATCCCCGTTACCTTGGTTTAAATAACCTGCACCGATTTGAAATAAATGCTTCTCATCTTGCATAAATGGGACGAAAGAGCCACGTACTGCAAATGTATCTGCGTCGTTAACATCTGTTTCACCTTCTTCAATCTCACCACTAGTGAATGATGAGGCTAATAACCAACGATAATCTTTGTCATTGATTTGTACTACTGCACCACTTTGACGAGCTGGCGAAATGGTTGAGTCAGCATAGAATGGACGATCAATAAAGCTCATGTATTTAGAACTAGCTTTAGTATTGTAACCAAAAGCGATGTGAGACTGACCCAGTTTAACACCCCATTTTGTGGTGTCAGTCAGGCCGTTACCGTAACCTACGTATGCGTCTTTGATTGAGGCATCACCACCGGCGAAGTCAGCTTCGAACTTATAGCTCCAGTCGTAAATGTCACCCTCAAAGCCTAAACGTGCGCGACGTAATTCTGTTCCACGGCCTTCATTGTCACCAATAGCTGTACCATCATATAAGCCATCGTTATCAACTGAAATGGCATCCCACATCACACGGCCAATAGGCTGGAAGGACCAGTTACCTTCACGATCTGAAACGACCAATTTGCCGTTAGTTTCAATAACCGGCATATTGGCTGTTGCCGTTTCAACTTCTTTTTTCAGCTCTTCCTTAGAGGCGTCTGCCATTTCTTTATCAGCGACAGCGGCATTGGTCAGCAATTTGTAGTCGTCATTGCTGATAGTGCCTTTGTCACGTAATACTTTTAACAGATCTATCATGGCATCATTGTTGGCCTGAGCAGGCATAATGGCTGCACCCATAAGTGCGCCGGCGATTAAGATTGCAGATGTTTTTAGTTTCAAGGGGCTATCCTCATTGTTAACGAAACATGTTCGGCCTGAATGTCCGAGACCTGCACACCTTAAGGTGGGAATATTTCAGGGTGATGAAAGTTGTGTGACAGTTGTGTGACAATGCAACAAAACGGCCTTTTTGTTGTTAAAAAACGACAAAACAATGCTAGCTAATGGCTTGAAATATCAACATCTGTCCCAACCTATTGCTGTATTGATATCCGTTAAGGAAAGAACATGTTTAAGTGGCTGTTTTTGCTATTTCTCTTGGTACCCATTGCTGAAATTTACGTTTTAATTGAAGTTGGCGAAGTCATTGGCGCGGGTTGGACCATCTTGTTTGTCATTGCTACTGCGGTTTTAGGGGCTTGGTTGGTCAAGTTGCAAGGACTGGTCACCATGCAACGAGCTCAGGAGTCGATTCGTCGTGGTGAAACGCCGGCTCTAGAAATGTTAGAAGGCATGACATTATTTATAAGTGGCTTCCTATTGTTGATTCCAGGCTTTGTGACGGATGCGGTTGGTTTCTTATTATTAGTCCCAGTAATACGCCGAACGCTATTGTTGAAATTAATCCGTAACAGCAATGTGATATTCCGTCAGCAGTGGTCAGCACAGAAACGTTATTCGCAAAGTGACGATATTATTGAGGGTGAAGTCATCAAGGATGACGATCAGCGCAATATTCGTTAGTAATGCTAAACACGTATTTCCCATTCTGAGACGGTTTTTTCAGAAATTTTTTAACGCAGGCACTTGAAGTTTGTCCAGCTAGCCCCATTAAAGGGGTTCCTGGAATTTTCTTGGTCATTTTTTGTTACTTTTGGAGGATAAAACTAATGAACCTTCGTCCCCTTCATGATCGTGTGATTGTTCGTCGCATGGAAGAAGAAACTACCTCTGCTGGTGGAATTGTCATTCCTGACAATGCAGCAGAAAAACCATCTCGTGGCGAAATTCTCGCAGCGGGTAACGGCAAACTTACCGATTCTGGTGAAGTCCGTCCTCTGGCTGTCAAAGTCGGTGACAAAGTGTTGTTTGGCAAATATGCCGGCACTGAAGTTAAAGTGGAAGGCGAAGAACTGCTGGTAATGCGTGAAGACGATATCGTTGCTGTGATCGAAGCGTAAGCTTCCCGACGGTTTCACATCTGGTTACGTTAAACATAGCTATAAAGAGGAATTACAATGGCTGCTAAAGAAGTCAAATTTGGCGCTGATGCGCGCCAGCTGATGGTCAAAGGCGTTAACACGCTGGCCAACGCGGTAAAAGTGACATTAGGACCCAAAGGTCGCAATGTTATTTTGGATAAAAGCTACGGCGCACCAACTATCACTAAAGATGGTGTTTCAGTTGCTAAAGAAATCGAATTAGAAAACAAATTTGAAAACATGGGCGCACAAATGGTGAAAGAAGTTGCTTCGCAAACTTCTGACGCTGCGGGTGACGGTACCACTACTGCCACCGTACTTGCTCAAGCCATTCTGCGTGAAGGCATGAAATCAGTTACAGCGGGTATGAACCCAATGGATCTGAAGCGTGGTATCGACAAAGCAGTTACTGCTGCGGTTGAAGAACTGAAAAAAATGTCTTCACCTTGTGATGATGATAAAGCCATCGCCCAAGTAGGTACTATTTCAGCTAACTCTGACAAATCAGTCGGTGACATCATTGCTGAAGCGATGAAAAAAGTAGGTAAAGAAGGCGTTATCACGGTTGAAGACGGTCGTGGTTTTGAAAATGAACTCGACGTTGTTGAAGGTATGCAGTTTGATCGTGGTTACCTGTCTCCATATTTTGTTAATGAACAGCAAACGATGTCAGCCAATTTGGATGACCCATACGTTCTGCTATACGACAAAAAAATCTCAAACATCCGTGAACTGTTGCCAACATTGGAAGCAGTCGCTAAATCTAGCCGTCCATTGCTGATCGTTTCAGAAGATGTTGAAGGCGAAGCGTTGGCTACTCTGGTTGTTAACAACATGCGCGGTATCGTTAAAGTCTGTGCAGTTAAAGCGCCTGGCTTTGGTGATCGTCGTAAAGCCATGCTGGAAGATATCGCTGTGTTAACTGGCGGTACTGTGATTTCTGAAGAAGTTGGTTTAAACCTGGAAAAAGTCACTCTTGATGACTTAGGCCAAGCGAAGAAAATCTCTGTCAGCAAAGAAAACACCACTATCATTGATGGTGCTGGCCGTGCGGATGAGATTACTGCACGTGTTGAACAGATTCGTGCACAAATCGCTGATTCATCTTCAGACTACGACAAAGAAAAACTGCAAGAACGCGTGGCTAAACTAGCCGGTGGTGTTGCTGTTATTCGTGTTGGCGCTGGCTCTGAAATTGAAATGAAAGAGAAAAAAGCTCGTGTTGAAGACGCATTACATGCGACTCGCGCTGCCGTTGAAGAAGGCGTAGTTGCTGGTGGTGGTGTGGCTCTGGTACGTGCCGAAGTCAGCTTGGGTGACCTGAAAGGTGACAATTTAGACCAAGACGCTGGTATTGCTATCGCTCGTCGTGCAATGCAAGAACCTTTACGTCAAATCGTCACTAACTCTGGCGATGAAGCATCTGTTGTCTTAAATGAAGTTGTTGGTGGCCAAGGTAACTACGGTTACAACGCGGCTACTGGTGAATATGGCGACATGATCGAAATGGGTATTTTGGATCCAACTAAAGTCACGCGTACCGCCTTGCAAAATGCCGGTTCAGTCGCGGGTCTGATGTTGACTACAGAAGCCATGATTGCTGAGTTACCGAAAGAAGATGCTCCTGCAATGCCTGATATGGGCGGTATGGGCGGCATGATGTAATTCGTTACAACAAGCCATTCAGCAAAACTAAAAAAGCCCTGCCTCAAAAGAGGTGGGGCTTTTTATTATCTTGCGTTTGGGGGGGTATAAATTAGGGATGCATGGTTTTCCAAAAGGGAATCAACATCAGACTCAGTACAAACGCAATCAGTAATAACACGCCAATAAAGCGAATGGGATGTTGCAAAATTGATTGGAAAAAACCGGGGATTTCGCCACTGGCACGAAGCGTCTCGTAATGCTGGCGTTGTTCAATGGCGCGTTTAGCTTGATATTCATCCAGAATTGCTTTTGCCAAAGGTAATTGTTGGTCATTAACCAGCCAAATAGCTGCAACACCCAGACCGAAGAAGCCCGCTTGGGTCTCATAGAAGGCAAAACCTTTATCATCCAGCAATTGCCGAACATCTTCAGCTTCATCTTCGGGTACGTTATTGAGTCGAAAGAGTAAAGTCGCCATAGTCGTCCTTGTCTGTCAGCGCATTCAGATTGCTCGAACTTGATGCGGCATATTATGCGCTTTGCAATTGATTGGCAAAATCATGATTTACATCACGATGTTTGGCCTCATCATCTCTCACCACCAAAACAACATCCCGTAATCGGGCATCCTGGGGCAGTTTCCAGTAATCAATGGCGATTTGCGGCGCGGCTACGTTCTCGTATTTGCCCGAATCGATGCCAGCTAAATACTCACTGTAGCTGTATACCGCTTCTTCTTCTAAGTAGCCGACAATTCGGTGAGCAACGCGAGATGACAAAATATATAAGATAAAGAATAAATTATAGAAAACGCCTTGAGCAATGATTATCAAAATACGCTCGAACCAGCTCGGTTGGGCAATATGCACAAAGGTAAGCAAATGCATACGTTCATTGTCGGCCTCTTCAAGTAAAGTGCCAATCCAGCCATCATCGTCTTGCATACGACGTAACGAGCGAAGATGTTGTAAAGCGCCACCCACCATACCAGGTACAGCAGCTACAGTTTCTAATACAACAGCCCGATGTCCGTAACGACCTGAAAAAAAGACGTCAGCAAAAAAACGCATGAATTTAACAATCGCCAGTGCCACCCGATCTGAAACACATTTTGGGGTGTAATGTGGTGCGCCGTATTCAGTGCTGTCCATCGTTGTCTCCTTTGACGAGACGGAAATTAATTAAACCGAAAAATACATCAATTAATGTGAAATTTTTGTGGTTGAGTCAACGCGATACAATACATGTTCTGTTAGCTTAGACACAATTTTAGTTACTGTGCATCATCAAATCGAATGGGGTAAGCATGACAACCAAACCACTCACCGAACAATGGCAATCCATTTTGCAAAACAAGCAAAATTTACTGGACTCTGCCACCACAGTTTTGGCTGCTAGTGAATATGTATTGAATCAGGGGGAGCGGCAACCGAAACGCATAAGCGAACTGTTTGAAAGTGGTGATATCGAGTTGGTTTATGCTGAAGATGGTTACCAGAAACGCTTACAAAGTCGACTTGAAACAGTTCAGGACGAAGCTAGTTTGCATCAGCAGCTTCGAGCTTTTCGGCAACGCGAAATGGTACGCATTATTTGGCGAGATTTAGCCGGTTGGGCGGATTTGGCCGAAACGGTACGTGAATTGACGGCGCTTGCCGATTGTTGTGTTGAGCAAGCCCTTAATAGACTTTACCAATGGCAAACTCAGCTGTTAGGCACCCCAGTAAATGAACATGGTCAAGCACAGCAATTGATTGTATTAGGTATGGGGAAAATGGGCGCTGGGGAATTAAACCTATCTTCTGATATCGATTTGATTTTTACCTATCCAGAAGAGGGTGAAACCCAAGGAGCGAGAAAAAGCCTGACTAATGAAGAGTTTTTTACTCGCTTAGGCCGTAAGTTAATACAAGCTCTGGATAATGTGACGGTCGATGGCTTTGTGTTTCGAGTCGATATGCGTTTGCGTCCTTTTGGTGAGAGTGGGTCGTTAGTGGCCAGTTTCGGTGCGATGGAAGATTACTACCAGACTCAGGGCCGAGAATGGGAACGCTACGCGATGATCAAGGCAAGACCCATCACCGGCAGCGAACAGGATAAAAAAGCCATAAATGAGCTGCTACGACCGTTTGTGTACCGACGTTACCTTGACTACGGCATGTTTGATTCCTTGCGTGAAATGAAATCCATGATCGCCGGACAATTACATCTAAAAGGTATGGAAGACAATATTAAACTTGGTGCGGGGGGAATTCGCGAAATAGAGTTTATTGGTCAGGTTTTTCAGTTGATTTATGGCGGGCGGGATTTGCCTCTACAGCAACGGCCCATTCTGACGATTCTGGAGTTATTGGCTGAAAGAAAATTGTTGTCAGGTTATGCGGTAACAGCTTTAAAAAATGCCTATGTGTTTTTGCGTCGTACCGAACATCGTATTCAGGCTTGGGCTGATCAGCAGACTCATTTATTGCCTAAAGAGGATGAAGCTCGAGCTCGACTGGCAAAAACTATGGGGTTCGAATCTTGGGCCACTTTTTTCAAAACATTAAATGGACATCGGCAACAAGTTCATGAGCACTTTGAGCAATTACTGACTGCGCCCCAGGCGGATGATGAAAACGGTGATTCAATTGCCTTGCTCACTTCCGATGAAGCAGAAATTACCGCCTATTTAAAAAAATGGGGATACCATGATCCTGAGCAATCACAACAGACGATTGAAAAATTATTAAATCTGCATGCTGTTAAAAATCTGAGTCATACCGGAAGAGGGCGATTAAAAAAATTGCTGCCCTTATTGGTACAGGCTGCTGCTGGTACTGAAAATCCTGATTCCTGTCTGAATCGCATGATACCTTTACTTGAATCCATCATGCGCCGATCGGCTTACATGTCATTATTGGTCGAAAATACGCTGGCGCTGTCGCAGCTGGTTAAACTCTGTTCGGCGAGTCCGTTGATCAGCCACCAATTAGCCCGTTATCCGGTGTTATTAGATGAATTGTTAGATCCTCGTTCACTTTATGAAGTGCCTGGCCGCGAGCAGCAAAAAAACTTATTAAATCAATTCTTATCAGTTGCAGAAGAGACGGATCTTGAGCAGCAAATGAACTTATTGCGTGAGTTTCGTCAAATTGCGACCTTGCATGTAGCCGCAGCAGATGTCACCGAAGTATTGCCGTTAATGCGAGTTGGCGATCAACTCAGCGAGTTAGCCGAAATCCTATTAGAGCGCGCGTTGCAGCTGGCATGGAAGTATTTAAGTGCTCGGCATGGCTTACCTCAAGGAGCAGATCCTCACGATATGTTGCGTTGCGGCTTTACTGTGATTGCCTATGGCAAATTAGGTGGGCTGGAGCTGGGTTATGGTTCAGATCTGGACTTGGTGTTTGTGTTTGATGATGCACGCGAGGGTATGACCGATGGTGACAAGCCTGTAGATATAATGGTGTTTTACACTCGACTTGCTCAGCGCATGATTCATTTATTAAATACGGTCACCTCAGGTGGTTTATTGTATGAGGTTGATACCAGACTACGTCCAAGCGGCAATTCAGGATTATTAGTCAGTCCAATTGCAGGTTTTGCTGATTATCAACAAACTGAGGCCTGGACCTGGGAACATCAGGCTCTAGTCAGAGCGCGATGTGTCGCTGGTGATAAAAAATTAGCCGAACAATTCAGTAACATTCGTCAGCAAGTTTTGTCCAAACCCCGCACGGAATCAGAGCTGGCAAAAGAAGTCAGCGAAATGCGTCAGAAAATGCGTCAGCAACTGGATAAGTCGTCTGCAGGAAAATTTGATCTTAAGCAGGGCGTTGGTGGTATCACTGATATTGAATTTATGGTGCAATATGCAGTATTGGCTTGGTCATCAAGCTTGCCTGATCTGATGGTTTACACCGATAATATCCGAATTTTGGACGCATTAGTGGCAACAGACAAGCTCAGTCAGCATGAAGGTACGATGCTCGCCGATGCTTATCGTTATTACCGTAGTGAAGCAAATCACTGCGTCCTGCAAGAACAACCGGCAGTGGTGCCGGAGGCCAAAGCGGCCGATTTTCAACAACAAGTGAACGCAATTTGGCAACGCTGGTTAAGCTAAAAAACCAGTTTGATATCAATTTAAGATTCTCAAAGTAGGTAATTATGGCAGCAGTAACAATGGCAGATCGTGATGGCGTTATCTGGTTAGATGGCGAGTTTGTGCCTTGGCGCGAAGCTAAAGTCCATGTGCTGACGCATACCTTGCATTACGGCATGGGTGTTTTTGAAGGGGTTCGCGCTTATAAAACGGATGCTGGAACCGCTATTTTTCGTATGCAAGAGCATACTGACCGCTTATTCCGTAGCGCTAAAATCCTTGGTATGAAAATGCCGTTTGATAAAGCGACTTTAAACGACGCTCAGCGCGCAGTAGTTCGTGAAAACAAACTGGATTCAGCCTATATCCGTCCAATGTGCTTTTATGGTTCTGAAGGTATGGGTATTCGTGCTGACAATTTGAAAACTCACGTTATGGTGGCAGCCTGGAGTTGGGGATCCTACCTAGGTGAAGAAAACATGACCCGTGGCATTCGCATCAAAACATCTTCGTTTACTCGACACCACGTCAATATCACTATGTGTAAAGCCAAAGCCAACGGCAATTACATGAATTCAATGATGGCTTTGCAAGAAGCTGTGAACGATGGTTATGACGAAGCTTTGTTGTTAGATGCTAACGGGTTTGTTACTGAAGGTAGTGGTGAAAACTTCTTTATGGTGCGCGATGGTGTACTTTATACCCCCGAGCTGACCTCGGCCCTGGAGGGCATTACTCGCGATACGGTTATGCGCCTGGCCAATGATATTGGTCTGAAAGTGGTTGAAAAGCGTATTACCCGTGATGAAGTGTATATCTGTGATGAAGCATTTTTCACTGGCACTGCAGCTGAGGTCACGCCGATTCGTGAATTGGATAACCGTCCAATCGGTGAGGGTAAACGTGGGCCAATCACCGAACAGTTACAAAGTATGTACTTTGATCAGGTTTATGGTCGTAGCGAATATTATCGCGACTGGAATACTTTGGTTTAATTGCATAGAAAACTCGTATTAAACGTAATAACAAAGAGGTTAGTACCAAATGGCAGGTCATAGTAAGTGGGCGAATATTCAGCATAGAAAAGGTGCGCAAGATGCCAAACGCGGCAAACTGTTCACCCGACTGATTCGTGAAATTACTGTAGCTGCCAGAATGGGCGGCAGCGACCCTGCCACTAATCCTCGGTTACGCGCTGCCATTGATAAAGCTTTGGGCAGCAATATGACCAAAGATGTAATTGAGCGGGCGACAAAGCGCGGTGCCGGTGAGTTAGAGGGTGCGGCTTACGAAGAAATTCGTTACGAAGGTTATGGCCCGAACGGCATCGCCATCATGGTCGACTGTATGACAGATAACCGTAACCGAACTGTTGCCGAAGTACGCCATGTTTTCAGTAAACGCGGCGGCAATATGGGCACTGACGGTTCAGTGGCCTATCTGTTTAATCAAAAAGGTATTATCAGCTTTGGCAATGACATTACGGAAGATGATGTGATGGAAATTGCGCTGGAAGCAGGCGCTGAAGATATCGTAACGAATGCCGATGGCTCGGTAGATGTGTTTACTTCGCCTGATGACTATTCAGCCGTTAAAGATGCGCTGGATAACGCGGGATTAGAGTCGCAATCCGCTGAAGTCACTATGCACCCAGATACTACAGTCAGTCTCGAACTGGACGATGCACAAAAAGCCATCGCCATGATTGAGGCGTTTGAAGAGCTAGATGATGTGCAGCAGGTTTATTCCAATGCTGATTTCTCTGATGAGGTGATGGCGCAGCTGGAGAGCTAGCAGCCATCCCCCTATGGCGCGCATTCTTGGTGTGGATCCTGGTTCTCGGAAAACCGGCTTTGGCATCATTGAGCTAGATGGTAAACAAATTAAACATGTGGTCAGTGGCAGACTGCTGGTGGGTGATGGCGATTTTGCTAATCGTTTAAAGCAGATTTTTGAAGGTCTAACCGATATTATTCAGCGTTATCAGCCCGATATCATGGCCATCGAACAAGTGTTTTTACATAAAAATGCCGATTCGGCTTTAAAACTTGGTCAGGCCAGAGGTGCCGCCATTTGCGCCGCGGTCAGTCAACAACTACTTGTCCATGAATATTCCGCAACTCAAATTAAAAAAGCCGTTGTTGGCAATGGACATGCTAAAAAAGAACAAGTCCAGTATATGATGACAGTCATGTTGCAACTGAAAGAAGCACCACTGGAAGATGCCGCTGATGCATTGGCTTGCGCAGTAACTCATGCCAACCATGCAGCACTAGATAGTCTCACTAACAAACTTCCCGCAGGAATGCGGATCAGTCGCCGTCGAGGAGGACGCTACAGCCGATGATTGGTCGACTTACCGGTATTATTATTGAAAAACAGCCGCCAGAATTAGTACTTGATGTACAAGGTGTTGGCTATGAAGTTTCCGCACCGATGTCTACTTTTGTAAATTTGCCGCCACTTAATGAAAAAGTGAGTCTGTTTACCCATTTGGTGGTGCGCGAAGATGCTCAATTATTGTATGGTTTTGCCACTCAACGAGAACGATTATTATTCCGCAGTTTGCTTAAAGTAAATGGGGTGGGAGCAAAACTAGCCCTGACGATTTTATCGGGCAGTGACGTAGATAGTTTTGCGCGAAGTGTGCAGGAAGGAGATGCCGCAAGTTTGACTCGACTGCCCGGTGTCGGTAAAAAGACAGCAGATCGCCTTATTATTGAGATGCGCGACAGACTCAAAGAAGTAGGCTCTGCGATGGGGCTGGATGATCAAATTACCACGAATATGCCGAGCAGTAGCGGTGCACGAAAAGAAGCACTGGAAGCTTTGGTTGCTTTAGGGTATAAAGCCGCCGAAGCAGACAGAATGATTCGAAGTTTTGATGCACAGGATATGACAACCGAGCAAATCATCAGACAGGCTTTGCAGCGTAATTAACTATGGATGAACGTTTTATTACTCCGCAAACGCTGAATGATGATGACAGGGTGGATCGTGCTATTCGTCCACTCAGTTTGCAGGACTATATCGGGCAACCTGTAGTACGAGAGCAAATGGAATTATTTGTTTCAGCTGCCCGCAAACGTAAAGAAGCATTAGATCACACGCTTATTTTCGGGCCGCCGGGGTTGGGTAAAACCACATTGGCCCATATTATCGCCCACGAAATGGGGGTTAATTTAAGACAAACCTCCGGGCCAGTTTTAGAACGCCCTGGTGATTTGGCTGCGTTGCTAACGAATCTTGAACCGAATGATGTATTGTTTGTTGATGAAATTCATCGGTTGAGTCCGGTGGTTGAAGAAGTGCTGTATCCAGCAATGGAAGATTACCAAATCGATATCATGATTGGTGAAGGTCCTGCAGCACGTTCGATTAAGTTGGATCTCGAACCTTTTACATTGGTCGGAGCGACAACGCGGGCCGGTTCTCTGACCTCGCCTTTGCGAGATCGTTTTGGCATTGTTCAGCGCTTGGAATTTTACAATGTCGCTGATTTAAGTACGATTGTGCAGCGAAGTGCACGGATTTTAGGCGTGACTCTCGACATCAATGGTGCAGGTGAAATTGCCCATCGTTCACGTGGAACCCCGAGGATTGCCAATCGGTTGTTACGTCGGGTTAGAGATTATGCGGAAGTCCGCTTTGATGGTGTTGTTACAGCAGAGATTGCTCGACAAGCACTGGATTTGTTGGATGTCGATAAGTTTGGTTTTGATATGTTGGACCGAAAACTTTTGCTGGCGATTATTGAGAAGTTTTCCGGTGGTCCGGTAGGTTTGGATAATCTGGCGGCAGCAATTGGTGAAGAACGTGGCACCATTGAAGATGTTATAGAGCCGTTTTTGATTCAGGAAGGATTTATCATGCGGACTCCGCGTGGAAGAATTGCTACTAAAAGAGCTTTTTTGCATTTGGGCCTGACACCTGATTTGGACCTGACAGGTGAGTAATGCAGTCTTTTGATTGGCCAGTAAGAGTCTATTACGAAGATACAGATAGTGGTGGCGTGGTGTATCACGCAAATTATCTGAGGTTTATGGAGCGGGCGCGTACAGAGTGGTTGCGTCAGCTTGGTTTTGAACAAAATGTTTTAAAAGACGAACATAATTGTTTGTTTGCAGTCCATTCGATGCAAATCAACTTTCGTCGCCCGGCACGATTTAATGATGCCTTAGTGATTCGATCTGAAATGACACAAACGAGCGGTGCAAGCATGCAGTTTGAGCAATCAGTGCTGCGTGAAGACGAACTGTTATGCAGTGCGTCGGTCAGAGTGGCCTGTTTGGATGCTTTGCAATTTAAACCGTGCCCAATACCTTCTTTTATTTTGACGGAGATGCAATGTGAATGCTGATCTATCCTTGATGTCCCTGATATCTGAAGCCAGTTTACTGGTTAAGATTGTGATGCTGATTTTACTGCTGATATCAGTGTATTCCTGGACCATTATTTTCAAAAAACGTAGCGAACTTGCCGCGGCAAGACGTGATGCGGATTTATTTGAAGATAAATTCTGGTCTGGCAATGAATTGAATCGGCTTTATGAGGACATTACCGCTAGACCACATACTGGTCGTGGTATGGAAGGCATTTTTGAGGCAGGATTCAAAGAGTTTGTCCGTCTGAAAAAAACCTCAACAGATTCAACCTATGTTTTGGATGGTACTCAACGGGTAATGCGTATTTCGTTATCCAGAGAAATGGATGAATTGGAAGTCTCTTTACCTTTTCTGGCAACGGCCGGCTCAACCAGTCCTTACATTGGTCTATTCGGAACGGTCTGGGGTATCATGAATTCATTCCGAGCTTTAGGTGAAGTCCAACAAGCAACGTTGGCCATGGTTGCCCCCGGTATTGCCGAGGCATTAATCGCGACAGCAATGGGCTTATTTGCAGCGATTCCAGCTGTTGTTGCCTATAACCGCTATTCACATGAAGTCGAGAGATTGATTAGTCGTTATGATAATTTCGTTGAAGAGTTCTCTTCAATTTTGCAACGGCAACAAAGTTAATAACGGAGCCAACTATGGCGCTTTATAAACAACAACGCCAACGTCGCAAGCCTATGGCAGAAATTAACGTGGTACCTTATATCGACGTTATGCTGGTACTGTTGATCATCTTTATGATCACTGCACCGATGTTGACGCAAGGAGTACAGGTTGATTTACCTAGTGCAGATGCTAATCCGGTTGAAGCTCCCGAAAATCTTGAGCCTTTAGTAGTATCTGTGGATTCCGCCGGAGCTTTTTATGTTTCGGTTGGTGAAAATCAGGATCAAAGTATTGGTGCTCAGGAACTAATGGCAAGAGTTTCAGCCGTAATTCGTCGCAACCCGCAAACACCTGTGATGGTCAAAGGCGACAGTTCAGCTAGTTATGGACAAGTGGTAGGTGCTATGGCTTTATTACAAAAAGCGGGTGTACCTAATGTAGGTTTAATAACCCAGCGTCCGGAAACGGATACCCAGTAATTACGATGAAGCAATCCTTTTTGCAAAATTTATTTGCCGGTGGCGCATCAACAATATTGCATGCATTGCTGATTATCTTGCTGGTTTTCAGTTTTGATATGCCAACGGAAATTCGTCAGTTTGGTCAGCCCGAAGTCGAAATTGTTCAAGCTACAGTAATGGACGAAGATTTAGTGTTGGAAGAGATGGCGCGACTTCAAGAGGCAGAAGACAGTAAGCGCATAGCTGAAGAAGAACGTCAGCAAAAACTCGATGAACAACTTGAGAAATCGCAACAGGAATTAGCTCGTCAAGAGCAAGAGCTTTTGGATATACAAGAACGCGCCAAGCTGGATGCCGAAAAACGTAACCAGGAAGCTGAACTTAAACAACAAGAGTTGAAAGAGCTCGAACAGCAACGAATTGAACAGGAAGAAGCCCGCAAACAGGCTGAGCTTGAACGTCAGAAAGCGGAACAGGCCAAACAACAGGCAGAAGCTGAGCGTAAAGCCGCTGAACAAGCCAAGCAAAAAGCTGAAGCTGAACGGGTAGCGGCAGAAAAAGCCAGAGAAGAAGCTGAAGTTAAACGTAAAGCGGAAGAGGAAGCTCAGCGTAAGGCTGAAGAAGAGGCCAAACGTAAAGCAGAAGAAGATGCTAAGCGTAAAGCGGAAGAAGCAGCTAAGCAAAAAGCTGCTGAAGCAGAAGTTAAACGTAAAGCCGAAGAAGAAGCTAAACGGAAAGCAGCGGAAGAGGAAGCTAAGCGCAAGGCTGATGCTAAACGTAAAGCCGAAGAAAAAGCTAGGGCAGAAGCGGAAGCATCTCTGCAAAGACAGCTAGATGCAGAAGCAAACCAACACACACAAAAAAGAATTCCGTGAATTTTGGATACATATGGTTTGCAAATTCAACAAAGAATTACGCGTTATTGGACTAAACCAGCTAACGCCCAAACGGGGTTACTCGTTACCTTGGAAGTAAAACTTATTCCAGGTGGTGATATTCGAAGTGTAAGAGTTATAAAAAGTAGTGGTAGTGATATTTTTGACCGGTCTGCTGAAAACGCTGTATACAAGGCCGCTCCAATGCCAATGCCTTCTGATCCTGATGCCGCACAAAAGATTATTAGTGAAGGCATTGAAATATACTTTAAACCTGAATGAGAGAAGCTAATATGGCCATGAGATTAATTCGTTCGCTCGCCTTTATGGCTGTTTTTTTGATGCCGGTTCAGGCATTTGCCGTTTTAAAAGTAGAAATTACTGGTGGTTCAGATAGTGCATTGCCGATTGCCATTGTGCCCTTTGGTTCTGAAGGACAAAAAGCACCTGAAGACCTTACCAGCATTATCCGTAATGATTTGGAAAGTAGTGGTCGGTTTGCACCATTGGATAATCAAGATTTAGTTTCCCGACCTACTGAACAATCACAAGTTAATTTTGCTGATTGGCGCTTATTAAGATCAGAAGGTTTGGTCATCGGTAAGATCAGTAGTCAAGATGGTGAAAATTATCAGGTTC
The DNA here is from genome assembly GCF_048266885.1 of Methylophaga sp. GTDB lineage: Bacteria > Pseudomonadota > Gammaproteobacteria > Nitrosococcales > Methylophagaceae > Methylophaga. The sequence goes on from NZ_JBLWYR010000031.1 coordinate 18,374, forward strand.
AATTTCAATTATTTGATGTTTTTCGTGGACAGCAATTGGCTGGAAAACGCTATCAGGTTCCTGCATCTGGCTTACGCGCTTTAGGTCACCAGATTGCGGATGTGATTTATGAAACGTTAACAGGCGAAAAAGGCATCTTTTCTACGCGCTTAGCGTTTGTTACTCAAATTACTGCTGGTGACGGAAAAAAACGTTTTGCATTGCAAATCTCTGATGCTGATGGAGCAAACCCACGCACTGTATTACAATCTACTCAACCAATTATGTCGCCGTCTTGGGCACCAGATGGTAACCAATTGGCTTACGTTTCTTTTGAAAACGGTAAAACTGAAGTTTTTGTACAGCAATTATTGAGTGGACAACGTAAAGCAGTTGCCTCGTTTGATGGTATAAATAGTGCCCCGGCGTGGTCCCCCGATGGTAGAAAACTGGCTTTGACCTTGTCTAGAAATGGTAATCCAGAGATCTATGTTCTTGAATTATCAAATGGTGATTTAATCCGTGTAACGAATAATGCTCAAGCAATCGATACTGAAGCTGTTTGGTCACGAGATGGAAATGATATTTACTTTACTTCTGATCGGGGTGGTCGACCACAAATCTATAAAGTTTCAGCAAATGGCGGTAGAGCTGAGCGAGTTAGTTTTGAAGGAAACTACAATGCGTCACCTGATTTATCACCAGACGGAAGCAAACTGACCATGGTGCATGGTGCCAATGGTGGTTTCTATATTGCTGTACAGGATTTGAAAACTGGCTCTATGCAAGTACTGACTGAATCAGGACGTGCTGAATCACCGAGTTTTGCGCCGAATGGTCAAATGATCCTGTATGCTACTGAGCAAAAAGGTAGCGGTGTTTTAGCTGCTGTCTCTGTTGATGGCCGGATCCATCAACGTTTGAGCGAATCCGGAACTGTTGTGCGTGAACCAGCATGGTCTCCGCTGAAAAAATAATTTATGTCAGGAGTGTTTGTTATGAATCGTTATAAATTCTCGGCTCTGCTTGTTGCATTGTTTTTACTCAATGCTTGTAGCGGGAATGCCACAAAAGATGGTACAGATGACGTGCTGGTTGAAGAGCGTAATGGCGCATCAACTTCAGGTGTTTCTGGTCAAGGTGCTAATGGTAGTGATTTAGGTGCTGAAGCCAGTGTAATAGTTGGTGAAGATGGATATGCTGGAAGTGAATTGAATGATCCTTCTAACCCATTATCAAATCGAGTAATTTACTTTGAATACGATAGTGCTAGCGTCAGAGCGCAAGATCAATCGATTGTTGAAGCACATGCAGCATATTTAGGTAAAAATCCTAATTTGTCTGTTCGTTTGGAAGGTCATACTGACGAACGTGGCTCACGTGAATATAACTTAGCTTTAGGTGAACGCCGTGCTTTGTCAATTCGTCAACTGCTGATGTTACAAGGAGCTAGCGCTCAACAATTTCGTGTAACCAGTTTTGGTGAAGAACGTCCAGCAGTAGATGGTAGTGATGAATCTGCATGGTCTCAAAATCGTCGAGTTGAAATAGTTTACATTGGTCGTTGATATGCCTTTCAAAAAGCAAAAACAACTTGTAATCGCATTAATGGTGGGCGTCGTCATGGCGCCCTCTGTTTCTTGGGCGGAACCAGAATCGGTTGAAGCTCGTATGGATCGCCTTGAACGCATCATCCAAGGGCAAGGATTAACCTCGTTACTCACGCAAGTTGATCAATTGCAGCGCGAGATTCAACGTTTAAATGGAACGAATGAAGAGCTGAATCATAAAATTGATCAGATGCAACAGCGTCAACGTGAACAATATTTGGATTTGGATCAGCGGATTACCGAAATTCAGAAACAACCTGCCATATCTCAAACACCTGCCGTGGATAATTCACCACCAATGGATAATGAGTCAATCGATTCAGAATTAGCCGATAGCGCATCGCAACCCAATACACCTGATCAGGCAGATGGTACAGTGGATACACTTGCCCCAGTTGCAGTGGAAAGTGGTGAAGCCGCTTATCAGGCAGCGTTACAGGATTTACGCGGAGGGCGGTACCAAGAAGCATTGACTGCTTTAGGTGCGTTTCCACAAAACTATCCAAATAGTACATATTTGCCGAATGTTTATTACTGGCAGGGTGAAGCGCATTACGTATTACGTGAATTTGATAAAGCGATAGTGGCTTTTGAAAAAGTGCTTTCCAGCTATCCAGATAGTAACAAAGTTTCAGATGCTTTATTAAAACGTGGTTTCAGCGAATTCGAAACGGGTGATGCCAGCAAGGCAGAAGCAACGTTGAATCAGGTAATCCAACAATATCCTAATACATCTGCTTCACGTTTAGCTCAAGTCCGACTGGATCGTCTCCAGCAAAATGCACAATAAAACAATTTTTGTAGAACCCAAAGATGGCTCAATGTCGTATCACCGAGATTTTCTATTCATTACAGGGTGAAACCAGGACGGTTGGGCTGCCCACCGTGTTTGTCAGGTTGACTGGTTGTCCATTACGTTGTGGCTATTGTGATACCGCCTATGCTTTTCATGGTGGCAAGAAAATGGAAATCAGCGACATTGTTGCTGACGTAAAAAGCTACAACCCACGTTATGTTACTGTCACTGGTGGTGAGCCTTTGGCGCAAAACACCTGCCGAGAATTATTAACGGCCTTATGCGATTTAGATGTAGAAGTATCCTTAGAAACCAGTGGTGCTATGGATATCAGCAATATCGACCCTCGGGTCGTTCGGGTTATGGATTTAAAAACACCGACTTCAGGCGAAATAACCAAAAATCTCTACAGTAATATCGATTTGTTACACCCTCAGGATCAGGTGAAGTTCGTTATCTGCAATCGCGAAGATTATGTCTGGGCCTCCGAGCAATTGACACAATTCGAATTGCCTAAACGCTGTGAAGTTTTATTTTCTCCCGTGCATGGTGATTTAACCCCAACTGATTTAGCTGAATGGATCATTTCCGATAATCTCCCAGTGAGAATGCAAATTCAATTGCATAAGTATTTATGGAACGACGCACAAGGCCGATGATGAATAAACGCGCTGTCATATTACTTTCGGGCGGATTAGACTCGGTGACAGCTTTAGCTATTGCGAAAGCTGACGGCTACGATTGTTACAGCATCAGTTTTGATTATGGTCAACGCCACAGAACGGAACTTACTGCGGCGGAGCATCTGGCTAAAAAGTCGGGAGTAATCAACCACAAAGTCATTCAGATCGATCTTCGGGCTATAGGTGGATCAGCACTCACCGATGATATTGCGGTTCCCGAGACAGAACAAGCTGGTATCCCTATTACCTATGTACCTGCAAGAAATACTATTTTCCTGTCAATTGCTCTGGGTTGGGCGGAAGTACTTAACGCTGAAGCTATCTTTGTCGGTGTAAATGCCGTTGACTACTCTGGTTATCCAGATTGCCGTCCTGAGTTTATTGATGCATTTGAAAAACTAGCCAATCTCGCAACTAAATCCGCAGTTGAAGGTAGCGCTATATATATAAAAGCTCCCTTGATGCATCTCACCAAATCAGAAATTGTTAAACTTGGCACCAAGCTGGGTATTGATTACAGTGAGACAGTCTCCTGCTACCAAGCTGATGCGCAGGGGCAAGCTTGTGGTCAATGTGATTCCTGTCGATTAAGACGCCAAGGCTTTATTGATGCTGGCTTGGTTGATCCAACTCAATATCAATAAGTAATTGTTTCTAAGAAAGAATCATCGTAAATGGTTTGGTAATGACTTAAAACTATTCGTTTTAAGACGTTAAATTAGAAAAATATTGGCAACTGGGGTTGTCATTTTTATCAACTATAGTATTATGTCGCGCTTGGTTTGGGCCGTTAGCTCAGTTGGTAGAGCACCGGACTTTTAATCCGATGGTCCTGCGTTCGAGTCGCAGACGGCCCACCATTTTTTCTGCAAAATTTCAGTTTTAGTCTAGTTTCATAATTCTGTAATAATTGTTGTTGACAGCCTGGCGAGTGGCTGTATAATTCTCGCTTCTTTGCAGGGCACAATGACTGCAAGCTCTTTAAAAAACTGGTATCAAGTAATTTGTGTGGGTACTTGCGTTGGACATTTCTG
>NZ_JBLWYR010000032.1:0-21798 GCF_048266885.1 Methylophaga sp.
CAGAGATTAGGAAAGTTTATGCGAAAACGACATTCCCGCCGTCAAAGTGGCGGTATAGCTGAAATCAACATGACACCACTGATCGATATGGTGTTTATTTTGCTGATCTTTTTTATTGTGACCACTTCTTTTGTCAAAGAAACCGGTGTCGATGTAAATCGTCCATCGGCAAAAACAGCAGTGGAAAAAGAACGCGCTAATATTTTAATTTCGATCCGTGAAAATGACGAAATCTGGATGGACCAACGGCAAATTGATCGCCGTGCTGTCCGTGCCAATGTCGAGCGGATGTATGCAGAAAATCCGGAAGGTTCGGTCATTATCCTGGCCGATGAAGAGGCGAAAACCGGGCTGTTGATTGAAGTCATGGATCAGGCACGTTTGGCGGGAGTTGCGAATGTCTCAATTGCTGCTGAACGGGACTAGCCGCGGGGAATCACCAGCTATGCGTATCTTGATTGGATTAGTGCTGGCGATCGTGGTCAATTATGGTCTGTTCACTTTAATGAAAGAAATGACCACTTCGGATAGCAATTTGTATCGTGATGATAACGAAATGCTAGTGCTGGACTTTGTGCGTTTGAAACAAGAAGAAACGCAGCCGGAGACCGTCAAACGCGAAATACCCAAAAAACCACCACCTCCAGAAGAGCCACCGCCACCAACCGCGACCACTACGCCTAAAATGACACAGCCAAATGTGCAGCAACCGAAAATGGATATGCCGAGGATTGATGTGCCGTTGAATATTGCCGGACAACCTTATCTGGGTGATTTCAGTGCGGAACCTGCTCCGGCTCCGTCACCGGTTCCGGCACAGCCAGGCCCACAAATGGATGACGAAGTGGTGGCTTTGGTGCGCATTCCACCAAATTATCCACGCGTTGCACAGCGACGTGGCATTGAAGGTGTGGTCACCGTAGCCTTTACCATTACCCGTGACGGACGAGTAAAAGATCCTGTTGTGGTGTCTGCTAATCCAGAGAACGTATTTGATAACGCAGCCATGACAGCCATACTCAAATGGAAATTTAAACCTAAAGTCGTGGACGGGGAACCGGTGGAACGCCGTGCGACTCAGGAAATAGAATTTAAGTTGGCCAGATAAAATGAAACTACTTAATCAAAAATTCGTTTTGATGGCTTTATTGGCCTGTCTTAGCTTGCCCTTTCAGGCTATGGCCGAAGATGAGTATCTACTCACTGAAGCAACCTACAAAGCACTGAGTGCTGCTCAGGAAAAAATGGAGCAGCAACAATACCGCCAAGCTGAAGCCGATCTGAAAAAACTGATCAGTGAAACCGAAGCGGGTTCTTACGAACGTGCAGTGGTGCTGCAAACGCTAGGTTATCTGTATTCTGAAACTGAACAGTACAACTTGGCTGCAGAGCAATTTGAACAAGCCCTGTCGCTTAATGCCTTGCCTAAAGATGTCACGCATAACCTGCGGTATAACCTGGCCCAACTTTTAATCGGTGATGGTAAATATCAAAAAGGAATTGATTCTCTGACTCTTTGGCTCAAAGATGAGCCGCAGGCAAACAGTAGTGCTTATGTCCTATTGGCCACTGCTTATTATCAGATCAATCAGTTCACTAAGGCGGTAGAGGCCATTCGCGTCGCGATTCAACGAGATAATGCACCGAAAGAAAACTGGTATCGATTGCAACTGGCGGCACATATGGAAATGCAGCAATACAATCAATCTATTGATGTGCTGGAAATTTTAATCGAGCGGTTCCCAGTCAATAAATCTTATTGGGATCAGCTGGCTGCATTATATGCCCAGCAGGAAAAACGCCTTACGTCGCTAGCGGTACAAACGCTAGCAAAACGCCTCAATTTAGGTGACAAAGACACTGTTTTACGTTTAGCCAATATGTACCGCTTTTTGAATATTCCGTATAAATCTGCGCAGCTGTTACAAAAATCAATGAATGATGGCGTAATTGAACGGAATTTCAAAAACCTGGAATCGCTTGCAGATAGCTGGCTAGCGGCTAGAGAGAATGAAAATGCGACCCAGGTTCTGGCGAGTATGCAATCCATGGACTCATCAGGTGAAACCGATCTAAAACTTGCCCGCGTTTTTATAGGTATGGAAAACTGGACTGAAGCGGCCGGACCATTGCAGCAAAGCTTGGAAAAATTACCGGAAAATAAACGCGGTCAGGCGTGGATGTTGTCAGGAATGGTGAATTATCATTTAGGTAATATTGAACAATCTGAGCAACAGTTAAATCGCGCCTTGGCATTTTCTGATGTCCGTAATCAGGCATCGCAGTGGTTAAGGCATTTGCAGAACACACGCAAAGATAAAGAAGATGCCTGAAAGTTCATTAGCAGAACTAAAAGCACAACTGGTCCAACATTATCAATGGCTACGACAGCATGGTTGCAATGATTCCCATAGTGGTAATGCTTCTTTTCGTTGGCATAATAAGATTTGGGTGACGCCTACAGGATGTTGTGCCGATACCTTGACCCCTGACATGCTGGTGGCCTGTGATATCGACGGGCAGATCGGTGAGGGTGCTTCGCTTGATGCGCCACTTCATATAGCAAGTTACCAGCACAATCCTTCGACAAAAGCGGTGATTCATAGCCATGGTGCTCATGCGATTGCAATGACGATGAGCGGTAAGGATTTTGTACCGGTAGATTTTGAAGGACAGTATTATTTCCCTACCGTACCCGTTATCACTATTAACTACGACGAATATGTGGAAAAGTCACCTTTAGCCGTAGCCCAAGGCCTAGCCCGTCATAAAGTTGTCATTGTTCGCGGGCATGGTGTGTATGCCTGTGCAGAAACTATCAATTTGGCTTATAAGTGGAGTTGCTCGGTAGAGCTTTCTGCAAAAACTGCTTGGCTGGCTGCTCAGCTATAATTCAACATTCTCGAAACAAATCGATCAAAAATAAGTCTTAGTAAACTCTCACAAGCATCCTCAAAGGGATTTTTGACACATGACTGCCGAAAAAGCCTTTTCTTTTTCTCACTCAGAACCCGCTTATTTGCGTAGCCCTCGTCTTGATCTATCAGATGCGGCTGCAATCCGTATGGAGCTAGCGACTTATTTCAATGCGACATGTGATCGCTATGAATCGTTGTTTGAAACCCTGAAATCAGATGAAGGGTTTTATCAAAAAAGCATCCCGTTACGCCATCCGCTGATTTTTTATTACGGTCATACCGCGACTTTTTTTGTTAATAAACTCCTACTGGCCGGCTTGTTAAGCCAACGTATCAACCCACGGTTTGAATCCATGTTTGCTGTCGGTGTAGATGAAATGAGTTGGGATGATCTCAACGATGCACATTATGAATGGCCAACGGTGGCGGAAGTCACGGCATATCGACAACAGGTCAGAACTGCGGTGAATCAATTGATCCAATCTGCACCATTACAATTACCCATCAACTGGGATAATCCTTGGTGGGCCATCATCATGTGCATTGAACATGAACAAATCCACCTTGAAACCTCATCGGTATTAATTCGCCAACAACAAATTCAGTGGGTGCAAAACCAGCCCGCTTGGCAGGCATCTGAACTTTCTGGACCAGCACCTGAAAATACACTTTTGCCCGTCACATCGGGTGAAGTTCAGATCGGCAAATTATTTGATGATGCTTATTACGGTTGGGACAATGAATACGGTCAGCATCAAGCTGAGGTCGAGGCATTTCAAGCTTCAAAGTATTTAGTCAGTAATCAGGAATTTTTAGCCTTTATTGATGCCGGTGGTTATTTAAATAAATACTTCTGGCAAGAAGAGGGGCTGCAATGGCGTGAGTTTACTCAAGCAGAATATCCAACATTCTGGATCAAAAACGAAAATGGCTGGCAGCTGCGTTTAATGACCGAAGTGGTGCCGATGCGTTGGGATTGGCCGGTTGAAGTCAACTATCACGAGGCGAAAGCATTCTGTGCATGGAAAGCTGAAGCAACCGGAGAAACCGTTCGTTTACCAACCGAAGATGAATGGTATCGTCTGGCTCAGTTTGTCGATCTACAAGAATTGGATGAAAAACCAGCACCCGCCAATATCCACTTGGATCATTTTGCTTCCTCGTGCCCAGTGAATCAGTTTGCACAGGGTGATTTTTTCGATGTCAGGGGAAATGTTTGGCAATGGACTGAAACGCCAATTTACCCGTTTGAAGGTTCTCAAGTTCATCGTTTGTATGACGATTTCACTACCCCAACCTATGATGGAAAGCATAATCAGATTAAAGGTGGTAGCTGGATTTCCTCAGGCAATGAAACACGTCTATCATCACGCTATGCTTTTAGACGTCATTTTTTTCAACATGCAGGGTTTCGTTATGTTGTGTCCGATACTCCGGTCGTGAATCTCGACTCAAATTATGAAACCGATAAAATGCTGTCGGAATACGCCGAATTTCATTACGGTGAATCTTATTTTGATGTGCCGAATTTTCAAAAAACCATTGCGCAGATTGCCATTGATAGAATGGCTGACAAACCGGCCAAACGCGCTCTGGATCTAGGATGTGCCGTTGGTCGAGCCAGTTTTGAATTAGCCAAACATTTTGATCATGTAACCGGTATCGATTTCTCCGCTCGTCTGATTAATCTGGGCGTGCAACTCAAACGCGATGGTGTGATTCGTTATGCTGTGGCCGATGAAGGTGATTTATTACTGTATCGGGAAGAACGATTGGCTAATTTTGACTTGGATGAATGTGCCTCTAAAGTTGAATTTATGCAGGGCGATGCCTGTAACTTAAAATCGGTTTACAGTGATTATGATTTGGTTGTGGCGGCAAATTTATTGGATCGCTTGTATGACCCGATATTATTTCTAAAAGTTATCCATGAGCGGATTAATGCAGGTGGTCTTTTAGTCTTAGCCTCACCGTATACCTGGCTGGAAGAGCACACTGATAAAGCCAATTGGCTGGGTGGATTCAAAAAAGACGGAGAGAGCTTTTCCACTTTGGATGGGATAAAAAGCATATTGGAACAACATTTCACGTTGCTTGAACCCCCGTTTTCTCAAGCGTTTGTTATTCGTGAAACCCGGCGCAAATTCCAGCATACTCTTTCGGAGGTGACTATCTGGGAACGTCGAAATGTCGAAGATTGATTTTGATCTGCTAATAGATCGCAGTGGAACTTATAGTCTTAAATACGACGCCCGCAAGCGACTATTTGGCCGTGAAGATGCCATCCCGTTATGGGTGGCTGATATGGATTTCGCTGCACCAGAGGCTGTTACAAACGCGTTAACCAGCCGAGCTGAGCATCCAGTGTATGGATATAGTGAATATCCAGAAGCGTTGTATCAAGCAACTCAAGAGTGGTTTCAACGACGCCATCAGTGGCAGATTGATTCGCAACATATCCTGATCTGCCCTGGAGTGGTGCCGTCACTGCATGCCACTATTATGGCCCTTACCGAAGAACATGATCAGGTCATAGCGCAGCCTCCTGTCTATTTTCCATTTTTCTCTGCGGTTACGGAGACTCAGCGTGATCTAATCTTGAACCCATTACGATTAGTGGATGATTATTATCAGATAAATTATGAACAATTGGCGGAACAGGCAGCAGCAGGTGCAAAAATGTTATTGCTGTGTTCACCGCATAATCCAGGTGGTCGTGTCTGGACTGAAACTGAACTCACCAAACTGCTAGATATTGCCAGACAATATCAATTGATAATTATCAGCGATGAAATTCATGCTGATTTGGTTTTCCAGGGCCAAAAACATATTCCATTGGCCTCACTTGCAGATGATGTACCTGTTATTACGGCGGTGTCTGCAAGTAAGACATTTAATATCGCCGGTCTGGGAATGTCGATGTTGATTGTGCCGAATACTGAGCATAAAAAAGCGATTGAATCGGTATTTAATTCATGGCATGTCAGTGCAGCCAATCCTTTCAGTATTGAGGCCACAATCGCCGCGTATCAACACGGTGAGCAATGGCTGGATCAATTGTTAGTGTATTTGCAGCAGACTTATAATTGGGTACAAGATTATTTTGCTGAACATTTACCCAAGATACGAGTTTTACCGTTACAGTCGACTTATTTATTGTGGTTGGATTGCCAGGATTTGCAGCTTGATGACAAACAGCTGCGAACGTTTTTTGTGCAACAAGCTGGCGTGGCGATGAATCCTGGAGCAATGTTTGGTGAAGGGGGAAGCGGTTTTATGCGGATGAATATCGCAGCTCCGCGAGCCATAATTGAGCAAGCCTGCCAACAAATTGTCTTAGCCTGGGGAAGTGTGCAATAAGTCTTCTAAAACACAACATTTAATCTAGTAGATTTACTTCAACAATAAGGGGTGTGTGATGCAACGAACTATTGGTGATGCAGCAGGAAAAATTTGGAAATATCTAAAAACCAATGGACAGACCAGTACGACAAAATTGGCTATCGAATGTGAGCTTGATACTAAAATGGTACAGAGAGCAATTGGCTGGTTGGCTCGAGAAGATAAACTGACTTCAATTCAAAAAGGCCGCAGTGAATTTATTAGTCTTAAAGAAAGTTAATCAGCCGGCAATTTTTGTTTCACCGTAAATGCTCCCCTAACGCTGCCGATTTTAAAACCCGTAGCTTGGTCATTGGGGTAGAGCTTGGTTAATTCGGCTTGGATTTGTTCAGGTATTTTTTCACCATGACAGGTCACGCAAACCAAATCTGTACCAATGGCTTTCATCACGCGCCATTGTTGAAATCCTTCTGTCTCAACCGGTTCACTAAAGCGAAGCTTTTTAATCGTTTCACCCGCTTCCAATCTGGTTTCAAAATCTCTTAATACAGTTGTCTCCCATTCATCAGCTTTGTTAGCTGGATTTCTCACCTTTAGGGAAGTTCGGCTGATATCAAGGTTATATTTAGTTGAAATCTGTTGAGCTACTCTGGGTGCAATATCTTTACAAACCGCAATGCTTTTAACGGAACCATCAGTTTGCATGGATAACATTAATGCCGATTTGAGGGTTTCGGCGAATTCTTTTATGGCCTGATTAGCGTGTTTTTCAAAGCTTTTTGCATTGTCTTCAGCATTGATGGGCGCAGAGAATAATAGGATCGTGATCAAAAGAATCTGTCGAATGTTCATAACATTACTCCGCGTTGAGTCGATAAACATGATGCCACATAAAGGGCTTTATTCTTCATCCACATCGACGGTGGGTAAAATTCCAACAAAGCCATTCTAAAAATTAGAACGCATCATGGCAGTGAACCACAGCATCTGAATAATATGCAACAGTGCTTACTCGAAACAAGTGCTAACACAATCATCTTATTGACCCCGCACAAAAATATAATGGATATCTAAATATAAGTATCTTGCATATATGTGACGTGTCTTGTGTTATTTCATTCCAATAGCTTAGATGCTTGTACATCTGGCTTTTATCCTGCTAACCTTCGGGCAACTTGAATTTTTTGACTAAGACAAAATGACCAATATCTACGACGCTTCGGCAATTGAGGTTCTAACGGGATTGGATCCGGTCAGAAAGCGGCCCGGCATGTATACAGATACAACTAGGCCGAATCATCTGGCTCAAGAAGTCATTGATAATAGTGTCGATGAAGCTATTGCCGGTCACGCAACGAATATTGAAGTCATCCTGCACCCTGATAATTCGCTTGAAGTGATTGATAATGGTCGGGGTATGCCAGTGGATATTCACCCGGAAGAAGGTGTTCCCGGTGTTGAAGTCATCCTGACTCGTTTACATGCCGGTGGCAAGTTCTCCAATAAAAATTATCGGTTTTCCGGTGGTCTGCATGGCGTAGGTGTTTCTGTCGTGAATGCCTTATCCAAACGGCTGGAAGTCAATATCCGCCGTGATGGTGTCAGTTACAGTATTGCGTTTGAAAATGGTCTATTGGTTGAATCCTTAGCTGAAACAGGTACAGTCGGCAAAAAAAATACCGGCACCAGTGTGCGCTTCTGGCCCGATACCAGTTTCTTTGATGCGCCTAAATTTCTGGTTTCCCGACTGCGTCATGTCTTACGTGCCAAAGCCGTATTGTGTCCCGGTCTGGTTGTTACCTTCGAAGATTTAAGCGGTGCCGAAAAACAAAACGATCGCTGGTGTTATGAAGACGGTTTAAACAGTTACCTCGCCAATGCGATGACTGATGTGCCCTGCGTACCGGCCAAACCATTTGTTGGGCATTTTGCTGATGAAACACAGGAAGTCGATTGGGCTTTGATGTGGCAACTTGAACCGGCCGAAGTTATCGCTGAAAGTTATGTAAACCTGATCCCAACTGCTCAAGGCGGTACCCATGTAAATGGTTTACGTTCAGGTCTGCTAGACGCCTTACGGGAATTTTGTGAATTTCGCAGTCTGCTACCGCGTGGCGTCAAACTCTCAGCTGAAGATATCTGGGAAAGATGCAGTTATGTGTTATCAGTCAAACTTCAGGATCCTCAATTTTCCGGTCAGACCAAAGAACGCCTGTCTTCCAGACAATGTGCCGGGTTTGTAGCTGGTGCAGTAAAAGATTCTTTCAGCCTATGGCTCAATCATCATATTGAAGATGGTGAAAAAATAGCCGAGCTGGCGATTAATAACGCTCAATCTCGCTTAAAACAAGCCAAAAAAGTCGTGCGTAAACGGGTGCAATCCGGCCCGGCATTACCCGGCAAACTTGCCGATTGTACTTCTCAAGATCCAGCCCGTACTGAATTGTTTCTGGTGGAAGGGGATTCTGCTGGCGGCAGTGCCAAACAAGGTCGGGATCGCGTATTTCAAGCCATCATGCCGCTACGCGGTAAGATCCTGAATACCTGGGAAGTCGAAGCTTCTCAAGTATTGGCTTCACAAGAGGTTCATGACATAGCCGTTGCGGTAGGGGTGGATCCCGGCTCAGATGATCTCACTGGTCTGCGTTATGGCAAAATCTGTATCCTGGCCGATGCTGACTCAGATGGTGCGCATATCGCCACCTTGTTATGTGCATTATTTGTACGACATTTTCGACCGTTGGTTGAAGCTGGACATATCTGTGTCGCCATGCCGCCGTTATATCGAATCGACGTTGGCAAACAAGTTTTCTACGCTTTGGATGATGAAGAACGCAAAATCATTCTGGAACGCATTGAGCGTGACAAAATAAAAGGCAAAGTTAGTACCCAGCGATTTAAAGGTTTGGGTGAAATGAATCCTTTGCAATTACGTGAAACCACCATGGCCCCGGATACTCGTCGGCTTATTCGTCTGACCATTGATGCCGAAGACGATACATTTATGATGCTTGATAAATTGCTGGCCAAAAAGCGGGCGGGTGATCGCAAAATCTGGCTGGAACAGCATGGCGATTTGGCTGATGGTTTAATCTGAACTGAGAGTTTTAAATGAGTACATTAGTCGACGATCTGGAACAGCAACCGCTTCGTGATTTTACCGAAAAAGCGTATCTGGGATATTCCATGTACGTCATTTTGGATCGGGCCCTGCCCCATCTGGCTGATGGTCTGAAACCAGTCCAACGGCGTATTGTTTACGCGATGTCCGAGCTAGGTCTCAGTGCCGTTTCCAAACATAAAAAATCTGCTCGTACCGTGGGTGACGTGTTAGGTAAATACCATCCGCATGGTGATTCAGCCTGTTACGAAGCTATGGTGTTGATGGCTCAGCCATTTTCCTATCGTTATACCTTGATTGATGGCCAGGGCAACTGGGGGTCGATGGATGATCCTAAATCGTTTGCGGCCATGCGTTATACCGAAGCCAGGTTGGCACCTTATGCTCAAACATTATTAAGTGAATTGGGGCAGGGCACAGTTGAATGGATGCCTAATTTTGATGGCACCATGGATGAGCCACAATTACTGCCTGCACGTCTTCCGAATGTATTACTCAATGGCGCCACTGGTATTGCTGTGGGTATGGCAACCGATATCCTGCCGCATAACCTGCGGGAAGTGGTGAACGCTTGCCTGCTATTACTTAAATCACCGAAAAGCACCCTAGAAGATCTGTTAACTGAAATTCAGGGTCCAGATTTCCCGACCGGCGGTGAAATTGTTTCATCACAAGCAGAAATCCGCCGTATCTATGAAACTGGCCATGGTTCGATTCGCCAACGCGCTTCTTACAAAGTTGAAGAACACGAAGTCATTATTCATGCACTGCCATATCAGACTTCCGGTGCCAAAGTGCTGGAGCAGATTGCCGCACAAATGAATAATAAAAAGCTACCGATGGTGGCGGATTTACGTGATGAATCTGATCACGAACAAGCTGTGCGCCTAGTGATTGTGCCGCGCTCTAATCGTGTCGATATAGAAAGTCTGATGCTGCACTTGTTTGCTACCACCGATTTGGAACGCAGCTACCGCGTCAATATGAACATGATCGGTCTGGATGGGCGGCCACAGGTTAAAAACCTACTGCAAATGCTCAGCGAATGGTTAATTTACCGTGTAGAAACGGTTCGACGCCGCTTGCAATTCCGTCTGGATAAAGTGCTGGATCGCATACATGTGTTGGAAGGCTTATTGATCGCCTACCTAAATATTGATGAAGTGATTGCGATTATTCGCAATGAAGATGATCCAAAAGCTGAGTTGATGGCGCGTTTTAATCTCAGTGATCGCCAGGCCGAATCGATACTTGAATTACGTTTACGTCACTTGGCCAAGCTTGAAGAAATGAAGCTCCAGGGTGAAATGGATGAGCTGAGCAAAGAACGTAAATCACTGGAATTATTATTAAGCTCAGATACCCGTTTGAAATCTTTAATCCGCAAAGAGCTCACAGCCGATGCCGAAAAATATGGTGATGATCGTCGCAGTGAAATCAAACAACGTGATGCGGCCAAAGCCCTCAGTGAAAATGAATTATTACCAACGGAACCGCTGACCATTGTTTTATCTGCCAGTGGCTGGGTACGTGCCGCTAAGGGTCATGATGTGGATCCGGCCTCATTGAATTATCGAACCGGCGATCGTTTCCTTGCGTCGGTGAAAACTCGCAGTAACCAACAAGTGGTGTTTTTGGATGAAAGTGGCCGTAGTTACTCCCTTGCAGCGCATACGTTACCGTCAGCCAGGGGGCAGGGTGAACCGTTAAGTGGTCGTCTGCAATCTGCTGCAGAAGTACGTTTTATTGCGGTGATCGCTGCTGAAAATGAGCAGATGATCTTGTTATCCAATACCGCAGGTTATGGTTTTGTAACGCGCTTTGATAATTTATTGGCTAAAAATAAAGCGGGTAAAGCGCTATTCAATCTGCCGGATAAAGCTGCTTTATTGCCGCCGCTAGTGGTGGATACCAAAACCCCACAGCAACTGGCTGTCGCTGCTGGTGATGGTCGTTTGCTGGTTTTCCCGATAAGTGAAGTGCCAGAATTAAATAAAGGTAAAGGCGTACGGCTTATCAATATTCCACAGGCTCGCTTTAGTAGCGGCCAGGAGTGGCTGCAATCGGTTACGCTGGTACCAGAAAATCACAGTCTGACGCTGCATGCTGGACGTCGACATCTGACGTTGAAAACGGCTGATTTGCAACACTATGCTGGAGAGCGTGGCAAACGTGGACATAAGCTGCCTCGTGGATTACAAAAAGTAACTGCTGTCGAAGTAGCCGAGTAAAAAGCTCGGTTACTTGTTATCCTATTAGGCTGAATTCACAATGCCTGATAGAGATGCTTGATTTACCTTCTGATCATTTTTCCGTTACTGCCGTATTGCTGAAAAAAGTCAGTCAACACCGCTGGGCCAAACATTCTTGGTCTTTGCTGGGTGTGATGCCTGGACTTGGCGAGACACAATTGTCTAATGCGCAGATAGAAGGTGAGCTGCATTACTATCCAGATCTGCATCTGCGATTATTTCGGCATTATTGTGAAAGTTATTACCACAATTTGATGTCAGAACAGGCCAAGATCTATTTTATTGGCCGCTTGGAGAATGACGAGTTAACTCCTGTTTTACTCACCGTAGATTTCGATGAAGCGGCTTCTTATATGGAAGCGGGCGATCAGGTGCTCGAAGCTGCCTTGCCAGATGAATTATGTGTTTGGCTGGAACGTTTTTTGATTTATCACTATGCACCGGAAGCACCCAAAAAACGCCGTCGTGAACGCTGGAAAGATAAAGATGGAGGTGCCAGATGACAGAAAAACCGGCAGCCGAAAATTTTTTATCGCGCTGGTCTCGCCGTAAACAACAATCTGAAACGGTAGCAGAGCCGCCCACCGAAAATTTAACTGAGATAGAACAAGCTGAACTGCCTCAAGCAACGGTAGCAAAAGAGCCGGTTGAATTACCTATTTGGCAACGCAAAGACGTTGATCCAGAAACCAAACAGCAAGCATTACGAGATTTATTTCGCAAACCCGGTTTTAACAAAACCGATGGGCTTGAGGAATACGAAAATGACTACAACTATCAAAATTTTGCTGGTCTGGGCTCTGTGGTTACTCATGAAATGAAACGTTTTTTAGAACGGCAGCTCGCGGCAGATGAAACAGCAGAACAGTCGACAATAGCCAATTCAGCAGAAAATCCTGTGCAGGATGAACAAGCAAAACCGCGAGATAGTCGCGACGAGGAGGATAACCCCATTGCATAACGTGGTTTTGGAAGCAGGTCGAATTGAATTCCATCCTGTACAACTAATCGAATTTGAATCTCAAGGGCGTTTGCTCATTATCGGCAGTGGTGAGGTTATCTCTGCAGTGGCTGGACATTGTCAGCCATTAACAGTGAGCGCGTTCGTAACAGACAACACAAAGGTCAGTGGTGAAGAAGTCACGTTATTGTCGGGTGAATTAACCGATTTAACGGGTTGGCTCGGCGAATTTGATGCAAAAATTGGCGGACAAACATTACGATTTGATTTGGTGTTGGATCTAAGTGATTCGCCAATTCTCAAACAGAACGTTTCGCCTTTAGGCTATTTTGCTCCAGGTGATAATCAACAAGCCTTGGCTGAAGCCCTACAGCAACTGCCTGATCTGGTCGGCATTTTTGATAAACCACGTTATTTTCAATATAAACCCAATATCTGCGCGCATTCCCGACGCGGTATTCAAGGCTGTAATCAATGTCTTGAAGCCTGTCCGGCTGAAGCCATCAGCCATGCCGGTGATGAAGTCAGAGTCGATCCGAATTTATGTCAGGGCTGTGGTAGTTGTGTGGCGGTATGCCCATCCGGTGCAATGAATTATGCGCTACCGACCTTGGATGTCAGTCTCGAACGGTTACGTTCAATGCTGCAACAATATGCTGAACTGGAAACCCAACCACCGCATATTTTGATCCACGATGAGGCTAACGCCCAAACTTTGTTGGAAATGCGCGGGCATGAACTTGCCAACAATGTGGTTGCTTTTTCGATTGAGGAAATTGGCGCACTCAGTATGCCGTTCTGGTTGGCCGCGATGGCGTATGGCGCTGCTGGCGTCACTTTATGGGACGCGCTGACCCACAGTGATCATGATTGGCAAGAATTACAGCAGCAAATGCAGTTAAGCAATGAATTACTGATCGGCATGGGCTATTCAACCGAGATTCATTGGTTTCAAGGCAATGATTTCAGCGCCTTAAAATCCCACTTGCAGCAGTTGCCCAAAACCGATGCTGCAACTCCAAGCCGCTTTGCCGGTATGGATAATAAACGTCGGGTCAGCACCATGGCGTTATCGCATTTGTATGAACAAGCTCCTGCACCTCAGGCAGAAATCAAACTTGAAAAACCAGCACCATTTGGTGAGATTCTAGTTGATAAACAAGCTTGCACATTATGTATGTCATGCGTGTCCGTCTGTCCGGTTGGTGCTTTGGTCGATGGTGTCGACAAACCTCAACTGAATTTTATTGAAGATTTATGTGTGCAATGCGGTATCTGTGAAACAGCTTGTCCGGAAAATGCCATCGCCTTGGCACCGCGCTATCTATATCAAAGGGACCAGGCGCGTCAGAAACGGATATTGCATGAAGAAGCGATTTTCCATTGCATCAGTTGTGCGAAACCGTTTGCCACCCAGAAAATGATCGACACCATAACGGCAAAACTAAAAGACCATCACATGTTTCAGGGAGCGGCTTTAGAGCAATTGAAGATGTGTGAAGACTGTCGTGTAAAAGCGATGTTTAAAAAAGGGTAATGGCCGTGGAAGAAATTGAAGAAACTCAGTGGCGTGCTCAGACATACGCTTTATTGGCCAATTTACTTGCCGCGCCACCACAGCAGGATTTGCTGGATAACATTACCAGTCTGCAGGTAACGCATCCGGAAAGTCCCTTAGGTCAAGGTTGGATGGCTTTAATAGAAGCGGCTAAACAAAACGATGTCGAGCAAATCGCCGACGAATATCAATTACTGTTTATCGGGTTGGCGCAAGGTGAAGTTATTCCTTACGGTTCGTTTTATCAAAGCGGTTTTTTAAATGAAAAGCCGTTGGCAAAATTACGCATCGATTTAGGCAAGTTAGGTTTGGAGCGACAGCAAGATAAAGCCGAACCTGAAGATCATATTGCTGGCGAGTGTGATGTGATGCGATTGATTCTGATGGCCAACGGCACGCCGATCATTGACGACAAAACTTTTTTTAACACTCATTTACGACCTTGGGCAGCCAAGTTTTTTACTGATTTGGCTAAAGCTAAAAGTGCGGCATTTTATGGTGGCGTCGCATTATTAGGAAAACAGTTTATTGAAGCGGAACTTCAACGACTAGAACAATGACAGATACTTAGAATTTAGAGGTGAATATCCTTGAACCACAGTGTCGACTGCGCGATAATTAAGCTTCAAATTTTGTTGTCGACGCTGACAACCTCTTGCTTGTCACTGCACTGATTTTCATTCGGAGAAATCCATGACTGCAAAGCCATTAAATAGCCGCAGAGAATTTCTGCACAAATTGACTGCCACAATTGGTGGCACGGCGACATTGGCTTTGACAGCAAATACGCTGCAAGCTGCTCCACAAAAAACAGTTGAAACTCCCGCCAAACCTACTCCTGCTGCAAAAGGTTATCAACATACCGAACATGTTGAAACTTACTACCAGCGCGCCGACTTTTAAAAGACTGACGTTATGAAACTGACTAAACGTGATCCGGCAACCATCATCAGTGGTATTTCTGGCGTAAATCGTCGAACCTTTCTGAAAGGTTCTGGTATTGCAGCTGGTGGCGCAGCTTTTATGAGTTTGTTGCCTAACGCGATGATTCAAAAAGCTGAAGCAGCAGAAGGCCATCAACCTGCTTACGACGAAGGTGAAATCACCAAAGTACGTAGTGTTTGCAGTCATTGTAGTGTCGGTTGTGGGGTAACTGCTGAAGTTCAAAATGGGGTGTGGATCGGTCAGGAGCCTAGCTTTGATCATCCTTTCAATCTCGGTTCACATTGCGCCAAAGGCGCTTCAGTTCGCGAACACGGTCATGGAGACAAACGTCTCAAATACCCTATGAAAAAAGTCGATGGTAAATGGCAGCGTTTGTCATGGGATCAAGCCATTGATGAAATCGGCACTCAAATGCTGAATATCCGTGAAACCTCTGGTCCGGATTCAGTTTACTGGCTCGGTTCGGCAAAATTCAGTAATGAACAAGCTTATTTGTTCCGTAAATTTGCTGCGTTCTGGGGCACTAATAACGTCGATCACCAAGCTCGGATCTGTCATTCCACTACTGTTGCCGGGGTAGCTAATACCTGGGGTTACGGTGCAATGACAAACTCCTATAACGATATTCATAATTCCAAAGCGATATTCATTATCGGTGCCAATCCGGCCGAAGCTCATCCTGTTTCACTACAACATATTTTCCGTGGTAAAGAGCGGGGCGCTCCGATCATCGTAGTCGATCCTCGTTTTAGCCGTACCGCAGCCCATGCCGATCAATTTATCCGTATTCGCAGTGGTTCAGATATTCCGTTTGTCTGGGGCATGTTGTGGCACATATTTGAAAATGGCTGGGAAGATAAAAGCTTTATCGAACAGCGGGTTTACGGAATGGACGAAATCCGTAAGGAAGTCGCTAACTGGCCACCTGCAGAAGTTGAAAAAGTCAGTGGAGCCAAAGAAGCAGATGTTTATCAGGCGGCTAAAACCATGGCTGAACATCGTCCAGGCACTGTGATCTGGTGCATGGGCATAACTCAGCATACCGTTGGTAACAGCAATACCCGTGCTTTATGCATCCTGCAACTGGCACTCGGTAATATGGGTGTTTCCGGTGGTGGGACCAATATTTTCCGTGGCCATGATAATGTGCAAGGCGCCACCGATTTCGGTGTGGTTTCCAACAGTTTGCCGGGTTATTACGGTTTAGCTGAAGGTGCTTGGGAACATTGGGCGCGCGTTTGGAATGTTGAGCTGGACTGGATCAAAGCAAAATTTGATCAAACCAAATATGAAGAAGTCGAAGGTACTGCGGTGCCACCGATGTATACCAATGGTATTACCGTTTCCCGCTGGATTGACGGTGTCTTAGAAGATAAAGATAACATCGACCAAAATGATGCCATCAAAGCCATGGTGCTTTGGGGACATGCACCAAACAGTCAGACCCGTGGCCCGGAAATGAAAGAGGCCATGGAAAAACTAGACCTATTGGTAGTAGTTGACCCTTATCCAACCGTTTCTGCCGTTATGAATGATCGTACTGATGGCGTGTATTTATTGCCGGCATCCACTCAGTTCGAAACCTATGGTTCATTAACGTCATCGAATCGCTCAGTGCAATGGCGTTTTCAGGTTATTAAACCATTATTTGAATCTTTGCCTGATCACACCATCATGTACAAATTCGCCAAAAAATTCGGCTTTGAAAAAGAATTGTGTAATCAGATTGAAGTGAATGGCGAAGAACCGTTAATCGAAGATATTACCCGTGAATACAACAGAGGCATGTGGGCGGTTGGTTACACTGGACAATCTCCGGAACGTCTCAAACTACAATCTGAAAATCTACATACCTTTAACACCACCACATTGAAAGCCGAAGGTGGCCCATGTGATGGTGAAATTTACGGTCTGCCTTGGCCTTGTTGGGGCCCACCAGAAATGAAACATCCTGGCAGTCATATTCTGTATGACAACTCAACGCCGGTAGCAGAGGGCGGCGGTCCTTTCCGTGCTCGTTTTGGTGTGGAACGTGATGGAGTCAATTTGTTATCTGAAGGCTCCAGTACAGTGGGTGCTGAACTCACAGACGGATATCCTGAATTTACCGATACCATGCTTAAAGAGCTGGGCTGGTGGGATGATCTAACTGCTGAGGAAAAAGCCGAAGCAGAAGGTCGAAACTGGAAAACCGATTTATCAGGCGGTATTCAACGTGTTGCAATCAAACATGGTTGTGCCCCGTATGGTAATGCTAAAGCGCGAGCTATCGTCTGGCAGTTCCCGGACCCCGTGCCTATTCATCGTGAACCGCTTTATACAACACGTCGTGACTTGGTAGAAAAATATCCTACTTACGAAGATCGCCGTAGCTTCTATCGTCTGCCGACTCGCTACGGTTCCATTCAAGCTACCGATTTCAGCAAAGATTTCCCATTGATAATGACCAGTGGTCGATTGGTGGAATATGAGGGTGGTGGTGAAGAAACCCGCTCTAACCCTTGGCTGGCTGAATTGCAGCAAGATATGTTTATCGAAATTAACCCTGCTGATGCCAACAATGCCGGCATTAAAAATGGTGAACAAGTTTGGGTGGATGGTCCTGAAGGCGGAACCATCAAAGTAATGGCTATGGTGACCGAGCGTGTTGAACGTGGCGTTGTCTTTATGCCGTTCCATTTTGGTGGCCATTATCAGGGTAAAGATTTGATTGATAACTATCCTGAAGGCACTGTGCCACATGTTCGAGGTGAATCGTGTAACACCGTGTTCACGTATGGTTATGACTCCGTAACGGCGATGCAGGAAACGAAAGTTTCTCTCTGTCGTATCCGTGCTGCCTAATTAAGGGGATTGCTAAATGGCTCGAATGAAGTTTTTGTGTGATGCCGAGCGTTGTATTGAATGCAATGCCTGCGTTACCGCTTGTAAAAATGAACATGAAGTACCTTGGGGTATTAACCGTCGTCGCGTCGTCACTATCGATGATGGTATTCCTGGTGAAAAATCTATCTCAGTTGCCTGTATGCATTGCAGCGATGCGCCATGCCAAGCGGTATGCCCAGTCGATTGCTTCTACACCACAGATGATGGTGTAGTGCTGCACGATAAAGATATCTGCATTGGTTGTGGTTATTGCTTTTATGCCTGCCCATTTGGTGCGCCCCAATATCCACAAGAAGGTGCTTTTGGTGCCCGCGGCAAAATGGATAAATGTACTTTCTGTGCTGGTGGCCCGGAAGAAGATAACTCGGCTGCCGAAGTTGAAAAATATGGTCGTAACCGTTTAGCCGAAGGTAAATTACCTTTATGTGCTGAGATGTGTTCGACCAAAGCATTGATTGCTGGTGACGGTGATATCGTTGCTGACTTATTCCGAAGCCGTGTGGTGCGTCGTGGCGGCCGTCCGGATAATTGGGGTTGGGCAACAGCCTACAAGGATTAATCATGAGACTGCTTGTTTTAATGCTTGGTGCCTTTTTGCTGACGGCTTGTTACGAAGATACTGATGTAACCATGCATAAAGCCGGAGTTTATAAAGGCAAAGAAGATAGCCATGCTTTGTCTGCTGAGGAACGTGCTGATGTGCTAAAGCAACGTTTCAATAGCGTACAAACGGATCGCTAACGGAGAAAGCATGTCTGCATCTGCTGCTATGACCAATCGTAAAAAAACATCACTTTGGGCGATGCTGATTATCGTACTTGCCATTCTGGTGATGCCATTAACTGGTTATTTATATGTCAGCATGGCTGGTACGGCGGCCGAAGAAACCAATCCGCGCGCCGATACTTGGCGTCAAGTGCGTGATAACACCAAAGGTTATAGTGCGGTTAAAGGCCAGGAAACGAATGAGCTGATCCAAGGGGCAGGTCAAAACTGGCGTCAATTACGTAATGGGCCAATTGCTACTTACGGTAGCTGGTTATTAAGTGGTGTAATACTGATACTTGCTGTGTTCTACTTATGGCGTGGAGAGATCAAACTTGATCATCCTCGTACCGGTAAAACGGTTGAACGTTGGACCTTAAACGAGCGACGTTTGCACTGGACAACAGCAACCCTATTTATCTTATTAGCGATCACCGGTCTGAGTCTGTTATACGGCCGGTTTGCTTTAATTCCATTGCTCGGTTACCCAGGCTTTTCAGCCTACGCCACAGCAGCTAAATGGATACACAACGTATTGGGGCCGGTGTTTATGGTGGCCTTATTTATCATTCTCATCAAATGGTTCAAAAATAATCTATTTACCAAAGTTGATATCGAATGGTTTAAAGCCTTTGGTGGCATGGTAGGGGACAAACATCCCTCAGCAGGTAAGTTCAATGGCGGTGAAAAAGCCTGGTTTTGGACGTTGGCAACAGCGGGTGTGGCATTATGTTTTTCGGGACTGGTATTGGATTTCCCCAATTTTGGACAGGAACGTGAAGTCATTATTGGTGCCCATCTGATTCATATTCTGACTGCGATGTTACTGATGGCGTTTTCACTAGGTCACATCTATATCGGTACCATCGGAACCGAGGGCGCACTTGAAGGTATGACAACCGGTCATGTTGATGTTGCCTGGGCCGAACAGCATCACGATCTTTGGTTAAAAGACGTCGAACAACAGCAGCAAAATACGCGTCAGTAATTTGCGCAAATTAGATACTTGTAATTAGCCAATCTGTAAAAATTGGTTGGCTGTTGTTTTTTTGAAGCTTTAGAAAAAATTTCTCCATGATCCATTTTGGATCAAATTCCCTCTCAACCTTGTGTAACAACATGCTGTTTCACACATTGTGCATTTATTTAGTGCGTTTTTGAACTCTCGCTCAATCTCCTAATCCTATCTTTAAACAAAAGCTTGATTTAGCTTTGATTTTTGCTCTTCATCAGGCTTCACAACAGCAGTTAGCCATGATAGTTTTGACTAGATTTTTATTATAAAAAAGCCAAAGTAGGCTATAAAGAGAGAGAGGGGCAACATGATCGATCAACCCATCAGTGTTCAACCAACTGGTAAAAAGATCAAACTGGCACGTATTACCAGTAAAGGTCGACAAATTGATCCAAAAGCACTGGTCGAAGTGCGTGAATTGCTGGGTAATGCATCCAGACAAAAAGATTTACTGATAGAACATTTGCATAAAATCCAGGATTTCTACAAACATATCTCAGCAGCACATTTAGTCGCGCTAGCCTATGAAATGAAACTGTCTCGTGCAGAAGTATATGAAGTCGCCACCTTCTACCATCATTTTGATGTGATTAAAGAAGGTGATGCCGTTCCTGCCGATTTAACCGTTCGCGTCTGTGACTCAATGACTTGTGAAATGGCCGGTGCTGAAGGTCTGATTGATTCACTTGAAACCGCCATGGGTGAAAAAGTCCGCGTACAGCGAGTCCCTTGTATTGGTCGTTGTGATAAAGCTCCAGTTGCTGTTGTCGGTATGCATCCGGTCGAATTTGCCGATGTTCAAAAAGTCGATGAACTGGTTGAACAAGGCGTAACTGAACCCGAAACCATCGCTCCTATTCTGTTTGAACAATATCTCTCCAACGGCGGCTACACCATCTATCAGCAATGTATGGCCGGTCAGCATGATGTCAATAAAGTACTCGACATGATGGATGACTCTGGTTTGCGTGGTTTAGGTGGTGCGGGTTTCCCAGTTGGTCGTAAATGGCGGATCGTGCGAGATCAACCAGCCCCGAGATTAATGGCCGTCAATATTGATGAAGGTGAGCCGGGTACCTTTAAAGACAAATACTATCTGGATCGTGATCCTCATTGTTTCCTCGAAGGCATGCTGATCGCTGCCTGGGCAGTAGATATCAATGAAATCTATATTTATCTGCGTGATGAATATGCCGCCATTCGCGTCATGTTAGAACAAGAGCTTGCCAAGCTACGTGCTCATCCACCGGTCACCAATTTGCCGACGATCCATTTACGCCGTGGTGCTGGCGCCTATATTTGTGGCGAAGAGTCGGCAATGATTGAATCCATCGAAGGTAAACGTGGCATGCCACGTCTACGTCCACCATTTGTAGCTCAAGTTGGCTTATTCGGTCGGCCGACTTTAGAGCACAATATGGAGTCGCTGTATTGGGTTCGCGATATTCTTGAGAAAGGTCCAGAGTGTTTTACCGATCACGGACGTCACGGTCGCAAAGGTCTGCGTTCATTTTCGGTGAGTGGTCGAGTCAACAACCCAGGTGTACATTTGGCACCAGCCGGTATCACTATGCGTGAACTGATTGATGAATATTGCGGCGGCATGCTCGAAGGGCACGAGTTTTATGGCTATTTCCCCGGTGGTGCCTCAGGCGGAATTTTGCCTGCGTCGTTAGGTGATGTGCCTTTGGATTTCGACACTTTGCATGAATATGGCAGTTTTATCGGCTCTGCTGCGGTGATTGTATTTTCCGATAAAGACAGAGCACGCGATTTGGCAGTCAATGCAATGCGTTTCTTTGAAGATGAGTCCTGCGGCCAATGTACACCTTGTCGCGTAGGTACTGCCAAAGCGGTTACCTTAATGAAACAGGCTAAATGGGACGAACCATTACTCGAAGAGTTGTCTCAAGTAATGGTAGACGCGTCGATTTGTGGTCTGGGGCAAGCCGCTCCAAATCCGCTACGAAGCGTCGTCAAGTATTTCCCTGAGGAGTTGAAATAATGGCCACTCAATTGCAAGACAGCGTAGAAA
>NZ_JBLWYR010000033.1:0-21318 GCF_048266885.1 Methylophaga sp.
CGCCAAGGGTGATTGGGCGCATCACCATAATAATAGAGCGCTCTGTCATCACGATCTAACGCGGCCCACAGCCCAATACTGCCCTGAACATCATGTCGTTCTTCAGTCGTAAATTGATAGCTGTTTGCCAACCGTACCCAATGATAATGTGCCTTTGCGGGATCTTTTCTGGCTAAGCGTTTTAAACCATA
The DNA here is from genome assembly GCF_048266885.1 of Methylophaga sp. Lineage (GTDB taxonomy): Bacteria > Pseudomonadota > Gammaproteobacteria > Nitrosococcales > Methylophagaceae > Methylophaga. Next base: position 192 of record NZ_JBLWYR010000033.1, read on the forward strand.
AACCACAATTTCTCGTGCCATTGGAACATCTTGTGCCAAAGAAACGCCTTGAGCTGGCGCTGCAGTGGGCAGTTGCGATAGTAGGCTAACAGGGTTTTTATGTATGTCTTCCCAGCGTTTTGCCCATGCTTGAGCCGTTGCACTTTGATCGACGGTTTTGGCTAAATAATTTGCTAATGGAAATTGTTGATTGCGTAAGGCCAGCATCATCCGTTGCCAGCGTAAATTATCTGTTAACCAACCACGCTGAGTAGCATGGTGAAACACCGCATCACAGGCTTTGTCTTGTGAGGTTGATACTAGCCAGAGTTTTTCAAATGCCTCGCTAGCGGCTTGTTGCTGATTAGTGGCAATTAAAGCTCGAGCATAATTACATTCGCGTGCAGCAGACTGAGGGGCTTGATAAAACTCCAGATACTGTTGCCATTGCTGCTCTCTTGCCAGTTTATCCAGCCAGGCGCTGCGTAGCCGTGCTTTGAAAAAACTATCTTCCCGAGTCTGGAGGAAGCGTTTAATGTTTGACGCTTCTGCATCATTAACTCGATGCTGCAAGTACAAATAATCTAGATACTCATGCAACGGGTAATCACCCAACTGCCCACGCAATTGTTTGAACTGAGCAAGCTGGTGCGTTTGCAGCGCCTTTTTTGCTTGCTGATAGATCTTGCGTTGTTGATTGAGATCAGTTGCCGCAATGGCCTGAACAGGTAAAAAAGCTGCAAGCATCAGCAGCATTGCTATACGAATGTGATTTTTCATGCGGGTATCTTAAAGCAAATTGTCAGAGGATGTACTACCCGACAAACTGTTTTGCAGATGAGTTTCAATATTGTCTAATTTTGGAATAAAAGCCACGTTAGATCCGATTTTTATCTGACAATGTAACCAGTCTGAATCGACAATATCGTGAGTGGGTTGCAAGGCGGTTTCATTGATGGTGATTAGCTGTGGGGCTCCACAGCAAGCAACTGCATAATGTTTGATTTTAGCCTCGCTATTGATGCCATTTATCACACATAGTTTATTAATTTGCCGACTGTTTTGTTGGCCGCTACCAATCATGGTCTCTAAATCAATCACTTGTAACGGTAAATCACGCCAGAAAAATTGGCCGATATACCAGGCCGAGTCAATATCACTGTCGGTCAGGCGAGGCAACGGAATGACTTCAGCAATGGTTGGATTCGGCAGCAGCAAATAATGTTGTCGAAGCGGAATCAACATGCAATGAATGAAATCAGATTCTTTGCTCATAATTGCCTTTAGTTAATGTTTAGCGTTGCTCAGCAGGGTAACGGTTACCCAGCTGTTGTTTCATCGAAATGATCAATTCATCATCTTGATAAGGTTTACCAAAATACGCATTCACGCCAATGGTCAAAGCGCGTTGACGGTGTTTATCGCCGGTTCGAGAGGTGATCATAATGATCGGTAAATGTTTAAATTGTGCATCGTTACGAATAATGGACGCGAATTCAAAGCCATCCATGCGAGGCATTTCAACATCCAGTAATACGATATCAGGTGTTTGTTCATAGAGTTGTGCTAGTGCATCAACGCCATCTTTGGCGGTCACTACATCAAAGCCTAAGCGAGCTAACAGACCACTATTGGCTTTACGCATGGTGATGGAGTCATCAACAACCATCGCCAGTGGTTTGCGATCAATAATCGTCTGTTGATACGTTTCACTGGCCTGTTGCAAGTTAGCCGTTCCTGACGGAGCTTGATATGTATCGATTAATGTTGGGATATCCAGAATAAACACAACCCGACCATCACCCAAAATAGTGGCACCGTTTATAGCATCAATTTGCCCCAGCTGTGCTCCGACCGATTTGATAACAATTTCCCGGTTACTATCAATACTATCCACCGCCAGGGCAATTTTGATATCGCCACTACGAAATAGCAGCAACGGCATTTGTTGACGCAAATTGTCCAGCAAATTGAGTGGTTGGCCGAGCAAATTACTTAGCGGTATAAAGTCATAGTGTTCGCCGTGAAAGGTATAAGTTGGCTTTTGCTGTGCCATTAATTCGCCAATACGCTGAAAACTTATACGTTCACCGGCATTGACAGCCGAAAGTGGAACGGCGAATTGTTGTTGATTAACCGAGATCAACAAAGCCTGCATGACGGACAGCGTCAATGGCAAGCGTAGGTGAAACTGGGTGCCTTTACCCGGTTGTGAACTGATTGATAAACGGCCTTTCAGTGACCGAATTTCGTTACTGACCACATCCATTCCAACGCCTCGTCCAGCAAGCTGTGAGATCTTGTCAGCTGTACTAAACCCTGAGGTTAGAATCAATTGAATCAGCGCTTGTTCGTTGGGAATGTTGTAAGGATCGATTAAATTTTGTGAGATTGCGCGTTGTTTTATTTTTTCAATATTCAGGCCTTGGCCATCGTCAGCAATCGTAATTAATACCTCGGATCCTTCACGTTGCATGCTGATTTGTAATTGACCGGTACGATCTTTACCTTGCTGTGAACGTTCATCAGCGGTTTCCAAGCCATGGGCGATGGCATTACGCAGAATATGTTCAATCGGTGCCACCAGACGATCCAGGATTGTTCTATCCAGTTCCAAGTCTGCACCACTGACAAATAATTGGGATTCTTTATCTAACTCACTATTGGTTTGACGAACAATCCTTTCCAATCGCGGCACTATCGAATTGAACGGCAACAGGCGAGTGTGCATCAAACCTTGTTGCAAATCGGTATTCAATCGGGATTGCTGTAACAGCAGAATATCAGTTTCCCGCATTAGATTGCCCATCGAACGGCTGATATTATTCAAGTCGTTAACGGTTTCAGTCAGACTGCGTGATAGCTGCTGGATGGTGGAAAATCTATCCAGTTCTAATGGATCAAATTCAGCATTAGTATCCTGAACCGTATCTTCATAACGGAAAAGAATTTGGGTTTCAGTTTCTATTTCTAGTTTGCGTAACTGTTCATGCAAACGGGCTACCGTCTCTTCCATTTCCTCAAGCTGCTGATGCATCACACCATGCTGCTGGGTAACCTGGTCACGGGTAATACTCACTTCACCGGCAAAATTACTCAGATAATCTAGCAAGTCAGCACGGACTCTGATTTTTTCAGAGCTCTGTTTACTGGTTTTTGTTTTCTCTGCTCTATCCTTGGCAAAATTCTGGATATCTGGCTGCGGCATTTCAATCAAAGCGGGTAAATCTGCCAGGTTATCCATGTTGTCAATATCAGCAGGTACATAACCGGAATATTGTTGAATATCCTGTAGTAAATCGATGGCAGCTGGAATGTTATCTCTGTTGGCTAATTGTTCCTGCATTTCTGTCAGACGATCTTGACAGCGTTGCAATAGATTGAAAAAGTTTTCGTCAGGTTTTTCTGAGCGATCGGTAACCGAGAGCACCAAGGTTTCTGTTTGATGAGTCAGATCTGCCATGGTGTTAGTGGCGGTTAGTCTGGCACCACCTTTAAGTGTATGCAGATCACGCTGTAACTGCATCGAACCTGCAGGATTTTCCGGTTCCGACTGCCAGTGTTTGATAGCGCGATCGGTTGATATCAATAGTTCGGCTGCTTCTTCGGTAAATGCTTCTAAAATTTCTGGATCAACATCGACGGTTGAAACGTTGTCTAAAGCCGTTAAAGAGGCCCGGATTTGTTCACGGAAAGTCGTAAAGTCCGCAGGCATTTTGTGTTGAATCAACGCTTCAATTTGATCATTAACGATTTCTAAAGCTTCGTCTAGCAACTCTCTCAAATTATCGCTTCGATTTTGAGGATGCATAATCAACCGTTGCATCAATTGATAAAGCGCCGCGAGTTGGGGCAGTGAGGCATTTTCAGCATTTTCTGCTAGTGTATTTAACGTATGTCTGACGGATAACGGTGTCGCATCATCCGTCTGTTGCCATTGTTCCAGCTGTTGGCTGTATTCATTGAGTAAAGTGTCGGTTTCCTCAAGAAAACTAACCAGCTGTTCTGGATCAAGCGGTGCAGTATGAGTTTGTTCTGCCTTTTGTGGGCAAAGCTCAAAAATTCGCCGATCCAGTAAGCGAATATCAGGTTCATCAGTGTCAGTTTTAACGGCTTGCAATAACTGGCTTAATTCAATAATGATGTCATTTAATTCGCTAATAGATTCATCAGTGAATGTTTGCTGCTGGTGATAAAGATTGCGGAACGTCTGGTCAAGTTGCGTCGCAATAATCGCGACAGGTTTTACAGCGGCAATATTGGCACAGCCTTTAAGAGAGTGCGCCGCACTGAGCATGGTTTTGTTAATGACTTTTCCCGCTTGCAAAATAGCGGTTTCCGCAAATAATGTTTGCAGGTGTTGATCAGCCTCCTGAAAGAAAATATCGCGTAATGCTTCGTCTTCCCCATCCTCATCGGTACTATCCAACACGCTCTGCTGTTCAGTGAGTTGTCGGGCAAGTGTGGTTAATGCGACTGCCGATTCAGTGAGATCGGTTTGTGCTTGAGTAAATAAACTTAAACAGTCGTAAACTTCTGGCACTGCTTCCATGACTAAAGCAATGATCTCATCCGAGACAGGTAAGCTACCTTCTAATACCTGATTTAATAAATGTTCTACTGCTTGCGCCATATCGGCAATGGTGTTGGCTCCAGCCATCCGTCCACTGCCTTTCAGGGTATGAAAATGACGACGAATAGTTGGAAGATCGCCATTCTCTGGAGCTTCGCTCCAAATGGGTAATAATTGCTGCAAATCGTCTAAAACCTCATTGGCTTCTTCAACAAAAACCTCGGCGATTTCAGCATTAATATGATCTTCAAATTGCCAATTTCCAGAAATAGCTAAATCACTGATTTCGTAGGACTCGTCAGCTTCGAGCGTTAAAGGGGGGTATTCTTCAAGATCAAGCGAATCCGACATTCCGGTCTCGGCAATGCTGGAGTCAGTTGAGTAATAATCTTGCAACTCCAATGGTTCATCGGTAGTGATGTTCTCGTCGGAGGCTGCGGAAAACGAATGGTAATCTTCAAATCGCAAAGTTTCCGTGTCTGGTTCTCTGTCTTTAAGCGCGTTGATATATAAATCGACAGAGCTCAACTTCTGGGGGGCTGCTTCTTCCAATTTGGTTTCATTGTTATCAGCGACAGACAAATTAATATCTGACAGCTCCAACGTCTCGGCGTGATCCTCTAACTGCAGAATATCCTTCGCTTCAAACGTTTCTTGATCCGGTGAGGCAAAGCTGAGCTGAGATGCATCAATTTTTGATGCTTTATCCTCAAGCGAACTGATATACAAATCAACGGAGCTTAATGTCTGATGTTCAGCGGCAGGTTCGTTCGCACTAGGTTTATCAATTCCGGATAGAACCAATGTTTCATTTTGCTCAGAACTTTGACCAAAGTTCTGCAATGTCAGAAGGGCGGTTTGCAGAATATTGTCATCGGCTTGCCCATTTCGATGCATATTTTCTAGATAAATTTCTGCAGAAGTTAATATCTCCGCCAAATCTTGTTGTGACTGTTCAGAGGACAATATTGACGCATCATCAACAAATTTATCAGCAAGAGAAGTAAATAGATCCGCTGCATTATTGATGTTCAAAATATCGAGACTACCCGCCAACATCCGTAAACTATTGGACAGGTTTTCATGAACAGTATCGGCATTTTCTGATTGCTGGCTGGATTGTAGGATCAGCAATTCTTTAATACTGGCTAATTCGTTAAGACATTCAGTTAATACCGTTTTTTGTAATTGACGGTGAATCGCATCTGAGGCATCGGTTTGTCTTAGTCGCGCTTCGATTTTAAGTAAATCATCTGCAAGACTGGCCAGTTGATTGTGATAAGACTTATCTGTTGCCAGACACTTTTGTAGCGCGGTATGTTGACTATGTAAGATATCACTTTGTTGTTGATGCTGAAGCAGAGAAAGCGTATCCGCCATGCTGAGCAACTGCAGACTAATATCATTGACCGCTTCGTCGGCTTGATCCTCAGCAGTATCAAATTGGCTAATACGCTCTTTTAGTTCTTCAAGTTGTTCTAGTAATGCATTTTGAGCTTCTTGTAATGCCGAGTCACTATGGCCGATAAGTTGTGAGGCCTGATCATAAAAAGTCAGACCAAAGTGTTCTTTCACCCCGGTAACCAAAGGGCCATAACTGCTTGAACGAGCTACCAGCAACAGAAGCTGCTTTAATAAGGTTTCTGGATAACCTGCCAGTAAAGAGTTTTCGTCGCCTTCACAAACCAGACGGATCGCTGAAGCCATTTTACCGATAAGTTGTTTGGCGCTGGCATCATCACGAATACCTCTGTGAACTAATCCCTCTAACAGGGCTTCGGCGACCCACCAGAATAAGGTAGTTTTTTGCTGTAAACACTGCAGGCGTAAATGACGCAAAATACCGCGCATTTTGCGTAGACTTTTATCATCCTGTTCTCGCATCCACGTCAGTAGCAAGTGTTGAAATACATGGGCTACTTTGTGTCTTTCCAAATCCAGTGGAGGAGCAGTTTGAGCAGGATTAGGAGCAATATTATCTGGAAGTGTTAATGAGAGATCAGGGGTAAATACATCGGTTTCTGCAATTGCTGGTTTCTCACGCAGCAATCTCAATTCATTTATTGAGTGCAGCAGACATAACGCATTATCGGGAAACTTCTCATTTAATTTCTGTAAATACGTCGGCAACAGAATTAGGCTGCGAGTAAGGGTTTCTAGCGCTGAATTTTGTTTATCTTCCGGAAACGAGCGCATATGACCAGCGATGGATTGCATTTCAGCTGCAAGCATCTGAGCGCCATCTAGATTAAGCATTTCCAATGTACCATTCACTTGATACAGGTGCTCCACACAACGGCTAAGCGCTTCTGGTTGTTGCGGATCTTCGATATAGGTCTGAACGGATTGTAATGCTGCAGCGAGTGACTTCTGCAATTCATCCTGCAGCCATGTCAGGGCATTGTAGTTGCCTCTGGATTGGGTCATATGCGCTTCTCCGCCGGCTCAGGCTGTATTAAGGTAATTTGAAACCAGAGACTGACTTACGCAATTCGTTTGTCAGTTCGAGCAGTCTACCGATCGCCGCCGCACTTTCATTGGTACCGGTTGAGGTCTGCATGGTGATTTCCTGAATTACACTCATATTTTCGGATGTACTAATCGCCGCTGTAGCCTGTTGTTTTGCATTGCTGGAAATATTGTTGATCAATTCCGCTAACTGTTGGGATACCGTTTCAATCTGTTCCAAAGAAGCACCGGCATCTTGTGATAAGCGAGCTCCGGAAACCACTTCTGCCGTGCTTTGTTCCATCGAGCTAATCGCTTCACTGGTATCGCTTTGGATGGTACGTACCAGGGCATCAATCTGGCGAGTGGCGCTACCTGAACGTTCCGCCAGTCGTTGAACCTCGTCGGCAACAACCGCAAAACCTCGACCGGCTTCACCTGCCATGGCAGCCTGAATGGCCGCGTTCAGAGACAAAATATTGGTTTGCTCAGCGATATCATTGATCAGCTCAACGATTTCGCCGATTTGTTGTGAGCTTTCACCCAAACGCTTCATCCGCTTGGAGGTTTCTTGAATTTGTTCGCGAATGGTATCCATACCGTGGATGGCTTTTTTCACCGCACCGTTACCTTGTACGGCAAGACTTACCGATTGCTTCGCAACTTCAGAAGACTGTGAGGCATTTTCAGAAACTAACTCGATAGAAGCTGCCATTTGGGTAATGGCCGAACTGACCTCAGAAATCTGTTGTGCTTGATGTTCACTGGCATCGGTCAAATGCAAGGCGGTTGCCTGCGTTTCTTGGGCTGCAGAGGCAACCTGCAAGGTAGTCGAGTTGATTTGAGCGACTAGGCTACGTAATGCATCAATGGTGTAGTTTACGGAGTCAGCAATGGCACCGGTGATATCTTCGGTCACGGTAGCGGTCACGGTCAGATCACCATCGGCCAGATCGCCCATTTCATCGAGTAAGCGCAAAATCGCATCCTGGTTATGGCGATTTTGTAGCTCCATTTCGTCCATGGAGTGTTTGATTTTTCGTAAAGGCTGGTAAGCAACTATTAAGGCGAATACCACTGCTAAAATGACGCTTAATCCACTCGCTGCAGCAGTGACTAATGGATCGGGGTAGACCAATACATATTGTCCCGAAACTAATAACCAGATTCCCGCAAGAGCCAAGCCACTGAAAACAATAATCAAAATGAGGTAAAACAGATTTTTGCCGCTGAGCAGTGAAGAAAAAAACAGTTTACTGGTGGCGTTCATATGGCGTGTCCTGAAATAAAATCGTTAAGCGGCTGCATTTAAAAATCTGGGATCTTCAGCCAGTTTAAGCAAGCTGAAAACGTGCCAATAAGTTTCTTGTTGGTAAAGTCGACCCTGTAAATACGGTTTGAGATGCAGGTGCTGTCTTGCGTCTGCCGGTTCTGGCTGCCGTTGAAAATGCTTCAGACCAAACACTTCATCTACAATTAAACCACTGAAAAATTCGGGGTGATTCAAAACGATAACGCGTTTGCGTTTATCTGGTGGGTTGCTGCTACCTTGTAAAAAAAAGTTTAAATCAATTAATGGTAAAAGATCGCCACGCAGGCTGGTCATTCCAACAACCCAGGGTTGTGATTTTGGGACAGGAGTGATCTGTTGTGGAAGCGGGAAGACTTCTCGGGATTGGCCAAGCGGGATGAGCATATGAAGGTTATCTAAACGAAAGCCAATAGCTGTCCAAGCGCCTTCCATATTATCTTGCTGAGATAAGCCCGCAATACGCTGCTGACTGCGACGTTCAATATCCTTGAGGATGGCAATAATATCTGCCGGATTGTCCATTGTGGTCATGCTGACACTTCCACCAATTCGTTTATTTGTAATATCAGGTCTTCTTCGGATACGGGTTTACCTAGATAACCGCGTGCACCTTGGCGCATTCCCCACATGCGATCAGTTTCCTGATGCTTGGATGAAACAATCACAATTGGAATATGTGCAGTGGCACTGTCTTTCGTTAATCGACGAGTGGCCTGAAATCCATTTAAACCTGGCATTACAACATCCATCAAAATTAATTGAGGTAATTGAGATTGCGCCATCGCAACTGCTTGTTCGCCGTCTGTAGCGACGATGACTTCGTGACCGTTCTTTTCCAACATTTTCTGTAATACATACACTTCAGTTGGCGAATCATCGGCTATCAAAATTAAAGCCATAAAAACCTAAGCGTCCTTGTTTTTGTCTAACAAATGCGTCCGTATCGCATCCAATAAATCATCACGGGTAAAAGGTTTTGTCAGATATTGTTCTGCACCAACAACCCGCCCCTTTGCGCGGTCAAACAGACCATCTTTGCTGGATAACATCACTACCGGAATATCCCGATATTTGGGATTATTTTTTACTAAGGCACAGGTTTGATACCCATCTAGGCGCGGCATCATGATATCGATAAAAATAATATCGGGATGCTGCCCACTGATGATCGGCAACGCCTCAAAACCATTATCCGCGGTAAGTACTTCACAACCTGCTTTTTGCAGCAGGGATTCAGCACTACGGCGAATCGTTTTGCTGTCATCGATGACCATCACCTTAAGGCCTGAAAATTCTGATAAAGTCTCACTCACGGTCATTTGTACCTACAGCCTGACACATTCGATTAAAATCAGCCTTGAAGATAACCCATTTTTGTTCGTCAGGCTAGTGACTACTTTCGATGTTAAGGTCTGTTATTCCTTCATTTCTAAACGCATGACAGAGTATGTATGACTTGAAATATCCAATCTGTGTCCCATATCACAGTAACAATGGTCTGTTTATCTTTCATCGCCAGCAGTGGTGGCGATGAAAGATAAACAGATCTTAGCCCTGCCAGCCTCATTTTCATTGATTTAGAGAGTTCATCATGACTTCAGCCGTACCACATCTCATTACCGCCCTGAATGGGCCTTTACTGGAATTGGAATCACATTTATTGGAGCGGCAGGCAGATGTTGAGTGCTGGTTGCGAGAACAATGGTTGAAAACCCCAGCGCCTTTTTATGCGTCAGTTGATTTGCGAAACTCTGGTTTTAAATTGGCACCCGTCGATACTAATTTATTTCCGGCGGGGTTTAACAATCTAAATCCTGCCTTTATGCCACTCTGTGTGCAGGCGGCACAAGCAGCTGTTGAACGACTTTGTCCGAAAGCCCGACGGGTATTAATCATTGCTGAAAACCACACACGAAACCTGTTTTATCTGGAAAGTGTAGAAACCTTAAGAGATATTTTCGAAAAAGCCGGTTTGGAAGCGCGCATTGCTAGTTTGCGCGAAGATATCAGTGAGACTATTCAGGTCGAATTGCCCTCTGGAAAAACCTGTGAAATTTCTCCTTTGGAACGACAGGGAAACCGAGTGGCGATAGGGGATTTTTCGCCCTGCTTGGTGTTGTTGAATAATGATATGTCGGCTGGTCGTCCAGCGATCCTTGAAGATCTGGAGCAGCAACTTGCACCACCACTAAATGCCGGTTGGTCGACTCGCAAGAAATCCGATCATTTCACCCATTATTCGATGGTGGCACATGCCTTTGCCGAAGAGATTGGTATTGATCCATGGTTGGTCTCACCGCTGACGTTGCAATGTGGCGAGGTAAACTTTATGGAACGAAGTGGCATGGAATGCTTAGCACGTAATGTGAATACACTACTCACAGCCATTCAAAATAAATACGATCAATATGGCATTGATCGTGAACCATTTGTTGTGGTGAAGGCGGACTCGGGTACCTACGGGATGGGCATTATGATGGTGAAAAGTGCTGATGATCTGTTGAATTTGAATCGTAAGCAACGTACCAAGATGTCTTCAGCCAAAGAAGGCTTGGTTGTTGATAATGTGTTGGTCCAGGAAGGGGTGTATACCTTTGAAACGTTGGGTGAAGATCAAGCCGTAGCTGAACCAGTTATTTATATGATGGACCATTTTGTAATAGGTGGTTTTTATCGTGTACATACTGGAAGAGGTGTGGATGAGAATCTCAATGCGCCAGGCATGCATTTTGAGCCATTGGCATTTGCCCAGTCCTGTATTACTCCCGACAAGTTTGATAAACCTGACGCTGAGCCAAACCGGTTTTATGCTTATGGCGTAATTGCGCGGCTAGCATTATTAGCCGCGGCGAGAGAATTAGCTTAGTTAGTATGTTCGCTTAAATAAGCGATAGTCATGGTCTGGTTATGCAACTGACTATGACTATCGTCTTCTCCGGAACAGATTTCACCATTGGAGTAAAAGCCAGTAATACCAGTTTGCATACCCAACAACCGCTGTACCGCATACACTTCATCTGAAACTTGATCTTCCATCACCAGTTTACGACCCACACAACTGACACAGATCGCCAAGGCTTTATCGTTAATATCCACTTTCTTCAATAAAATCTGCCGGGCGGCGTCGCTGGCTCCGGCGACCAGTTGATCGTGATCTGATTTCAGAAAACGTACTGTGGATCCTTCAGCAATATTGCCAGCAAAGGTCATGCTGTTTTCTTTTTCATTTATCGACAGCAACGTTCTAATCACGTTAACGTTTTTGTCATCCATGATGGCGAAAGGAAAATTCAGCCCCGAGGAGGGTAGCTCGCTAGCGTAGTAACCGATATACATCTTATATAAAGGCAACGCTGGTTTGTTATCCATTTCATAGACAACATTCTTGATAGCTTTAGTAATACGTCTTGGCGGACCATAAGGCTTCCAGCCACCTAATGCACCACTGGTCACAATGGCGTCTTTGCCGTAAATGCCAACAGCTATTACGATACGATCTTTGATTTGATCATTATTCAGTAACAATGTCTTGGTAAATTTGGCATCATCGCCGGCCAGTCCGCCGGTAATTGGGGTGTTAGGTAATACTTCCTGCAAGCCCTCGACCAGTTCTGAACCATTAACATTGAGGCCGTCACTGAGGATAAATACGCCTTTCAAATCTGGAGCAATTAATTCGTTTGCAATCTGAGCACCTAACGCATGCGATTGCTCCATGCTATTCACGGGTTTGCAAATAAAGCGCAGTTGGCTTTTTTGCCATTGCATGGCGGTGATATGCACACTGTCATCAAACACGCCGTCACCGGTAATTTCACCCGAAGTAGTGCAGCCAATGATTTGGGCATTGGGATAGCGTTTTTGAATTTGACTAGCAAAGTTACGTTCACTAAAGCGATTAACGGAACCAAAAACTAACACCCAGTTTGCTTCACTCAACGTCGATGCTGAAGAGAGTTTGTTAAAACCGTTTTTGGTTGGTAAATGTTCTTGTACAAACTTCATTTTAGTAAACCTAACATCCTGATATTGAAATGAATCATTAGCATCCTTGTTAACTGTGTTCAAAAACCTCAGCCGATACTACATCAGTTCGGCGAAAACTGGGAGTAGCATAATTCAAAATGTGAACTGATTTGCACAAATCTGGCGCATAAAAAAGTCCTGAGCAAAGTTATTTGCTCAGGACTTTTTTAAAAACGTTTATAAAGCCTAACCAGAAAGTTTTTGTTTGAGAATATCATTCACCTGGCCCGGATTAGCTTTGCCTTTCGAGGCTTTCATCACCTGTCCAACAAAAAAGCCGAATACTTGCTCTTTACCATCACGATATTGCTGTACTTGCTCTGGATTAGCGGCTATCACGTCATCGATCATTGCTTCAATCGCACCAGTATCAGTCACTTGTTTGAGACCCTGGCTTTCGATGACCGCATCAGCATCAGTGCCTTCACCGTTCCAGATGGCTTCAAATACCTGCTTGGCGATTTTGCCGGAGATGGTGTTATCCTGAATTCGAAGTAACACACTGCCAAGCTGTTGGGCAGAAACTGGAGATTCAGTGATCTCCAGGCCTGCTTTATTCAATGCACCGGAAAGATCACCGATAACCCAATTAGCACATTGTTTAGGATCTTTATTGCCTGTTGAGACAAGCACAGCTTCAAAATAATCTGCCAGTTCGCGACTGCTGGTCAGCACACTGGCATCATATTTTGATAAACCCATGTCATTGACGAAACGATCGCGTTTTTCATTCGGCAGTTCCGGCAACGTAGCGCGGACCTGGTCAAGCAGCCCTTTATCCAACACTAATGGCAATAAGTCTGGATCAGGAAAGTAACGATAGTCGTTGGCTTCTTCTTTGCTGCGCATGGAGCGGGTTTCATTTTTATCTGCGTCGTACAGGCGGGTTTCTTGAACCACGGTGCCGCCAGATTCAATCACATCAATCTGCCGTTCCACTTCAATATTGATAGCGCGTTCAACATTCCGGAATGAGTTGATGTTTTTCAGCTCGGCGCGAGTGCCGAATTTTTCCTGGCCTTTGGGACGAATCGATACGTTGGCATCACAACGGAAAGAACCTTCCTGCATATTACCGTCACAGATTTCTAGATAACGCACCAGTGAATGGATTTTTTTCATATAGGCTACAGCTTCTTTAGCGCTGCGCATATCGGGTTCGGAAACAATTTCCAGCAATGGCGTACCCGCACGATTCAGATCGATACCGGTTTGACCGTGAAAGTCTTCATGCAAGGATTTACCGGCGTCTTCTTCAAGATGGGCCCGGGTGATGCCAACTATTTTCTCGCTGCCATCTTCCATTTCGATGGTGATTTCGCCTTTGCCCACAACTGGCAATTCAAACTGGCTGATTTGATAGCCTTTAGGTAAATCTGGATAGAAATAATTTTTGCGGGCAAACACTGAGCGATCAGCAATTTCAGCATCAACGGCTAGACCGAATTTAACAGCCATGCGGACCGCTTCTTTGTTCAACACCGGCAGCACACCCGGTAAACCCAGATCAACGGCACATGCCTGAGAGTTAGGTGCCGCACCGTAAGCAGTGGCTGCTCCGGAGAAAATTTTTGTTTTGGTTGCAAGTTGGGCGTGGATCTCTAACCCGATAACAACTTCCCATTCCATAATTGACGGCCTGAATTTAAGTGGTTAAAACCCGGAATTGTAGCAATTATTCACGCAGACTTAGAATTTTCCAGTCACGTTGTCGTGCAATTTCGGCCAATTTGTCGTCCGGATCTACAGCGATAGGTGTATCGACTTGTTCCAGCAATGGCAGATCATTGTGCGAATCGCTATAAAAATAACTTCCGGCAAGATCCAGCTGATGTTCAGCCAACCAATGTTGCAGACGTTCTACCTTGCCGTGCTGGAATGACGGTACGCCAAAAACTTTTCCGGTATAGCGTCCATCCAGCATTTCAGGATCAGTCGCAATCAGATGGTTGATTTTTAACAGTTCTGCAATCGGTGTGGTTAAAAAACTATTGGTTGCGGTGATGATTAACAGTATATCGCCTTGCTGGCGGTGGTATTCAATTAACTCACGACCTTTTGGCAGAATAATCGGCAGGATTTTTTGTTGCAGATAATCGGTGCGCCAGTTCAGCAGATCTTGCATGCTGTTTTTGGCCAGAGGCTCAAATACAAATTGCAGAAAGGCATTTATATCAAGATTGCCAGCTTGATAGTCGTGATAAAAGGCCAGATTGGTATCGTGATAACTCTGCGGATCTACAATGCCATTTTCCGCCAAATAGCGCCCCCACAAATAATCACTGTCACCACCGAGTAAAGTATTGTCTAAATCAAATATTGCTAAAGCCATTGTAACTGGTCACGTCCCGATAAAATGAGCCACTATTGTAAGACAAAATGCGTTGCATCCTCATGTCTCATTCACTAATCTAAACTTATTAAATAAATTATTGTGCCGGCGGCCGTTGCTTACCGATGCCCCGGTGAGAGATTGAACCGTGATAGACAAAGATGGCTTTAGAGCCAATGTGGGGATTATCCTCTGCAATGACCTCAATCAAGTGTTGTGGGCGCAACGTGCTCAGCACGACTCATGGCAGTTTCCTCAGGGCGGCATTAAGATAAACGAGACGCCGGAGCAAGCTGCTTTCCGTGAACTGACAGAAGAGGTTGGTCTGGGTCGTGAGCATGTTGAGTTGATTGCAACCACGAGGGGCTGGCTGCGTTATCGGCTGCCGAAGCGTTATTTGCGCTACGGTAACAAGCCTTTATGTATCGGTCAGAAACAACGCTGGTTTTTAATGCGCTTTACCGGTGATGAAACCGATGTGCGGTTGGATTTGCATGAGAAACCAGAGTTTGACGATTGGCGCTGGGTAGATTATTGGACGCCTGTCGAAGAAATCGTGTTTTTCAAACGGCGGGTGTATGAAAGAGCGCTACATGAATTTGCACCGCTGCTATTTCCTGAATACCGCCAACGTGCCGGTAACCGCGATTCATCAGTTGGCTAAGTCAGCCGTTTACGAAATACACTCGAATTACGTTGGTAGTTATACAAAGCCTGTTTTTGCATCGGTAAATCACTAATAGCAGAAGGCTGAAAGCCATGCTCGATAAACCAATGCGCTGTTTGAGTGGTCAGCACATATAAAGTATCCCAGCCTGATTTTTTAGCTTGTTTTTCCAATATAGTTAATAGCTGCTTGCCACGGCCCTGGTGACGGTAATCGGTTGATATCGCCATACAGGCTAATTCTGCAGCATTATTTTCCGGGTAAGGATATAAGGCAGCACAGGCGACTACTGTGCCGTCACGTTCCATCACGGTGAAATGTTCAATTTCCCGTTCCAGCAATTCCCGTGAACGTTTAACCAATACACCGCTTTGTTCTAAAGGCTGAAGAAGCTCAAGAATGCCACCGACATCTTCAATATTCGCCTGACGAGTAGTTTCAAACGAGGTAGCACTGATCAATGTGCCTACACCGTCACGGCTGAATAATTCCTGCAATAATGCGCCATCCACTGATCTATCAAGTAGATGTACCCGGCAAACACCCGCCTCACAGGCGGTAACGGCAGCGTTAAGTGATGGATGATCATAATCTTTAACTTGTTGTAAAGTGATTTCGCGTGGCAAATCAGCATTACTCTGACCAATAAATATTAGCTTGTCAGCCTGCAATCGGGTGGCCACAGCAGTGGCAATCGCCTCGGCCGAAAGGTTAAAGATCTCACCGGTAAGCGAGTAGCCTAAAGGCGGTAGCAATACTAAATTACCATTGCTTAATTGTTGTTGAATACCTTCAGCATCAATACGTCTGACTTCGCCGGTGTGACCAAGATCAATACCATCAATAATGCCTGCAGGGCGCGCAGTTACCAGATTGCCACTGACACAACGGATCCGTGAATCGGCCATCGGTGTGTGCGGTAAACCAAAAGACAGTTTGGATTCAATGGCGATCCGCAAATCACCGACTACAGCACGAGCAACTTGTAGACTGGCATCATCGGTTACCCGCAGGCCGCGATGATATTTCACTGCAATATCAAGTTTTTCACATTTCGCTTCAATTTGGGGGCGGGCTCCGAAAACCAGTACCAGTCTAATATCCAGGCTATTGAGTATCGCCAGATCGTGAATCAGATGATCAAAGTTATCTGCTGCGACCGTTTCACCATCAAAGGCAATAACAAAAGTCGCACCACTGTGCGCATGAATATAGGGCGCGGCAGCCCTGAACCACGATGTGGTAGTGGCGAAATGCGCGTCAGTCGGTTGTTGTGATGATGAATTCATAGTGCCTTTTTATCGTAGTCTCAACATGCTTGCCAAGTTGCGTGTAAAATCTCTTAGATAATCTGGTGAGTTTCTCTTGTTTCAGAGGGAGCGCCAGTTTCAATTTTTGTTGGAGAAAATCAATGCCTGAATATCGTTCAAAAACTTCTACAGCCGGCCGGAATATGGCGGGTGCTCGTGCTTTATGGCGGGCCACTGGCATGAAGGATGATGATTTCAGCAAGCCTATTATAGCGATTGCGAACTCATTCACACAGTTTGTACCAGGCCATGTTCATCTTAAGGACCTGGGACAGTTAGTGGCGCGTGAAATCGAACGGGTTGGCGGTGTTGCGAAAGAATTCAACACCATTGCGGTCGATGACGGTATCGCCATGGGGCACAGTGGTATGTTGTACAGCCTACCGTCGCGTGAAATTATCGCCGACTCGGTTGAATATATGGTCAATGCACATTGTGCGGATGCGCTGGTCTGTATTTCCAACTGTGACAAAATCACTCCTGGCATGTTGATGGCGGCATTACGCTTGAATATCCCCGTGGTATTTGTTTCCGGTGGTCCGATGGAGGCCGGTAAAACCAAATTGGCAGGTCTGGACGTAAAACTTGATTTGGTCGATGCCATGGTCCAGGCTGCAGATGACAATGTTAGCGATGAGGATGTGGCCCAAGTAGAGCGTAGCGCGTGCCCGACATGTGGTTCTTGCTCTGGTATGTTTACCGCTAACTCAATGAACTGTTTGACCGAGGCTCTGGGATTGTCATTGCCGGGGAATGGTTCTCTACTGGCTACTCATGCTGATCGTCGCGAATTGTTTTTAGAAGCAGGTCGACGTATCGTCGATTTGGCCAAACGTTATTATGAAAATAATGAAGAAGATGTTTTACCCCGCTCTATTGCGAGTAAACCGGCATTTGAAAATGCCATTGCTTTAGATATCGCGATGGGGGGGTCAACTAACACCGTTTTACATCTCTTGGCTGCAGCGCACGAAGGTGAAGTGGATTTCACCATGTCGGATATTGATCGCATGTCACGTAAGATTCCAAATCTTTGCAAAGTAGCGCCAGCCACCAATAAATATCACATGGAAGATGTACACCGTGCCGGTGGTGTTGTGGGTATTCTGTCTGAGTTGGCTGCGGGCGGTTTATTGCATACTGATGTTCCAACTGTTCACAGTAAAACGCTCGCCGAAGGCCTGGCATTATGGGATGTCGCGCGCACAGATCACGAACCAGCGCTACAACGTTATTTGGCGGGTCCTGCTGGTATTCCAACCCAAACGGCTTTCAGTCAGGATTGCCGCTGGCCGTCATTGGATCTGGATCGTGAAAATGGCTGTATTCGGAATGTTGAGCACGCTTACAGTAAAGATGGTGGTCTGGCTGTCCTGTTTGGCAATCTGGCCGAAGAGGGCTGTATCGTTAAAACTGCTGGTGTAGATGAATCGATTTTAAAATTCTCCGGTCCGGCGCGTATTTTTGAGTCGCAGGATCATGCCGTGACCGCCATTCTGACTGAACAGGTTCAGGCTGGCGATGTGGTATTGATTCGTTATGAAGGCCCGAAAGGCGGACCAGGTATGCAGGAAATGTTGTACCCGACCAGCTATCTGAAATCTAAAGGTCTTGGCAAACTTTGCGCCTTGCTCACCGATGGCCGGTTCTCCGGTGGTACTTCTGGTTTATCTATTGGCCATGCCTCACCGGAAGCGGCAGAGGGTGGCAATATTGGTTTAGTTGAAGAGGGCGATATTATTCATATCGATATTCCCGGCCGCACAATCAATGTTGAATTGTCTGATGCTCAACTGGCAGACAGACGTATCCATATGGAACAACGTGGAGACATGGCCTGGAAACCCGTTAATCGCGAACGCAAAGTCAGCCTTGCGTTGCAGGCTTATGCCGCTTTGACGACTTCTGCTGCAAAAGGCGCGGTACGTGATGTGGAGCAGCTAAAACGCCGCTGAGGGATTACAAAACTAACCACAGAGACACAGAGAATGCTTGAGGGTTGATGTGGTTATTTTATCCGCAGATTACGCAGATTCTTAATATGTATTTGCAGGCAATAAGCCTGCAAATACATAGCGTATGTTCTCTAACCAACATTTTTTATAATTCGCTTGTCAGCTGCCTTGTCTCTTAAATACAAGATAAACACTAAGAAAAGCGGGTAATTAATCTGCGGATTTTTTCAATAAGCCACTCAACCCAGCATGAATATCTTTTTAAAAAAACTCTGTGTCTCTGGAGGGTATTCTAAAAAACCTAAATCTGCTGAGCATAAAGTTTCTGATAAATGCCGTGTTCTTGAATCAGGCTGTCGTGATCGCCATCGGCAATGATTTCACCACCATCAAACACCACAATACGATCAGCTTGCCGAACGGCACTTAAGCGATGGGCAATGATTATAGTGGTGCGGTTTTTCAGATAATCTGCCAAGGCGATATGTAAATGATGTTCGGTATTGCTATCCAGTGCAGAAGTAGCTTCATCGAGTACAACGACGCTAGGATTCATTAATGCCATTCTTGCCACGGCGAGTCGCTGGCGTTGGCCACCTGAGAGTTTGACACCTGAGCGACCAATTAGGGTATCCAAACCTTTCGGCATGGCTTGAATCACATCTTCAATCTGTGCCGTTTGAATCGCCTGCCAAATAGCCGCATCGGAATAATTACGTCCCAGTGTAATATTTTCCCGCACTGAGTCATTAAACAACGCCGGATGTTGTAACACCGTCGCCACATGTTCGCGCACACCTTCCAAGCCAATATCACTCACCGGCACATCATTGAAATACACCATACCTTTATCGGCGGGATACAAACCTAATAACACATTAACCAAAGTCGATTTACCGGCACCGCTAGCCCCAACCAGAGCCACTTTCTCCCCAGCTTTGATTTCCAGCGAAACACCACTGAGCACTGGATTATTTTCGTCATAACTAAAATGCAGATTCTCAATCCTAATACTGCTGGCTTGGCCGTCGACAAACGGATTGGTTTTGGCCGGATAAACCACTTCCTGTTTTAATGAAAACAATTTGTTCAATCTGGAAACCGCCGCACCGGCAGCGTAATACGCATACTGAATATTCAGCACTTCTTGCACTGGGCCCATCATGAACCATAGATAGCCAAACACGGCGAACATCTGGCCAATACTCAGATCGGAAAATACCACCATCCACATGCTGACAGCGCGAAACACATCAAATCCAAATAGGAAAATAACAAACGAAATACGATTGGCTGCATCACTTTTCCACGCATAACTGGTGGCATGAATTCGCACGCCACGAGCACGATCGATCACCCGCAGGAAGTAATGCTTTTCACGATTGGCGGCTCGGATCTGCTGAATAGCGTCAAGGGTTTCGGTCAGACTTTGCTGAAAAATTTCTACGGCGGTGTTTTCATTTTTCTTCAGATCTTTAACTTGTTTGCCCACCCGCATAGTGAAATAAATCACCAGCGGATTCATAAACAGAATCAGTAAAGCCAATTGCCAGTGCAGAAATAGCAGAATGACTGCCGTGCCAATGATGCTTAACACCGCGACGATAAAGCGGCTAATAGTGTTGCCGATAAAGTTATCAATGACCTCGATATCGGTGACAAAATGTGAGGAAATACCACCACTGCCGCGGGTTTCATATTCACTGATGGCGATTTTGCCCAGCCTTTTGATCAGCTGGCGGCGAATTCGGAAGGTAATGCGTTTGGCGATAATGGTGAAATAGCGTGATTGCAAAACGTTTA
Organism: Methylophaga sp.; assembly: GCF_048266885.1. Taxonomy (GTDB): domain Bacteria; phylum Pseudomonadota; class Gammaproteobacteria; order Nitrosococcales; family Methylophagaceae; genus Methylophaga. Next base: position 20,597 of record NZ_JBLWYR010000033.1, read on the forward strand.
ATACCAGCGAGGCCAAACGTAATACCAATGTCAGGATCAACATGGCGCTGATAAACAGAATTGGGCCGTGCCATTCTTCGGGGGTGAATGAGGAGATAAATGCCACAGCGGTGCCTGGCTGATTTAGCAGCACTTCATCGACCATTATGGGGAGCAATAATGGCACTGGAACCGCGCACAGAGTGGCAATAAATGCGATCAAGTTGGCTTTAACCAGATGCTTTTTATAACTCAACGCTTGTTTGAGTATGCCTTTAAGCTGATAGCTAGTTTCTGTGCTCATGGATGTTAATCAATTCTTTACGGTCGGTAGGCAGCAATGCAACGGGATCTTGTGCCGGTATTAGACCAGTATTTGCTGGCCTTGGCTGTTGAAAAATAACTACAGCTGATAACCCCATATTTTTGTTACTGTTTCAGGTCGAAGCACCTGCGGTGGTGATCCTTGGGCGACGAGTTCACCCTGATGTAAAAGCCACACTTTGTCAGCATACCGACTCGCTTGGTTCAGATCATGCAAAATACTGATCACCGCGAAGCGATTTTACCAAATTCAATAACGGATGTTGCTGACCAGATCCTGACAGAATTAATTAAAGAGTTTAACCAAAAACAAATAATCTTCTTAGATAAACCTAAATGATAATCGTTATTATTTACATAAGGTATGGGGTGTGATAATTTTCTCAGCCTATTGCAGCATCTGATGACGACTGCAACTC
>NZ_JBLWYR010000034.1:0-21186 GCF_048266885.1 Methylophaga sp.
CCGTTACTGAATCCAAAGCAGGGTTATTCTCAAAGCCATCTTCGGCCACATTAGCAATGTACATCGTCGGTTTGATAGTTAACAAATGCAAGCCGGTTAATAATGCCAATTGATCATCATCAAGCTTCATTGCCCGAACCGGCAAGCCTTGATCTAAATGTTCACGAATTTGCGTCAACAAATCTAGGCGTGCCTTAGCGACTTTATCGCCACCTTTAGCGTCCTTGGTGGTTTTGGTAATCGCTTTTTCAACAGATTCCAAGTCCGCCAGTGCCAACTCGGTATTAATAACCTCAATATCATCCACCGGCGAGACTTTACCGGCCACATGCACCACATTTTCATCTTCAAAACAGCGAACAACATGAGCAATTGCATCGGTTTCACGGATATTGGCTAGAAATTTATTACCCAAGCCTTCGCCTTTGGAGGCTCCAGCCACCAAACCGGCTATATCAACGAATTCCATGGTGGTAGGTAAAACGCGTTGTGGTTTTACAATAGCCGCCAATTTATCCATACGTGGGTCAGGCACTGGAACGATACCGACATTAGGCTCAATCGTGCAGAACGGATAGTTTTGCGCTTCGATTCCGGCTTGTGTTAACGCATTAAATAAAGTGGATTTGCCTACATTAGGTAAACCGACAATACCGCATTTAAATCCCATGAGAAATCCTTAGGGGTAATTTATATAGAATGACTAAATCTTTTCTCACTCACGACAATATGGAATGATTCACAATGACCGTGACGAGTATAAAAGGTAAACAAGCTCTACTGTGAATGCAGCCAGTTCATGGCTTTTTCGAGATTACCCGTGAGTACATCCGGTAAAACACGCAGGCTATTATCAACACTTGCCAGAATGTTTTCCCGATCTATAGGCGAAGGCTTACTCAACACGTAATCTGCAACTTGTTTACTGTTACCAGGATGATCGATACCTATCCGGCAACGTAAAAATTCTTTACTGCCTAGCTGGTTGATGATGTCACGTAAACCATTGTGACCACCATGACCACCACCACGTTTTAGACGGACTGTACCGGCAGGTAAATCCAATTCGTCATGAATGACTAGAATATTTTCTGGAGGGACTTTATAAAAGTTGGCCAGAGCCGCAACAGATTGTCCGCTACGATTCATAAACGTGAGAGGTTTAACTAACCAGATTTTATGTTCTGGGGTTGTGTATTGAATCAGCTGGCCATGAAAGCGAGACTCCGTTTTAAAACTTAGCCTCAAATCATTAGCCAACTGATCCAACCACCAATACCCGACATTATGTCGGGTATGTTCATACTGAGAACCGGGATTGCCCAGACCGGCGATAATCCAGTTTGTCATAACGGTTCCCTACGACTGAATTACTCTTCAGTCGCATCCTCATCTTCTTCGGTATCTTCTTCCAGATCCACTTTAGCAACACGTGGCTCATGAATGCTGACAACCGCTTGATCGTAAGAAGAACGTTCACCTTCTTCCAATTGCTCATCCTGAGTATGCGTCAAGGCCGTCAGAGTGACACCTTTAGGCAATTTCAATTCGCTCAAATGGATCGCTTCATCCATAGCCAATTTGGCTACATCAACTTCAATGTATTCAGGCAGATCTTTAGGCAGACAAGAGATTTCAACCTCAGTCATCAAATGAGATACCAAACCACCGGCTTTTGAACCAGGTGCTTTTTCTTCATTAAGGAAATGCAATGGAATTGTCATTGTCATTGCGTGTTTAGCATCAACTCGCAGAAAATCAGCATGAATGATTTTGTTGTCATTCGCTGGGTGACGTTGCAGATCTTTTAATACAACTTGGTTTTTCTTGCCATCAATAACCAATGTCAGAATGTGTGCGTAAAACGCTTCTTCTGCCAAATGGCGGATGAACTGGTTATGGTTAACTGAAATTGAGACTGGTTCTTTTTCAGCGCCATAGACTACTGCTGGTACTTTGCCCGAATGACGTAGGCGGCGGCTCGCACCTTTCCCCTGGTCAGTACGCGCTTCAGCTTGTACTTCAAATAAATTTTCCATCTTCTTCTCCAAGACTAAAAAACGGACACGAGGCCCGTTAATATGCCGTTTTACGGCTTTTCGCTTCCCCCGCGACCAGGTTCAGCACATACAACCAAAAGACGAACTCTTGGTTAATCCATATATAAAGAGCTTACAGACTCTTCATTACTAATTCTGTACATCGCTTCTGCAAGCATTTCAGCTATGCTCAACACACGTATTTTGTCACACGCAGCGGCATCGGGTTGCAGTGGAATGGTATCGGTTACAACTAATTCATTGAGCAAAGATTTATTGATATTCGCAATAGCAGCACCCGATAAAACTGGGTGAGTACAGTAAGCAACCACATTGGTCGCACCATGTTCTTTTAATGCAGCTGCTGCAGCACATAAAGTGCCAGCCGTATCGACCATATCATCGACCATTACACAGGTACGGCCATCAATATCACCGATGATATTCATGACTTTAGCTACATTGGCGCGTGGACGACGTTTATCAATAATCGCCAGCTCTACATCAAGGTGTTTAGCCAGTGCACGAGCACGAACCACACCACCAACATCCGGAGAAACCACAACCAAATCTTGGTATTTGTGTTTCCAGATGTCTCCCAGTAATACTGGAGAGGCATAAACATTATCAACAGGGCAATCAAAAAAGCCCTGGATTTGATCGGCGTGTAAATCAACCGTTAAGACACGATCAGCACCCACACCAGTCAGCATATTGGCAACAACTTTAGCGGTAATTGCGACACGGGCAGAGCGAGGACGACGATCTTGACGGGAATAACCAAAATACGGAACAACTAAGGTAATTCGTTTGGCTGATGCGCGACGAATAGCGTCGGTCATCACCATTAATTCCATCAGGTTGTCATTGGTAGGCATGCAGGTTGGCTGGACGATAAATACGTCCTTTCCTCGGACATTATCGAGAATTTCAACCATGATCTCGCCATCACTGAACTTCTCAACTGTGGCTTTACCCAAGCTGATATTCAGAAAATTAGCGATACTTTCTGACAGTTTACGATTCGCATTACCGGTGAAGACCATCATATTGTCATCCGCGGAACGCTGTTGTAACTGGAGGAGTCGGTTTTGAGTCACTATAGATATGCCGAGTTCGTTCAATAAACAAAAAGAGTGGCTGGGGTACCAGGATTCGAACCTGGGAATGACGGGATCAAAACCCGTTGCCTTACCGCTTGGCGATACCCCAACTGTTTTTACTCAACTCTATCACTTTGCAGTTACATTCAGACTTCTCTCGAAGTCTTTTGCAAAAAGAGACAACGGTGATTCGTTGCAGCCTTTCGCAGTAAAAGCATGCCAATGTTCCGGCACATTTTCTAAAACTTTTTCAGCCTCACTGGCTGAGTCAAAGCGGGCAAATACACAAGAACCCGTTCCGGTCATTCGTGGAATGGCTGCATATTGTGCCAACCAAGCCAACGCTTGTGCAACTGATGGATACAATTTTTTCACCACCGGTTCGCAAATGTTACTGCCTTCCCCCGCAAGGAAGCCCGCTATTGTGATGGGATCACAATCGCGTGTCAATTGCGTTGCAGAAAATATTTCTGCTGTAGAGACGGCGCATTCTGGAAAGATAACTAAATACCAAGGTTCTGCAGGATCAATCCTGGTAAATATTTCTCCTACACCTTCAGCCCATGCGGCATGACCACGCACAAAAACAGGCACATCTGCGCCCAACTGCAATCCTAACGTTGCCAATTGGTCTTCGGTTAAATTGCATCGCCAGAGCTTATTCAGCGCAACCAAGGTGGTTGCAGCATCTGAACTGCCACCTCCCAGACCGCCCCCCATAGGCAGATGTTTTTCGAGTTGGATAGTTGCACCGAACTTAGATTGTGTTGTGCGTTGCAAAAGTTTTGCCGCACGGACGATTAGATTGTCCTCTGCAGACACATCTTGCAAATCATCTAGTAACTCGATTTTGGAATCTTCGGTGAGGCTAAATTTCAGCTTGTCACCATGATCAAGAAACTGAAATGCTGTTTGCAATTCGTGATAACCATCGGGTCGCCGACCCGTAATATGCAGAAATAAGTTTAGTTTTGCCGGTGCAGGCCACCATTCATTCATTGACCAACTTTCCAACCATTCATGACCAAGCGAATACTTAATTGTGGATGTTCAATAAATATTTTGGCTGGAACATCATTACCTTCCAACGGCACATAATCGACAAACTCCACTTCCCAACCGGCTTGTGAAAGCGTGATCAATCGCCCTTTATCATCCAATGTTTTTTCATCGATCTTGACTTCATCGTGCGGTAAACCTCTCACCCAATCGCGTAGCGCACTCACAGGTAATAACCAGCCCATTACTTCAGCAAGTAATTGTTCTGGAGTTTCTGCTGAATAGGTTTCACCATCTGAAAAAGTCATAGTGACTAATTCAGCATCGCCTTTTAATTCAACCGCGCCTTGAGCAAACGGGCCAAATAAACGGATGTTAAAATCATCTTGATGCTGTTGCCACGTTACGCCGACATTCCAACCTTCTTTACCTTGGCGAATGACTGTACGTCCTCGGAAAGACCATTCATCCAATTGTTTTAAGGATAGCTGACGGTTTTCCCACAACGCTTCGGCAGGCTCTAACGGCTTTGTTTGCCAAAATGGTGTACAAGCTGTGAGCAGCACAACCGCGAAAATTACCAGCCATTGTTTCATTTTGTTAACCGCTGCAGGGTCTCCTGAAGCACCTTGTTATTTGGGTCTAATTTTAAACCTTGGTCCCAATATTTTTTCGCTTCACTTTTTTTATTTTGCACCCACAATACTTCACCAAGATGCGCTACAAATTCCGCATCCGCCTGAATCTTCACCGCTTCTCGCAGGTAATATTCTGCTTTTTCCAAATCACCCATTCGGTAATACACCCAGCCTAGGCTATCCAGGTAATACGGGTCATTCGGACGCAATTCCAAAGCTTTGTTAATCAATTCTAATGCTTCTTCATGGCGCTCAGTACGATCGGTCAAGGTATAACCTAACGCATTCATAGCTTGGGCATTTTCGGGATCAATTTTTAAAATGGTACGCAAATCATCCTCCAGCATCTTCAGCTTGCCAATTGATTCGGCCACCATGGCACGGCTATATAACAAATCCACATTCCCAGGATGATTAATTAACGCTTCACTTAACACGTTGACCGACTCTTCTGGCATGCCCTGATCGCGTAAAAAAGCGGACTCAAATAAATAGAAATCAATCGCCTGCTGAGGACGTTCTTGACGCAGTAATTTCAAATGTTGGCGCGCTTTATCGATATCACCTTGTTCAGCCAACAAATTGATATAACGGGTTTGCGCCATTTCAAAACGCTGACTGTCTGCAGGCACTGAGGCAAACCAAACTAATGCCGAATCAATACTGCCATTCATTTCTTCAGCCAGCCCCATAAAGTAACTGGCTTGGCCGCCGGCATCCCCCATTTGTAACAACTGACTAAAAAACGTTTTGGCGGTTTGCCCGTCTTCACGTTCTAAAGCCAATAATCCCAGCGCAAACAACACATCGGGGTTTTCTGGATTTTCCAAATGCAACGATTCAAAAATCTCTCTCGCTTTTTCTGATTGACCACTTTCACCTAATAACTTGCCGTAGGTAAAACGTAATGACTCACTAGCACCTTCTTGCTCTGCGGCTTTGGCAATCAGTTTTAACGCTTCTTCATTTTTATTCGCTGTTTGCAACAAATCCGCTTTGAGAGCGAGATAGGCTTCATTACGTGGGTACTCTTCGAGCAGTTCATCCACTGCAATTTCAGACACATCAAAGCGCTGGAAATAAGCCGCTAATCGAGCATAGGTGAACCGCGCTGCCGGATCATCATTTTTAAAAAGGTCTAACTCCAGAAGGGTCTGTAAGCCTCGCTCGGGATCGCCTTTTTCACTTAAATTTGCAGCAAGACTCTCCAAATATTTTTCTTTGTTCGCCGGATCCAGAGCCAAGGCTTTATTCATGCTTTTAACGACTTCGGGATAGTTATCTTCCATTAACAAAAATGGTACCCGCATCACATACACTTCGGCTTCTTCCGGTGAAACTTCCTGCCAACGCGTTAAGGCACGATCAATTCGTTTGGGATCTCGGGAAAAAGTGGATATCCGTGCGGAACGGCCTGCCAGATTAGGCGAGTCGGTTAATTCTGAAGCCTGATTATATAAATCCACCGCAATATCCAGTTGCCCGCGTTGCCCGGCAATCTCCGCCGCCAAAACGTAATAAACCAGTTCAGGAGTGAGTGGCAAATCCATCTCGGCTTGCGCAGTTTCATCTGCCACAGGTTCAGTTATTTCAACCGGCTGCAGCGTGGTCTTTTCGTCTGATTGCTGAGCAGTAGCAGCGCATCCAAACAGTAAAATAGGTATCATCAACCAAGTTGCCGATGAGGCAAACTGTGTGGAATGACAGCGTAACTGTTGCAATAAATCCATAATTCAACGACCTGACTGATTGAGTTTGATAGAATGGCGAATTAGTCTTGTCCAGACCAAAATATAAGACAACCTAGCTGAAGGCTGCAAAGTTTAACAGCATACAACACGACTCCTTAATTATGCATCTTGTCACTTACGGCATTAATCACACAACCGCCCCGGTTGCTGTGCGCGAGAAGCTTAGCTTTGATGCTGATAAATTACCTTTGGCTTTGGCGTCACTGATGTTGAATGACAGTGTGATTGAAGCAGTCATTGTCTCAACCTGCAACCGCACCGAAATATACTGTCATCTCGACGAAGATTATGACAATAGCGTCTTGCTATGGTTGCATAACTTCCAGCAACAAGATGCCAATTCCTTACAGTCATATATATATCGCTATGAAGGCGCTGATGCCGTAAGACATTTATTTCGGGTTGCCTGTGGTCTGGACTCATTGGTACTTGGTGAACCGCAAATCCTCGGTCAATTAAAAACAGCTTACACCCAGGCCTTAAATGCGCAGGCTTTGGGAAAATCTTTAGGCCGTTTATTTCAACATGCCTTTGCCGTTGCTAAACAAGTGCGCACCGATACGGCAATTGGCAATAGCCCGGTTTCCGTTGCCTTTGCTGCAGTCAGCCTAGCCAAACAAATATTCAGTAATCTGGCCGAATCAACCGCGCTTTTAATCGGCGCCGGGGAAACCATAGAATTAGTGGCCCGCCATTTATTTGATAATGGCATCAAACGACTGATTATTGCCAATCGCACAGTTGAAAGAGCCCATCTACTGGCAACATCGGTGAATGGCTATGCTATCAGTTTAAGTGAAATTCCTGCTCATCTTGCCGAAGCTGATATCGTGATCAGCTCGACCGCTAGTCAATTACCAATTTTAGGCAAAGGTACTGTTGAAAGTGCATTGAAACTGCGCAAGCGACGACCCATTTTTATGGTGGATATTGCAGTTCCACGAGATATTGAAGCTGAAGTAGGTCAACTAGAAGACATCTACTTATACAGCGTAGATGATTTGCATGACATTATTGAAGAGAATTTGCAGTCACGTCGTGATGCGGCCAAGCAAGCAGAAGAAATTATTGATACCCAGGCCGATCATTTTGCCGGCTGGATGCGCAGTCAAGATACTGTGCCGGTCATAAGAGCGATACGCGATCAGGGCCAAATGCTCAGTACCCAAGCCGTTGATAAAGCGTTACGCCAGCTGGAACTGGGTATAAATGCAGAAATGGTAATGACTGAACTGGCTCGCACGCTGACCAACAAACTATTACATGAACCCAGTAGACAACTGCGGCAATCGGCATTTGAATCAGATGAAAATAATCCCATGATTGATGCTGCTCGTCGTTTATTTAATATTAAGGATTGATCTGTGAAAGATTCCATCAGGCATAAACTTGAAGCGTTAGTTGATCGCCATGAAGAGATCAGTGGCCTGCTTTCTGATCCGGAAACCATGGCCAATCAGAATAAATTTCGCACCTTATCGCAAGAATATGCGCAGCTAGAGCCCGTTGTTAAACACTTTGGCATGTATCTGCAGACCTTGAGTGATTTGAAAGATGCTCAGGCAATGATGCAGGAAAAAGATCCTGAGATGCGTGAAATGGCCAAAGAAGAACTAGCTATCGCCGAAGAAAAACAAGAACAACTGGCCATTGATTTACAGAAACTGTTGCTGCCTAAAGATCCCAATGATCAACGCAATATCTTTTTGGAAGTTCGTGCCGGTACTGGTGGTGATGAAGCGGCGATTTTTTCGGGTGATTTATTCCGGATGTACAGTCGCTATGCTGAAACACGTCGCTGGCAGGTAGAAATATTAAACGCCCAGGAAGGCGAACATGGTGGTTATAAAGAGATCATCGCGCGTATCGTTGGTGATGGTGCCTATTCACGACTGAAATTTGAATCCGGTGCACATCGAGTACAACGCGTTCCAGAAACTGAATCCCAAGGGCGAATCCATACTTCTGCCTGTACTGTTGCGATCTTGCCAGAAGCTGATGAAATCGATCAGATTGATATCAACCCGGCCGATATCAAAATGGATACCTTCCGTTCATCTGGTGCCGGTGGACAGCACGTCAACACTACTGATTCCGCTGTACGTATTACCCATATTCCAACCGGCATCATTGTTGAATGTCAGGAAGAACGCTCACAACATAAAAACCGCGCCAAAGCGATGTCGGTTTTGCAGTCACGTATCATGGCGGCCAAGCAGGAAAAACAAGCTTCTGAACAGGCTGAAACTCGCCGATTACTCGTCGGTAGTGGCGATCGCAGTGAACGCATTCGCACCTATAACTATCCTCAAGGCCGAATTACCGATCATCGAATCAATTTGACGTTATATAAATTGGATGAAGTGATGTCAGGACAACTGGATCAAGTTATCGATCCGTTAATCAGCGAATACCAAGCTGACCAGCTGGCCTTGTTATCTAAAGAGTCTTAAGCCAATCCTGCGGCTGCAAGTAATGATCATATAGCCGGGCTTCAGCAGAGTCCGGTTCGGGTTGCCAGTTATAGCGCCATTTCACCAATGGCGGTAACGACATCAGAATCGACTCGGTACGGCCACCAGACTGTAAGCCAAACAACGTACCCCGGTCATACACCAGATTAAATTCCACATAACGACCGCGACGATACAGCTGAAAGTCACGCTGTTGTTCGGTATAACTTAAATCTTTACGTCGTTCGACGATGGGTAAATACGCTGCTGTGTAACTGTTGCCAACACTTTGCAGCAAGCCAAAACACTGTTCAAAATCCGGTTCATTTAAATCATCAAAAAATAGACCGCCAACGCCTCGCGGCTCATTGCGATGCTTCAAAAAGAAATACTCATCGCACCATTTTTTGTAATCGTCATAAACAGTTTCACCAAAGGGATCACAGGCATTTTTAGCCGTTTGATGCCAATGAATCACATCTTCATCAAAAGTGTAATACGGCGTCAGATCATAGCCACCGCCAAACCACCAGATCGGTTCTTCGCCAGCTTTTTCGGCAATAAAGAAACGTACATTGGCATGAGAGGTTGGCACATACGGGTTATGCGGATGAATTACCAGCGAAACGCCCATTGCCTGAAAACTACGCCCAGCGAGTTCAGGTCGACTGGCCGTTGCTGAGGGCGGTAAATTATCACCACTGACTTCTGAAAAGTTGACCCCGGCCTGCTCAAACACTGCACCATTATTTAAAACACGGGTTCGTCCACCGCCACCAGCAGGCCGTTCCCAGTTATCTACTGCAAACATTTGTTTACCATCTGCAGCTTCAACTTCTTTACAAATACTATCTTGCAACGAGAGTAAATACTCACGTACTGCATCAATATTAGGTGCGCTCATCGCAATACCTCATCCGAAAAGGCATCACGAATGGATGATGGTTTTGTTGCCCCGCCCAAGGCCCCGGGTAGTACATAATCCAACTCCGGTAATTGCCAATGCACTTGATGGACGTTTTTTGCGGGACGTAAACCGGTGATATTGGCGCTACTAGAAACCAGTGGACCACCAAAGCGACGCGATAATTCTGCCGCCAGAGGATGGGCTGTTACTCTGACCGCCAGCGTATCTCGACCACCTGTTAAGAACGGAGAAACATGACTTTGAACTGGTAACAGCCAGGTATTGGGACCGGGCCAGCTTTGGGTAATTTTTGCCAGTATGTCGGCCGGCAATGGCTCAATGAAATCCTGCAACTGGTTAAAGTCGGCCGCAATCAGAATTAGCCCTTTTTCAAATGGACGTCGTTTCATTGCCAATAGTTGAATAATGGCAGTTTCACTCCACGGATCACAGCCCACACCGAATACCGCTTCCGTTGGATAGGCAATCACACCATCATCATTTAAAGCATTACATGCTCGCCGGAATTGCCAATCTGAGAATTTCATATAATTCGACACATCGCTACTTTTAGAAACTTAATCAACTATTTTGCCGCTTTTTCTGCATCAATTCTTCTACAAACGGCGCCAAAATAACTTCGATTGCCAGCCCCATTTTCACACCAGGCACCACAATGTTATTGGGTCGTGACATAAACGAATCTTTTAACATCGAAAGGTAATACGGAAAATCCGCCATTTTCGGGTCTTTAAAACGAATGACACACAAGCTTTCATCTGCTGTTGGAATGTCATGCATGACAAACGGGTTGGAAGTATCAATTAATGGCACACGTTGAAAGTTGATATGTGTACGCGAAAATTGCGGAATGATGTGATGAATATAATCTGGCATCCGCTTCAAGATAATATCGACAACGGCATCCTGAGAATAACCGCGGTTGGCACAATCCCGTTTGATCTTTTGTATCCACTCAATATTTATTACTGGCACGACACCAATCAATAAGTCAGTGTATTGAGCAATATTGACTTCATCGGTGACGATGCCCCCATGCAGCCCTTCATAAAACAACAAATCACTATCGTGATTCAGTTCTTCCCAATCGGTAAAGGTACCCGGTGACTGATTAAACTTAATTGCTTCATCTTCATCGTGAATGTAATGACGTTTTTCGCCGCGCCCAGTTTCTGAGTAGGTCCGAAATAATGTTTCCAATCTATCCAGACAATTCGCTTCCGGTCCGAAATGTGTCAGCGAACGTCCCTCTGCTTCTGCCTTAGCAACAGCGGCACGCATTTCTACACGATTGTAGCGATGAAAGCTGTCACCTTCTACAACAACCGGATTGACATGGGTACGACGAAAAACATCCTCAAATGCACGTTTTACAGTTGACGTTCCAGCACCGGACGAACCAGTTACCGCAATAATCGGATGGGATAATGACATTCCGTCCTCTTCTTAAAAACGTAACGTATTAGTTTTGATGTTGCTCGCGGGCCACTGCGCGGTAAGCTATATCAGTACGATAATAAGCATCTTGCCATTGAATTTTTGCCACGCCTGCATAGGCTTGTTGTTGAGCAGCAGCAACACCTTCGCCAAGAGCGGTCACACATAAAACACGGCCACCAGCGGTGACAACTTTATCTTGATCAAATGCCGTTCCGGCATGGAATACTCTGGTATCAGCCGAATCCACAACATCCAACCCGCTAATCACATCGCCTTTTTTATAGTTGTCAGGATAGCCACCAGCCGCCATCACCACACCCACCGCAGCGCGAGGATCCCATTCAGCTGTCACTTCATCCAAACGTTTATCTAATGCGGCTTCACACAATTCGACTAAATCCGAAAGCAGGCGCATCAAAATTGGTTGAGTTTCAGGATCGCCAAACCGGCAGTTATATTCCACCACTCGTGGCGCACCCATTTCATCGATCATCAGGCCCGCATATAAAAAGCCTGTGTACGGACGACCATCTGCTGCCATACCTTCTACAGTCGGCACAATGACTTCACGCATGACGCGATCAAATACGGTATCAGTGACCACGGGTGCTGGAGAATAAGCCCCCATGCCGCCAGTATTCGGACCTTTATCACCATCATCACGAGCTTTGTGATCTTGAGATGTTGCTAATGGCAGAATATGTTCACCATCAACCATCACAATAAAGCTAGCTTCTTCGCCGGTCATAAACTCTTCGATAACCACACGATGACCAGCTTCACCAAAGGCATTACCGGATAACATGTCTTCAACGGCAGCAATGGCTTCTTCAACGGTCTGCGCGACAATAACGCCTTTGCCAGCCGCTAAACCATCAGCTTTAACAACGATAGGCGCGCCACATTTCAGAATGTATTCGATAGCATTAGAGATGTTGGTAAAGACTTGATAAGCAGCAGTGGGGATTTGATGACGGGCGAGAAAATCTTTGGTGAAGGATTTAGAGGCTTCTAGTTGTGCGGCTTCTTTACTCGGGCCAAAGCAACGTAAACCGGCTTTCTCAAAGGCATCGACGACACCATTAACTAATGGAATTTCCGGGCCGACAACTGTTAAACCGATATCATTCTGCTGTGCAAATGCAACTAGCGCATCAATATCTTCTACCGCGATATCCACATTGCTGACACCCGCCTCATTTGCGGTTCCCGGGTTGCCCGGGGCGACAAAAACTTCACTGCAACGCGGTGATTGTTTAAGTTTCCAAGCCAGCGCATGCTCACGACCGCCACTACCAATGACCAGAACTTTCATTATATTGCTGCCATACCTGCTGAAATAAAGCGTTAATGATACCGGAGATGACTGTATAACCAAATATTAATACATGGCCTGTGCAAGCCCATAATGACCCGCATAAGCAACAGATTGTAACTACGGCGGGGGTTCCGAATTAATTGACGGTATCGAAACACTCCTTGGACTGAGAGCCCATCCCGAAGACGAGCAACGTTTTCCTGTCTGATCTGGATCAATAAAGCGGGCGTTAGCCGCTCGCGATAAAACCCCGCTGTTTATAATCATCGCCAAACTGTTTTACAGGACTTTGCATTGCAAAATCAGCTGATTATGAATCGCCAACTTATCCAGAAATACGATACTGCTGGGCCAAGATATACCTCCTACCCCACGGCTTTAGAATTTCACGAAAGTTTTAAAGCGAAGGAGTTCATTGAACATGCTGAACTATCCAATCAGCGTGGCGGACCACTGTCTCTGTATTTCCATTTACCGTTTTGCGATACCGTGTGTTTTTATTGTGCCTGCAACAAAATTATCACCAAAAATCGCGACCATGCCGCCCCGTATCTTGAAAACATCTACAAAGAACTGGCCCTTAAATCGGCATTGATTGATAGCAGCAGATCAGTGACCCAACTGCACTGGGGCGGTGGCACACCGACATTTATCAGTGAACAACAAATGCAGGATCTGATGAATGAAACCCGTCGTCATTTTCATATTGCCGATGATGCTGATATCTCGATTGAAATTGATCCCCGTGAAGCCAATGCCGATACCATCGCTCTGTTAAAGAAAATAGGGTTCAACAGAATTAGTCTGGGAATACAGGATTTTGATCCGGCCGTGCAAAAAGCGGTTAACCGCATTCAATCCGAGGCCGAAACCCTAGCCGTGATTGACGCCGCCCGCCAGCATCAGTTTCGCTCGATCAGTGTGGATTTGATTTACGGGCTGCCGCTGCAAGCGTTATCCGGCTTTAATACCACGCTCGATAAAATCATCGCTGCCGATCCTGATCGCATCTCGTTATTCAACTATGCCCATATGCCAAAGTTGTTTAAAACCCAGCGCCAAATTCAAAGTGAAGACTTACCTTCCGCTGAACAGAAGCTGAGTATCTTGCAGCTATCAATTAACAAATTAACCCAAGCCGGTTATCAATATATCGGTATGGATCACTTTGCCAAACCGGACGATGAACTCAGTCTGGCCCAACAACAAAATCGGCTGCATCGTAATTTTCAGGGTTATGCCACTCACGCCGAGTGTGACCTGATCGGTTTTGGTATCACTTCAATAGGTAATATTGGCGATGCTTATGCACAGAACGTAAAAACCCTGCTCGAATACGACAATCTGCTCAAACAAAATCAGCTGCCGTTAATGCGTGGCATTAGCCTGACAGAGGATGACAAATTACGACGCCAAATCATTACCCGTCTAATCTGTGATTTCGAATTGAATATCATGGAAATCGAACAAGAATATGGCATTCAATTTAAAGAATATTTTGCCAATGCCTATCCTCAACTCGAACAATTTGCCGAAGATGGTCTGTTGCAGTATAACTGGAAGAACATTGTGGTCTTACCAGCTGGTCGCTTGTTAATCCGTAATATCTGCATGGCGTTTGATAAATACAGTCAACAAGCAAAACAGCGATTTTCCAAAGTTATATAGGGCTGATGCTGGAAAAAATCCGACAGTACTTCATATTTGGTAGATTAGGCGTAAAGCTCTATGTGCTCGCCGTTATCACCGGATTATTGGCAAGCCTTGCCATTATTCTGCTCAGACTCACCATTGAACATGGGCAAATGCTGTTGTTGCCCTCCGGCGAAGTTGAAGGTTTTGCCAGCCTGCCCTGGTGGGGTCTGTTGGGTTTACCTATTCTCGGTGGCCTACTTATCGGATTGTTGTTTTATGGTTTAAATCAGGAACAACGTACCACAGGCATTCTGCATGTTATCGAACGCCTGTCAGCCTACGAAGGTCGTCTCCCCTGGCAAAATGCCGTTCGGCAATTCCTGGGTACAAGTATCGCCATCATTACCGGCCACTCGGTGGGTCGTGAAGGTCCCGGCGTACATCTGGGTGCCGCCAGTGGCAGTTTGTTAGCGAATAGTCTGGAACTCCCCAACAACAGTGTTCGCGTCCTAGTCGCCTCAGGTGCCGCCGCAGCAATTGCCGCATCATTTAATACGCCTATCGCTGGGGTGATTTTCGCCATGGAAGTCATCATGATGGAATATTACATCGCCAGCTTTATTCCGGTGATCCTGGCTTCCGTCACCGGCGCAGTAGTCTGTCGGCTGACCTTTGGCGACGATACTGTATTTATTAACCTCACCGCCCAGATGCAGTCGCTATGGGAACTGCCATACATCATTTTCCTCGGTATTGTCATCGGCGGCTTAGCCACCATTGCATTAAAAACGCTGACGCTATTTACCAATCTCTGCACCAATCACCCATCCTGGTTACGTCCGGTTTACGCCGGAATTCTAATGGGGCTGTGCGGCATGATGGTGCCGGAAGTGATGGGAATGGGCTACGGCATTATTGGCAGTATTTCCGCCAATGATATTGCCATCGGCACGCTGGTCATCATCATGGTAATGAAACTGCTGTTATCTTCCGCCACCGTTGGCCTGGGAATTCCAGCCGGAGTCATTGGCCCAACCATGGTGGTAGGCGCCTGCGCTGGCGCTATCTTGGGCTATTTAGGTCAGTTGATATTGCCCGACTATGCTTCATCAATGACCTTTTATGCCGTTTTAGGCATGTGCGCGATGATGTCCGCCACGTTAAAAGCACCGCTTGCGGCATTAATGGCGATGCTGGAACTCACCGGCAACCCAGAAATCATTCTGCCCGGCATGCTCGCCATCGTCTTTTCCAGTCTGATTACCCACGATTATTTCAAACAGGAACCGCTATTCGTCAACATGATGCGGGTAAAAGGGTTAGATTTTCGTAATGATCCCATCTCGCAAACACTTCGCAAAATCAGTGTCGGTGCAGCAATGCAACGCAATATCGCCGTATTGAACCAGAAAATTAATCGTGAACTTGCCCTGCACACACTCGAAAATAATCCAGAATGGATAGTGATAACTAAAGAACGCAATCCGATTGCCTTAATGCCCGCCAGCGACTTGGCGAGAGCGGTAAGCGTTAAAGAAGACGAAGATGAGTCGGAAATCGATTTGATGCAAATCCCAGCAACTAGACGCAATGTACATAAAATCTCACTGCATACCAGCCTGCATGAAGCCTATCAAGCCCTTAATAAATATGAAGTAGAAGCGTTATACGTCAGCCGACAAAGCACCCCGATGATCGACCGAATTTATGGGATTTTGACCAGAGAAATGATCGAAAGCCATTACCATTTGCCCACTTCAAGCAAAAAATAACTGAAATGGGTATGAACAATTGCTCAATCTTGTTTATAATGTGCGGCTTGCTGCCCGGGTGGTGAAATTGGTAGACACAAGGGACTTAAAATCCCTCGGCTTTGCGGCTGTGCCGGTTCGACTCCGGCCCCGGGCACCATAAAAACTGGCACTCATTTATGAGTGCTTTTTTATGTCTGAAATTTGAGATTCGGAAATTTTTAAAGGTTGGATGGGGGATAGTCCCATAAGCCGACCACAAAAAAGCCCCCTTCCGGGGGCTTCTTGTTTTGCGTTGTTTCAAATCTTAACGATTACAGATGTACATCGTTACTTCGAAACCGAAACGCATGTCTGAATATTCTGGTTTAGTCCACATGATAATCACCTCCCGGTTATTTCGTTAACTTACGATTCAAATCTTACGCCGACTTTTAAAAAGGCCATAAGGTGATTTGCTTGTCCAGACTCAGGATTTTGCTTTATGTCTTTTCCCGAAAAAACGGGGGTGACAATAATTGGAGGTTTAACGTTATAGCGAACGGACGAGGTTTGCCACTGTCCTAACCTTGAACAAGATTTTTTATCAGGAGAGTACAACACATGTTTAAATCGACTTCGACGTTAACACAGACGAAAAAAATTACCCTTGCACTGACTATGACGTTCGCGGCCGCTACGCTGTTTACGGGCTGTGGTAGCGATGACAATTCCGAAAACGCACAAACCCCAGAAACTGAAATGAGCTCCGAAAATCAGAGCAACATAGAAGCGATTGAAGAAACCCCACCGAGCGCACCGGAAGCTGAAGTGGTGATTGAAAATGAACCTGCTGCTGAAGTTGATCAGACAGAGAACACCATGGCAACTGAAGAAACAGCCGCTAAAGCCGACGAGCCAAAAAGTGAAGGCGTACAAACTCATGTCGTCACAGCAGAAGGCCTAATATTTAATCCGTTGGTCGTCAAAATTAATCCTGGTGACTCTGTCTCTTGGAACAATATGAGCACACACAACTCTGAATCAATTGATGGTTTGATTCCCGAAGGTGCCGAGAAATGGAACTCACCGATGAGTGAAAATTACCAACGGACCTTCACTCAGGAAGGTATTTACGTATACAAATGCACGCCGCATATTGGTACGGGTATGGGCGGTGTGATCATCGTAGGTGAACCGGTAAACCTCGAACAGATTAAAAACGCCGATGTGACTGGCGGAGCTGGACGTTTGGTCAGAAAGGCTATATCTGAAGCAGAAAGTATGTAATTCGAGGTCAAAGGGGTTGGCTTCACTACACGGGATAAGACCGCCATTAGCTAATAATGATTGGCACTAAATCCACATGTGTTGGCTGATCCCTCCCCTGCACTATATAAAAAAGGCACTTATTTTAAGTGCCTTTTTTATGTCTGATGACCCGTGCTGAAATCAGTCGACCGATAGGAAATGTATTTGGACAAGCTAAAACCAAGGCTTAGGCATACCGAGAAAGATTAAGCGTTGTTCATAGAATTGTCTGTTGTTGACCAAGCCGAAAACCCCTGACTAGCCAAAGACTTACTATCTATCGGATAAAGTTGAACTTTTTCAATAGATCATGCTCTGAATTTATTTACCTATATGGAATCATTAAAATGCCTCTTAAAACCCGAAGAAGTAGCGTATTAGAACACGCCATAATTCATAGTCAGGATGAATTAGATCGACTCATCCAAGAGTTAGATGCACAAGAGCAACATGAGTTAGAAATAAGTCGTCGATTTGGAAGAAAACCAAGAAGAATGTCTGGAAAGTCAGCCCCTTTACTACTTGCAAAAGCTTTTCAGAATATTAAAAAGTAAAACTGAAACATAAAGTTAGCTTTAAACTCTATAGCAACGTTCCCAGCTCACTATGTACAGGAACAATGATTGTCGTAAATTAATATAAAAATATTTAAAATCCAGTAGATTTTTAGTATTGGTAGTTGATACTGGTCCAGGTAATAAATAAAACAGGCACACATTCATGAGTGCTTTTTTTATGTCTGAAATTTGATATTTAAGAATTGGATTTCGTGTTTTAATCCCTAACACTCACCCACAAAAAAGCCCCCTTTCGGAGGCTTCTTGTTGTGCGTTATTTCGAATCTTAACGATTGCAAATATACATCGTTACTTCGAAGCCAAAACGCATATCTGAATATTCTGGTTTAGTCCACATGATAATCACCTCTTGGTTGTTTCGTTGACTTACGGTTCCCATGCTACGCCAACACTTAAAAATGCCATAAGGTGAAATGCTTGTTGGCACTCAGGATTTTGCTTAACTTAAATCAAATACATCTGCTCAAAATCTCTCTACTCTACTAATTCACTGCTGAGCTGCTGCAATGCAACATTTGTCGGCATAGCGATAGAAGTTTATTGAACCACGCGTTTTAGGCATAAAGCCAGGCTTAATGGGTGTTTCGTTGCTTCACCCCGGATCTGCTCAAATTCGTCATACCCCACATAGATATTGAGCCCATACTGGTCATTAATCCCCACTAGATAAGCGAAACCACCTCCGCCTATTTTCTACCATCACATTCGAACGAGGAGATCGACATAGATATCAAAGAGTTCGGATTGGCAGCACGTAAGCGACATCTCCTGCGGAATGACAAGGACACGGAGTTGTTGCGCTCAGAGTTATTAAGCATCGAGCAACTCAAACGCCATGCGATGACCTTAGCGCATGAACATCAAATAGATCCCAAGCTCGATTCAGATAAGTTACTTCCCAGACTAGCCGATAATTCGCGCGTTCTGCATACAGCTTATGACGTTGTGACAAAAGCCGCCACGGCTGGGCAAACCATGGTGCCCGCAGAAGCGTGGTTGCTGGACAACTTTTATCTTATTGAACAACAAATCCTATTAGCCAAAAACCATTTACCCCGTGGATACAGCAGAGAATTACCCAAACTCGCAAACGGCTTATCTGCCGGTTATCCACGGGTTTATGACCTGGCCATTGAATTAATTTCACATATGGATGGCCGACTGGACAGTGATAATGCCAGCCAATTTATTGCTGCTTATCAAACGGTTGAACCGTTAAAGCTTGGCGAACTCTGGGCATTTCCCATAATGCTGCAATTGGCCTTATTGGAAAATTTGCGCCGTGTGGCTGTACGCATTGCCCAACGCCGGGAAGAACGCGATGCCGCGATCACCTGGGCTGATCGCATGCTGGCAATGGCGGAAGATGAACCGAAAAAACTGATTAATCTTCTGGCTGAGTTTGCCGATGCTGATGTGCCGTTAACGGCCTCTTTTGTCGAAGAGTTTTATGCTCGGCTTCAGGCACAAGGCCCGGCCATGGCCTTTGTGCAAACCTGGGTAGAACATAAATTATTAGAGCAAGGTGTCACAGCTACCCAATTATCTGAGTCCTCTGGTCGCGTAGCGGCGGCGAATCAAATCTCCATTGCCAACAGTTTCAGTAGTTTACGTTTTATCGGCATCATGGACTGGAAAAAATACGTCGAATCCCTCAGCGTGGTTGAACAAGCGTTACGCGAAGGCGATCCGGACATTTATCCGCAACAAGATTTTGCAACGCGCGATCGTTACCGACACGTTATCGAAGATATTGCCCGCCACAGTAGTTGCAGTGAATTAGAAGTGGCGCAAGGCTGCCTACAGCTCGCAGCACAGGCATCCTTAACTGTCGGTGCAAATCATCGCACAGCACATATTGGTTTTTATTTAATTGATAACGGACGGACTTTGCTGGAACGTTCGGTGAACTGCGAAATTTCCTGGACGTTAAAAGCCAGACGCCTAATTAAACGCTCTCGATTATCGCTATATCTCGGACCCGTAGTGTTACTGCCACTGCTTTCAACGCTGCTGATATTGAACTGGCTTTATCAGATAAATGTTCCAGGCTGGCAGCTTGGTTTATTTGCTATTCCACTGTTAATGAGTGTTTCGGCGTTAACCACTCCCCTTATCAATCAATTTATTACCTTATTACTGCCGCCACGTGTTTTGCCACGGCTGGATTTTTCGCTGGGCATCCCACAGCAGCATCGCACCATGGTTATCGTGCCGACGTTAATCGCAAGTACTAAGGATGTGGATGAACTGATTGAAGCAATACAAATTCGTTATCTGGGTAACCGAGATGCCAATCTGTTTTTTGCTTTGCTGACAGATTTTCACGATGCTGCAACGGAAACGTTGCCAGAAGATGCTGCGATCATCAGTTATGCAAGCAAGGCTGTGGAAACACTAAACGCAACTTATCGAAATGAGGACCGGCCAGGCATTTTCTACCTATTTCATCGTCCAAGGATGTGGAATCCATATGAAAAAATCTGGATGGGCTATGAACGCAAACGCGGCAAATTAGAACATTTTAATGCCCGACTGCGTGGTGGGGCGTTAGACGCTTTCTCGGATATTGTCGGTGATACCGATATTTTATCGAGCATCCAATATGTCATTACGTTGGATACCGATACTCAGTTACCTCGTGATGCAGCACATGCGTTGATCGGTAATTTGGCGCATCCACTTAATCGGCCGGTGTTTGATGCCAATGTCGGCCGGATTGTTGATGGTTATGCCATTTTGCAACCGCGTGCATCGATTAGCCTTGCCAGTGCCAACCAATCCCGCTTCAGTAAATTGTTTTCGGGTGCATCGGGCATTGATCCCTACACTCGCGAAGTCTCAGATGTGTACCAGGATATTTTTGGCGAAGGATCGTTCGTCGGCAAAGGTATTTACGATGTTGATGCCTTCCGGCAAGTAACGGAAGGCCGGTTGCCTGAAAACCTGATCCTAAGTCATGACTTACTCGAAGGTGGCTACGCACGTTCAGGTTTGATTACTGATGTCGACCTCATCGAGTCGCACCCTTCTACCTATACCAGTGAAGCCAGTCGTCGCCACCGTTGGATCCGTGGTGACTGGCAATTAATCGGCTGGTTAATGCCCAATGTTTTATGCACAAACCGCAAGGATGACAGCCTAACGCCATGGCGGAAAAACCCGCTTTCTTTATTATCAAAATGGAAACTGCTGGATAACCTGCGACGTAGTTTGGTCGCCCCCTCATTATTGACGCTGATAGGCATGGGTTGGTTATTTGC
>NZ_JBLWYR010000035.1:0-15958 GCF_048266885.1 Methylophaga sp.
TTGCTACTAAACCTAGAGACGAATGAAGAAGGCGTTACAAACTGGGATGATCTGACAAAAGCGGAAGATCCAGCTGACGCGGATGTCTCAACTACTGCCGAGAGCTCTTCAACTGACCCAGCCAGCGGCGGCCTGTCAGCTATTAATATTGCAGGAGTCAAATTAAGCAATGCCAATGTATTATGGTCTGATGCCAGCAAAGATGAAAATTTCCAATTACGTAATCTCAACCTCGACACAGATCCATTAATTCCTGGTGAACCGACAGCTTTAACTACATCATTTGATCTCATTAGCAGCAAGCCAGAAGCCAAAGCACATATTAAACTCGATACTAAAATCATTGTTGATTTAGAAAAACAAATTTATGCACTAGAATCACTGAAACTCAATACTGTTGCTAATAGCTCTGCAATGCCACTGCAACAGGCCAATTTAAATCTTGAGGCTGATATTAATGCCAATATGGCTAGTGAATTGGTTACCATCAATAATCTTGTAATGGATCTGCAGGCCACTGGCACTGAGCAAAAAATTGATGCCAAATTAAGCGGTTTAATTGAAGCTAATTTAGCCACGCAACAACACCGTATTAACAATCTTGTTATTACAGCTGACCTCGAAAATGAAAAGCTGCCTGGTGGTAAGGCTAAGCTGGATGTAAACACTAATATTGTTGCTAATCTGGCAGATGAAACCTTTCAAGCTAATGATCTGGCTATTAAATTGGCTGATCTCACGATGAATGGACGTTTGCAAGGTGAAAAGATTCTGTCTGATGATCTGGCATTTAACGGTAACGTACAAATCAAACCTTTCAATCTGCGTAAATTAGCTAATGATTTAAAAATTGAATTACCCGAAATGGCCGACCCCAGCACATTGGAGCTGGTTCAACTAAGTACTGAAATTAGTGGTACTAAAAACTCTATTACTGCCAAAGATTTACAACTGACTCTCGATCAAAGCCAGTTAGCCGGTCAGTTTGGTATCAGCAACTTTGAAAAACCCTCTTACAATTTTACTCTGACGTTAGATCAAATTGATGCTGATCGATACCTACCCCCACCGGTTAAGGAAGACGAAGATAATACGGCAAAAGAAGTTTCAACCCCTGCCACCGTTACGGCTGCAGGCTCAAATGAATTACCGTTAGCAACTTTGCGTGATATCAATGCTAAAGGCAGCATGAAGATCGGTAAGCTTAAAGCCAGTGGCATTAGCACTGAAAACATTGTGATTACCATTGATGCCAAAGATGGTTTGATAAAACTTAGCCCATTATCAGCGGATTTATATCAGGGAAAGTATCAAGGTAATGTCAATATTGATGCCCGAGGGGAAAACCTGAAACTTGCTGTTGATGAAAATCTGCAGGGAGTTCAGGCCGGCCCCTTACTGAAAGATCTAACTGGCAATGATCGTATCGCAGGTACAGCAAATGCCAATGTAAAGCTCAATGGTAGTGGTAAAGATATTGATGCCATTAAACAAAGTCTGAACGGCAATGGTGCCTTTTCTTTTACTGATGGCGCTTTAAAAGGCATTAATATTGCCGAAGCAATTCGCCAAGCTAAGGCGGTTCTGTCCGGACAAAAAGCCGCAGAAACTAACGAACCAGTGCAAACTGATTTCAGTAGCTTGAAAGGCTCTTTTACCGCGAATGAAGGCATTGTGAACAACCAGGATCTTGAGCTGATGTCGCCATTATTGCGCGTCACTGGATCTGGTGATATCGATATCCCACGAGAAGTTATTGATTATGCCGTTCGTGTTTCAATAGTTGGTACCGCTGAAGGCCAAGGTGGCAAAACGCTAGAAGACCTTAAAGGGCTGACAATTCCGGTTAAAATTACTGGTAGTTTTGATAATCCACGACCAAAAGTTGATTTAGCAGCTGTTTTAAAAGAACAAGCTACTGATGAAGTAAAAGCCAAGGCCGAAGAAAAACTGAAAGAAAAACTTGGCGATGGCCTTGGAGGTTTGCTAGGCGGCAAGCTGGGCATAGAGTCTAAATCTGATTCATCTGCAGAACCAACTGATGAGCCAGTTACAGAAGAGCAATCTTCAGAAGGCAAATCTGAAGAAGAAACCTCACCTTCAGCAGAAGACTTGCTGAAAGAAAAACTCAAGGGTTTATTCTAATCAATAACACACCAAAGGCCGTGCTCATTATCGAGCTCGGCCTGATTCTATTTTGACTACTAGCACCTTCAGCGAACGTTTATTAGCCTGGTATGACCAACACGGTCGTAAGGATTTACCTTGGCAGATAAATGCTTCGCCTTACCATGTTTGGCTATCTGAAGTGATGTTACAACAGACTCAGGTTGCCACCGTTATCCCTTATTACCACCGCTTTATAAATCGTTTCCCTGATGTTACTGCTTTGGCGAATGCCAATATAGATGACGTTCTCAGTTTATGGTCAGGCCTGGGATACTATGCTCGCGGAAGAAATCTGCATAAAGCAGCTGTTCAAATGCAACAACTGCATAACGCCAAGGTGCCGGAAGATTTTCAAGACTTACTAGATTTGCCCGGAATAGGACGTTCAACTGCTGGAGCTATTATGGCTCTGGCATATCAACAACAGTTTCCAATTTTGGATGGCAATGTAAAACGTGTGTTAGCTCGGTATGATGCGATTAAAATCTGGCCGGGTGAAAAACAAGCTGAAGCCGCCATGTGGCACCGTGCAGAACAGTTATTGCCCACAGAACGCATTGCGAATTACATTCAGGCACAAATGGATTTAGGGGCAACCCTATGTACCCGCAGCCGTCCGGATTGTAAGAACTGCCCTTTGCAAACCGATTGTCAGGCCTTCGCAACAGGTGAACCCACTTTATTTCCAGTGCGAAAAGCAAAAAAACAGCAACCAACGCGTCAGACAAACTGGTTTGTGTACATCAATCAAGATAAATACATATTATTAGAACAACGACCACAAAGTGGTATTTGGGGCGGCTTATGGAGCTTTCCAGAAGGCCAGACCGCTGAGGCAGCAGAACATATTCTGCCGATAAAAAATATCACCTTTAAATCCACAACGCCTGAAATCAAGCATGTTTTTAGCCACTTCAAACTAAACATCCAACCCTATATTTTCACTGCAGACCCAATTGATATGGTTGCCGAGAATAAACAGCATATCTGGGTTAAAATAGATCAGGCGTTAACACTGGGCTTACCTGCTCCGGTTAAACAATTAATTGAATTCTTATCATCAACCGAGAGGATGCTATGACACGTACCGTGCATTGTGTAAAACTCAACAAAGAAGCTGAAGCACTTGATTTCCCACCCTATCCTGGCGAATTGGGCAAAAAAATCTATGAAAGTGTCTCAAAAGAAGCCTGGCAAATGTGGGTAGCACATCAAACCATGTTGATAAATGAATATCGTTTATCGTTGGCAGATCCCAAATCTCAGTCCTTTTTAAAGACTGAACTGGAAAAATTCTTTTTTGGAGACGGCTCTGAAAAGCCAGCTGATTTCAAGCCGGTTTAGTCTAGGTTAAAGGCTAAATCGCGCATTTTATCCGCTACCGTAGTTGCTAAACTGGCATTGGGTATAATCATTAAATGTGAATCTTTTGAATGCCACGTTTCAAATAATCGCAATAAATTCAATGGCTAACCGTTTTTTTTATACTTTTTTAAGGTGTTTTTTAAGATAAAAAAAAGTTGTTAAAGCCAAAATAAATGTGACTTTTTGTTAAATTTTGGGCGTACAATGCGATTAACCCCTTTTCAAGGGGTAGTGTAAGCTAGCTTAGGAGTTAAGTTAGCAGAAGATTTAAGATATTGAGGTTGATATGGCAGAGCAAGTTACAGGTACAGTGAAATGGTTCAATGACGCAAAAGGATTCGGCTTTATTGAACGCGCCGACGGTCCAGATGTATTTGTACATCACAGCGCGATTAAATCAGATGGTTTCAGAACTCTGAAAGAAGGCCAATCTGTCACGATGGAAGTGACACAAGGTCAAAAAGGTCCACAAGCGGAAAACGTTGTCCCTAGCTGATAACCTGATCCGATACAGACATGAAAAGCCGGTTAAGTAATTAGCCGGCTTTTTTTTTGTGTGTTATTTGTAATGACAATAAAGCATAGCTTGACGCTTACAGGCTTAGACGGCACGATCTTAAGTCGTATGAAAGGAATTCCGTTATGACCAAACAAGCAAAACTTAGTAGTATTTTATTCACGTTATTTCTTCTCGCTACGGCTGTTCCTGCTAACGCCGATTGGAAGCAATTCCTCAATGACTTCAGTAAAGCCGGTAGTTCTGCATTGGGAAGCCAACAAGGTGCTGAGTTAAGCCCTGATACGATTGTAAATGGCTTAAAAGAGGCATTGGAAGTAGGCACCAAAAAAGCGGTAGAAAAAGTCAGTCAGGAAGGTGGATACCTGAATAATCCACAAATTCGTATTCCATTGCCTCCTCGCGTTCAACAAGCTGCGGGGTTAATGCGCCAGTTAGGTTTGAACAAAATGGCAGATGACTTTGAGCAAAGTATCAATCTGGCTGCAGAAAAAGCAGCGCCGCAAGCGACTTCAATTATGATTGATGCGATTAAAAAAATGACTATCGACGATGCTCGTAACATTTTAAATGGTGAAAATGATGCGGCGACCCGTTTTTTTGAAGATAAAACGCGTAACAAGCTTGCCGGTTTGTTTGAACCGATTATAGACACCTCACTCAATGAGGTCGGCGCTACCCGCTATTACAATCAGCTAGACGACAAAGTAAGTTCGCTGCCGGTAGTTGGACAAGATATCAATATGGATTTACCAGATTATGTAACGGCTCAAGCGTTAGATGGATTATTTATCATGATTGCAGCGGAAGAACAAAAGATTCGTAACAATCCAACGGCACGCACATCCGAAATTTTGCAACAGGTTTTTGGTAGTAAATAACGTTTTTGGCTACTCAGCAAATACGTGATGTAATAGAATAAACACAATAAAAATAAGGGAAACAACATGGCAAGAAATCACAACCTCAATCTCGCAAGTCAAGGCACCTCATTAAAAGCACTTTTTACCGGTTATTTGGTTGTGGTGGCAGTAGGTTATTTGATGGCAATTGTTCAAATTCAGCTTACTCATGGTTTGGCTGATGGCAAGTATGGCCTTTCCGTAGATGATATCGTTTACAGCTATTACGGTAACCGAAACAATTCTTTGCTTGAAAATAAGCTACACGGTTCAATGAAACCGATGGCTACCGATGATGAACGCGCTAAGATCATTAGCTGGGTACATGCCGGTGCAACAGAAGATTCCTATGAAAATGATGGTATTAGACAAATTTTTGATGCCAAATGTATTATCTGTCATAACGCTGATGCTGGTGGTGCCATTCCAGACTACTCGGATTTTAAACAGATAAAGGAACGAGCCGTAGTTGATACAGGAGCCAGTATTGCATCACTTGCCCGTGTTTCACATATTCACTTATTCGGTATTGCCTTTATCTTCATGTTTGTTGGCTTGATATTCAGCCTGGCAGCCGGTGTGCCTAAAGTTTTGAAAGTCACCGTAATTTCCATGCCGTATATCTTTCTGCTAATTGATATCAGTGCTTGGTGGTTAACCAAACTACATCCGAACTTTGCCTGGTTTGTTATTATTGGTGGTGGTGCTATGGCATTATCATTTGCCTTTATGTGGGTGGTATCGATGTATGAAATGTGGATTCTGCCGCGTTTCCGTGAAGACAATCGCGATGCGTTGTTAGACGAATAACAAATAATAAAAAAGCCGCTGTCTTACTCATGAGACAGCGGCTTTTTTTATGCTTATCAATATTGCCGCTAGGCGTTTTGTAATGCTTCTAACTTTTCCCATTTTTCAAAGGCAGAGTCCAGCGACTTTTCCAAATCCGCTATTTGTGTCTGAACCTGTTTAATCTTATTGGCATCCTGCTGATAAAAATCAGCGGCCCCCATTTTTTCTGTTAGCGTAGCAATTTGTTGCTCGAGTTTTTCAATCTCTAATGGTAGTGCTTTCAAATCTAATTGCTGTTGATACGTTAAAGTTGACTTTTTCTTGGCTGATTTTGCAGCAGATGCTGGCTCCAGTTTAGCAGTAGGCTTTTCCTGTTTCGCAGACTGTTGGCGTTGTGCCAGCCAATCATCATAACCACCAACATATTCACGGACCTGTTTATCTTCATCAAATACGATGCAACTGGTCACCACATTATTCAGAAAACTTCGATCATGGCTGACCAGTAGCATGGTGCCAGTAAAGCCCAGTAACAAATCTTCAAGCAATTCAAGCGTTTCTGCATCAAGGTCATTGGTTGGCTCATCCAAGACAAGTAAATTGGCTGGCTGAGTAAATAATTTCGCCAGTAATAAACGATTTCGCTCACCACCTGACAATGCTTTTACTGGTGTTCTGGCTCTATCCGGTGTGAACAGGAAATCTTGCAAATAACCAATCACATGTTTAGGGCTGCCATTGATATCAACAAAGTCTCTCCCTTGCCCGACATTGTCCACCACACTAGCCTCTTCATCGAGTTGGCTGCGTAATTGATCAAAATATGCCACTTGCAGATTGGTACCTAATTTTACTGTTCCGGATTGTGGTTCAGCCCGCCCCAACAAAATCGACAGTAAAGTACTTTTACCACAGCCATTGGGCCCGATAATACCAATGCGATCACCGCGCTGGATCACCGTTGAGAAATCTTTGAACAGTTGCCGGCCATCAAATGCCTGACTGATGTTCTCAACCTCGACCACCAGCTTGCCACTGCGATCGCCTACTTGAATCTGCATGGACACATTGCCCTGCACTTCACGCCGTTGACCACGTTCCCGGCGTAGTTTCTCCAGTGCTCTTACACGACCTTCGTTACGAGTGCGACGGGCTTTAATGCCCTGACGAATCCACACTTCTTCTTGGGCCAGTTTTTTATCAAACTGTGCATTCTGCTCTGCTTCGGCTGACAGTAAAGCCTCCCGTTTCTCCAGAAAGCTTTTGTAATCACCCGGGAAGCTCACCAGTTGACCACGGTCTAACTGCACAATTCGAGTAGCCAAGGCTTGGAGAAAACTACGATCATGGGTAATGAATAATAAGGTGCCGCCATAGCTTTTCAGGAAGCCTTCCAACCAGGTAATAGAACTGATATCCAGATGGTTGGTCGGCTCATCCAGTAATAAAATATCCGGTTGACGGACTAAAGCTTGAGCTAATAAAACACGGCGCTTCATGCCTCCTGACAAGCTGGCAAATTCAACATCGGCATCCAACGATAGTCGAGAAATGACTGTTTCTACCTGTTGTTCCAGACTCCAGCCATCCACTGCTTCGAGTTTATGCTGGGCTTTTTCCAGCTTGTTGAGAATTTGTTCACTACTATCGTGTTGCAGTTGTTGAACAATATGGTGATATTCGACCAATAGAGGCCCTACTTCACCCAGCCCAGCCGCCACAACATCAAACACACTGCCAGCCGTGCCAGCAGGGACTTCCTGCTCCAGCCTGGCAATTTTCAGTTCTTGTAAGCCCACCATTTCACCACCATCCGGAGTGATCTCTCCGGCAATGACTTTCATCAAAGTGGATTTACCGGCACCGTTACGGCCTACAAGACATACCCGCTCACCTTTATCGAGCTGAAAGTCGACTTTATCAAGTAAATTTGGGCCACCATAACTGACGGTCAGCTGTTTTAAAGACAATAATGCCACGGATTAAACCTCTGCAGTTTCTGCGTTTTCAAGTATTTCACTGGCTTCAAGCCAGTCCATTTCAGCCTGTTCCAATGCCGCCTTGGTCGCAGCTTGCTGGTGTAACAGGTCTTTGAGTTTTTCTTTATTGGCCGCTTCATACAGCGTTGTATCAGCGAGTTGTAATTCTATTTTGGCAAGTTCAGCGTTCTGTTTATCGAGGATTTGCTCGGCTTTTTTTACTTGGTTACGCAAAGGCTGTAATTTCTGACGCTGTTGTGCTGCCGCCTGACGATCTAGTTTTTTAGCGTTGTTGGCGGCAGGATTTTTATCAGCAGAGGTATTAACCGTTTCACGGCCTAATCGCAACTGCCGGTAATCATCGAGGTCACCTTCAAAAGCAGCAGCTTTGCCATCAGCTACCAGCCATAGATCATCGGTGACATTACGCAGGAAATAGCGATCATGCGATACCACCACTAATGCGCCTTCGTATTCCTGCAAAGCCATGGTCAATGCTAGCCGCATTTCCAAATCCAGGTGATTGGTAGGTTCATCCAATAACAATAAAGCCGGCCGCTGATAAACCAATAAGGCTAAAACCAACCGGGCTTTTTCGCCACCAGAGAACGGAGCAACCGGTTCCAGAGCGGTATCGCCATTAAAGCCAAAACCGCCGAGAAAATTACGGCAATCCTGTTCGGTAGCCATTGGGTCCAGCCGCTGTAAGTGCTTCATTGCACTTTCATCAGGACGTAATTGCTCTAATTGATGCTGTGCAAAATAACCGATAACAATATCTTTGCCTTCGCGACGTTTCCCGCTGAGCGGTTCCAGTTCACCGGCAATCAGTTTGATTAATGTCGATTTACCGGCACCGTTAGGTCCTAACAAACCGATACGATCGCCGGGAGCAAGGTGGAGCTTGATATTCTCAATTAACGGGGTTTGCTGATAACCAACACTGGCTTTATCCAGCGCTAAAATTGGCGTGGTTAAATGCCGCGGCTCAAAAAAGCTGAAATGAAACGGAGAATCCACATGCGCTGGAGCAATTTTTTCCATTCGCTCAAGTGCCTTGATACGACTTTGAGCCTGCTTGGCTTTGGTCGCTTTAGCTTTGAAACGATTCACAAAGTCACGGATATGGGCGATTTCAGATTGCTGTTTCTGATAAGCGGATTGCTGATTGGCCAGATGCTCGGCACGGGCTATTTCAAAATCCGAATAATTACCCGTATAAAGTTTAATGCGCTGTTGCTCGATATGGGCGATATGCGTAACTACCCTGTCGAGAAACTCACGATCATGTGAGATAACCAGCAAGGTTCCGCTATAACTACGAAGCCATTCTTCTAACCAATAGACGGCTTCGAGATCCAAGTGATTCGTAGGCTCGTCCAGCAGCAATAAGTCACTACGGCACATCAGAGCCTGGGCCAGGTTAAGTCGCATACGCCAGCCACCTGAAAAGGTTCTGACAGGATGTTCCTGCTGCTCAGCAGTAAACCCTAATCCATGCAGAAGTTTTGCAGCCCGACTGCGGCCGGTATAACCATCAATCAAGCCTATTTTGTCATGCAACTGGGTTTGTAAATGACCATCATTGTTCTTTTCTGCTTGTGCCAATTGTGTGAGCAGCTGACTCAGTTCGGCATCACCCTGCAACACATAATCAATGGCAGTTGTATCGACCGCTGGCGTTTCCTGAGCAACATGGGCAATCACCCAGGATTCAGGAAACGTCAGATCACCGCTGTCAGCGTGTATCTCATTGCGGATCATCGCAAACAAGCTAGATTTACCAGTGCCATTGGCGCCGGTCAAACCGATGCGTTGTCCGGGATGAATCACCAGATTGGCAGCTTCAAACAGTAAACGGGGTCCACGACGTAAAGAAAGTTGACTGAAATTTATCATGGCGCGAATTGTATCAAGCCTGCCCATCGGCTGTATTGGATAAATCTTTGCGGTTTGCTAAATCTAAATAAAAAAGCTAAACCGATGGCGGCAACTGCCAATCTATAGGGGATTGACCATGTTGTTGTAAATATTCGTTGGCCTGGCTGAAATGTTTGCAACCTAAAAAACCGCGATGTGCGGACAGCGGTGAAGGATGTGGTGCTTTTAATACTAAGTGGCGTTGGTTATCAATTGCCGCGCCTTTTTTCTGTGCATAACTACCCCACAGCATAAACACCACATTTTCACATTGTTGATTAACCAGACTGATGACCCTATCAGTAAATTGTTCCCAGCCTTTTCCCTGATGCGCATTGGCTTGCCCATGCTCTACCGTTAAAACAGCATTCAGTAACAAAACGCCTTGTTTGGCCCACGCTTCCAGATAACCATGTTTGGCAGGAGCAATACCCAGGTCGTTATTTAGTTCTTTATAGATATTCATTAAAGAAGGTGGAATTGTCACACCGGGTTTGACTGAAAAGCATAAGCCGTGGGCTTGCTCAGGCTGATGATATGGATCCTGGCCAAGAATAACGACTTTCACCTGAGATAATGGTGTAGTTTCCAAAGCATGGAACCAATTTGATGAGTGCGGATATATAACTTTATGTTGTGTTTTCTGCTGCTGTAAAAATACTTTTAATTGCTGCATGTAGGGCTGTTCAAACTCTGTATCGAGTAAAGCCTGCCATTGTGGTGCTTTTTGCAAAGCCATTAGTGCATCCCCATCGTTAAATTCACATGATACTTACTTCGATTTTATTACTCATCCTTGCAACTCAATTATATAGTTATCAGTCAGATTACAATCGCTTACAAATATTTGATCCATAAATAATAAGACGAATAGACAAGCTATGAAGTTACTGTTATTTTCAGCAGATGCCATATGCAGTATCAATAAGATCGCCGCAAAAGTATCTGTATACAAGGAATCGCGATGGATAATAGCGCCAATGTTTTAATCGTGGACGATGTACCTGATAACATTCAGGTGGCAATGAATTTTCTCAAAGAAGAGCCTTATAACCTTTCCTTTGCTACCCGTGGACAGGAAGCGCTCGCATTGATGCGAACGCATGAATATGACCTGATTCTGCTGGATATTATGATGCCGGATATGGATGGCTATGAAGTTTGTCGGCGTATCAAAGCAGAGCCACGATTTCTGGATATCCCCATTATTTTTGTCACGGCAAAGGTTGATGTCGATTCCATCAGCCAAGGATTTCAGGCCGGTGCAGTCGACTATCTCTGTAAACCGTTTCATGCAGAAGAACTTTTAGCCAGGGTTAATACACATCTCTCTCTATATCGAGCTAAAAAACTCCTGCAACAAAATAATCTTTCTCTACAGCACAAATACGAACAAAATCAGCAACGTCTAATGACCGAGCTGGAACAAAATCAACTTGAAATGATTTATGTATTAACCGAGTTGATGGAATCCACCTCAGATGAAACTGGCAAACATATCCGCCGGGTCGCCGAATGTTGCAGATTATTAGCCTTATATCATGAGAGTTTGACAGATGAAGATGCGGATATTCTTTTTCATGCCGCACCAATGCATGATATTGGCAAAATCACCATCCCGCATTCGATATTACATAAGCCGGGCAAACTCACTGAAGACGAGTTTGCCATTATGAAAACCCATACCAGTCGTGCCTTTAAAATTCTTAATAACTCGAAACGAAAATACACCAAAGCTGCCGCCATCATCGCTCACCAGCATCATGAAAAATGGGATGGTAGTGGTTATCCCCAAAGTCTGAAAGGACAGGATATTCATATCTATGGACGTATCGTCGGTTTAATAGATGTATTTGATGCTTTGTTACATAAACGCGTCTATAAAGAAGCCTGGTCATTGGATGACACTATTGATTACATCAGGAAACATAGCAGTAGTCATTTTGATCCGTACTTAGTCAATCTACTACTGGAACATATTGATGAATTTGTTGCCATTGCCAATCAAAGCTAACTGGCTAATATTTTTTGTTCTGCTATTGCTAAGTTGCCGGCTGTCGGCGCTGACATTTACAGAAGAAGAGCAGGCATGGATCGACAATAATCCAGAAGTTTTATTGGGAGCAGATTACAGCTGGGCGCCTTATGACTTTGTTAATGAGGATGGCGATCATGATGGTATTGCAGCAGATATATTAAAGCTTATCAGTGAAAAAAGTGGCCTTAATATAACCGTTAAACCTGATATCTGGGCCAACACCATGGAAAAAATGCGTGATGGGGAGCTGATGGGGTTGAGTTGCGCGGCAGCTAATGAGGAAAGACAGGAGTTTTTGTTATTTAGTAAACCATACGTGAGCCTGTCGCTTGGTATTATCGTTCAGCAACATCGTGATGATATTTATTCTATGGAAGATTTATCCGGGCTTAAGCTCGCGGTAAATGAAGACTCCTACTTGCATAACTGGCTTAAAATCAATTATCCAGATTTGGATCTAGTGTTAACAGATTCCAACGACGATTCTCTGGAAGCAGTTTCATTTTCCAAAGCCGATGCTTATATCGGGAATATAGCGGTCGCCACCAATGTCATCAAACAGCGCTACCTATCCAATCTGAGAGTGGCTGCCAAAGTTCCCGGTCTAACCACGGATACCTCCGTTGCTGTTGATAAACGCTATCCCCTTTTACACAGCATTATTGAAAAATCCTTAGCAGCGATTACAGCTGCTGAAAAACAGCAAATTATTGATAAATGGTATGCCGTGGTAAGTGACAGTAGTGCATTTGAGGTATTGCCCTACGAGCAAAGTCGACTTGATTTAACCGAGGATGAAAAACAATGGATTGAAAATCATCCAATCATCAAGATTGGGGTCGACCCGTATTGGCCACCCTTTGATTTCATTGATAAAAATGGTGATCACAGTGGTATAAGTGCTGACTATCTACAGATTATCAGCAAACAAACCGGTCTACAGTTTCAGCTAGAAACATATTCAGACTGGCAATCCGTTATCGAAGGTGCACAGGAAAAGCAAATTGACCTCATCGCGGCACTTTCTCGAAATACTTTTCGTGAAACATTTCTTGATATGACTATTCCCTATCTGGATTATCCACTGGCCATCGCAACAACCAAATTTGGCCATTTAGCTAGTCTGAGTGAATTCAATAACAAACCGGTCGGTGTTGTAAAAGGCTATTATGCCGAGTCGATTTTACTGGCCTATTACCCAGAAATTGACATTGTGTACGTACCTTCTGTGAGGGAAGGCTTAGCCATGCTGGCAGCAGAAGAAATTGATGGTTATTTCGATATTATCGCTACCATAACCTACAATGCCAGTCAGGCGGGGTTAACTCATCTTAATACCAGTATTGTCAGAGATTATTCTGCTGCACTGCATATGGGTATCATCAAAGATCACCCCGAACTCTTGTCTATCATCAACAAAGCTTTGGCAGCCATAACAGTTGAAGAAAAACGCACCATTGATCAACGCTGGATGTCAGTCAACACCATACAACGCACCAATTACACTTTGTTAATTCAAGTTGCAGCAGTATTACTGCTTATTTTGCTTGCTAGTGTTTATTGGAATCGACGTTTACAAATTGAAGTCAACAAACGTCTGGCTTCGGAACAACAGCTTCGGGATAGTGAAGCGCAGTTATTACATCTGATTAATGTCATGCCAATGAGCCTGATGGTGACTTCCGCTACAGATGGCAGTATTTTGCTTGCCAATGAACATTGTTATAAGGAACTTGGCTTTACAGCTGAGCAACAACAAACCCTTAAAGTTCATGAGTTTTATGCTGATCTTGGTCAACGTCAAGGTGTGTTGGAAAAGCTTGCCAAAGAAGGGGAAATTACCGGTGAATTGGTCAAAATTAAAACTTTAACAGACCAAATCATTCAGGGATTGTTTTCGATCATTGCGATCCAATATCAAGGTAAACCTGCCTTTCTGGGTTTTTATCTGAACATGGGCGATCGTATAACGTTGGAAAATTCTCTAAAAGAAGCAAAGACACATGCTGAAGCAGCGAACCTAGCTAAATCGCAATTTCTTGCCAATATGAGCCATGAAATCCGTACGCCAATGAATGCGATATTGGGGTTTACAGAATTGCTGGACGAGCAAGTCACTGAACCACGGCTTAAAGCCTTTATTAAAACTATACGCGGTGCGGGAAACACATTGTTGTTACTAATCAACGATATTCTCGATTTATCGAAAATCGAAGCCGGCAAACTTCTCCTCAATAAAACAGCCACCGATCCTCATCAGTTATTTGATGAAATAGCCAATATGTTTATTCTGCAGATTCGCAATAAAGACTTGGCGTTGCATTTAGATGTTGATCCGAGCTTACCGCACGGATTATTACTGGATGCTACACGCCTCCGGCAGGTGTTGTTCAATCTGATTAGTAATGCGGTGAAGTTCACCGATACTGGCCATGTTGGGATTCATGTGCACGCTGATAATGTCGATGATCATTTAAGCAAGTTAGATTTACACATCCGAGTGGAAGACACTGGCATCGGTATTCCAGACACTGAAGTCGAACACATTTTCGAAATTTTTGCTCAACAATCAGGCCAAGATGTTCGCAAATATGGCGGCACAGGCCTTGGTTTATCCATCACTCGTCGTTTGATTGAGATGATGGGCGGTCAAATCCATCTGCAAAGTAAAAGCGGCGAAGGTTCCATATTCAGCATTGATTTGCCTGGAATCGATATTGCCGCTATCGCCAGTGATAAACTTCGGCAACAGGCGTTAGCATTTGATGCCAGTCATATACGTTTTGAGCCAGCACATATGTTGATTGTCGATGATGTCAATCATAATCGTGAGCTGATTCGGCAGCATTTCATTAACAGTAATATTCGAACCAGCGAGGCTGAGAATGGTCAGCTGGCTGTGGATTTCGTTAAAAATAATCCGGTAGATCTAGTGTTGATGGATATCCGCATGCCGGTGATGGATGGCTATGAAGCTGCCCAACGAATCAAATTGATGAAAGCTGATTTACCTGTGGTCGCCCTGACCGCTTCAGTGATGAAAGATGCTTATGATCAAGATAAATTGCAGTATTTTGATGCGTATCTGCGTAAACCCGTACTGCGCAATGAATTATTTCATGCTTTAAGTGTGTTTTTACAATATCAAACTGTTGAGGTGGAAGTGACCGCAACACCACAGCAGGATTGGTCAAAACTGGACAAGCAGCAACTCTTATCGATATTTAACCATTTTCAAACGGATATTGATGAAATATGGCGAAATGCCACGCAAAGTAACAGTATGACTGACATTAAAACCTTTGCTCACGAGATAGCCAAACTGGCCAGTAATCATCAAATTGATACTTTGGATCGTTACGCCAGCCAGTTATTGGAACGTATTGATGCGTTTGATATCGAGGGCATGCAGATATTGTTAAAACAATTTCCTAGAATGTGCGCCGACATCCAACAAACGATTCGGGCAACTTAACCAACCAGACAAGTGTGATTTGTTTTGCACTTTTTTATACAATGCCTCCCACGTTGTAATTGAGATGAGCAAGATGAATTCCGAATTGAAAACGGATGCACAGTGGCGTCAACAACTTACTGATGAGCAATACCGTGTCACTCGTCAGGCTGGTACTGAGCCAGCTTTTTCCGGGGATTATGTCGATCACGATGAGAATGGCCATTATCATTGTGTTTGCTGTGGCCAAGCCTTGTTCGCTTCTGACCACAAATTTAATGTCGGTTGTGGTTGGCCAAGTTTTTCCTCACAGTTGGAACATGGCGTGGTGACTCATCATCCCGATTACAGTCACAATATGGACCGTACCGAAGTTCGCTGTCAGCAATGTGAAGCTCATTTAGGTCATGTATTTGATGACGGCCCCGCTCCCACTGGCCTACGTTATTGTATTAATTCGGTGGCGCTTGCGTTTAATGACCAAGACTGAATGGACGCTGTATATCATTCAAGCCGCAAATGGCCACCTTTATACCGGTATTACCACTGATTTAGCACGTCGCTTAAAACAACATCAAAATCACAATGGCGGTGCTCGTTTTTTTCACACCAGTGAAGCCCAGAAGGTGGTGTATCACGAACAGCATCCTGATCGCAGCAGTGCCAGCCGTCGTGAAGCAGCGATCAAAAAGCTCAGTCGACAACAAAAACTGATCCTTATCGGTAACCCATCAGACCATGTATAATGGCGCGTTTTTTCAGCACGTCTGAATTTCTCCTTTAGATACAGGATTTTAACTTTGTTAAGCACTGCTAACATCA
>NZ_JBLWYR010000036.1:0-15157 GCF_048266885.1 Methylophaga sp.
TCATCCTGTCGTAAACGATACAAATAGTTCACAAAAGGGTGGCCTTTGCGTGCTTTCATAATACCTGTCAGCCAATTTTTCAGCAGTAAAGCACTTGACGTTAAAATCAATGCGACACCAAGTGCAACCGTAATCAGCTCATTGTGCTTTCCTTCATGAACCCCGGTTGCACTTAGAAACCATAACGTTAGCAACGTGGCCGGAAGACTACCCGCTGCAAGCCGCCATACCACACGCCAATGCACCACACCATGTCGCCAATAAGCCCAAATACCGCCAGCTTTGGTGACCGCAGCAAACAATAAATCCGTTCCCACTGCGATAGCAGGTTGAATGCCAAACCCAAAAATCAGGATTGGAGTCATTAACGATCCACCACCGACTCCTGTCATACCGACCATAATGCCTACACCCAGGCCTGCCAGCAAATAACCCCATTCCATTAATAAATTGACCTTTAACCTGCTTTATTGGCAGCAAGTTTACCAGCTGGCAATATTCAATCAATGAATATTATTTTCTATCTATATTCATTTTTAATATAAGCGTGATTCCCCATTAACTTTATCTTTTTTCCGTATTGTTAACATGGCCTTAACCTGACCAATAACACACTCATAAATGTTCACATTTCTTTCACGGTGTTTAGACGATGCTCTAACCCTAATCACACTCTTGGATGAGAGGCTGAAGATGACAACTTATCGAGTTTTGTTAGTTATAACAGCAGCATGTTCTGCATTAATAACAGCTGTATTGATTAACCCTGCCAATTCAAATGGATATATTGAACCGGTGCAAAATTTTCTACCACCAGCATTGATGCAAGCTCCAGATACTTCTGATAACGAAGTTATCGAAAACGCCGAACCATTAACTTTGGCACTAAAAATTTGCACACATTTTAAATGCGAATACCTTGACTTGTCTGACACGGAAAATTACTTAATCGTCGAAAATGAATCTCCATCAGAAAGCAGTCAATATCAAACCACTGTTCCATTACAACTCCCACAAAGGGGAGTCCCGATTATTGAAATGTAAGATGAAATGATTCACTTCATTGATTTTTTATCAGAATAGTTAATATATTTAAAACAACAAATAACACAAACGGATATAGCCGATGAAGTTGCAACAATTGAAATATGTCCGCGAAGTGGCAAGGCGGGGTCTTAGTATATCTGCAGCAGCTCAAGCACTACATGCTTCTCAACCTGGCGTAAGCAATCAAATTCAGTTACTTGAAGATGAACTAGGTTTACTTATCTTTGAGCGCCATGGAAAACGTTTGTCTGCGATAACTCCTTTGGGCGAATCAGTAATTGCTATGGCTGAACGTGTTTTACAGGAAGTGGACAACCTGCGTGAGCAGGCGGCAGATAGTCGTCACGAGAAAAAAGGTACACTTTCTATCGGTACTACGCATACTCAGGCTCGATATGCTTTACCTAAAGCTATTAAGGCTTTTTCTGAACAATATCCGGATGTGCATCTCAACATGGTGCAAGGCACGCCACCCGAAGTGGCAGAGATGGCCGCAACTGGAAAAGTGGATTTGGCCATTGCCACCGAAGGCTTATCAAAATTTGATAATCTGGCTATTTTGCCTTGCTATGAATGGAATCGTACGGTGATAACTCCACCAGGGCATCCACTCATGAATGAAAAAAAACTCACTCTTGAAGCGATTTCACAATATCCAATATTGACCTATGTGATGGGCTTTACCGGTCGCGCCCAACAGGATCAGTCTTTTATTGAACGTGGTCTTAAACCTAATGTCATTTTTACTGCCACGGATGCCGATGTCATTAAAACCTATGTTGAACTTGGGCTTGGGATTGGAATTATAGCCAGCATGGCCTTTGACCCCGCAAAAGACGCACCTTTACAGTCATTGGATGCCAGTGGTTTATTTAAACCAAGTACGACACATATGGGAATTCGTAAAGGCAGTTATCTTCGGGGCTACAGTTACGCTTTTATTGAGTTTTTTGCTCCCCATCTTCAACGTTCAACGATTCAGAACGCTATCGCATTGTGAATTTTTCCCTTTAGGATTTCGGAATGTAATGGTAGTTTAACCGGGCTAAACTCTGGCATTACACATGAAATATAAGAAGGAAATATAATGAAAGCTGTATTAAAAGTCCTGTCTACAGGCTTATTCCTGTTACCTGCGTTGGTATTTGCTCATGGCGCTTCACGTTTGCAAGTTGAAGAAACTGTTTTGATCAATGCTGATGCTGAAACCGTCTGGAACATGGTTAAAGATTTCGACAGCCTGCATAAATGGCATCCAGCCATCATTTCTACCGAGGCATCAGGTGGTAATGAACCAGGTGCAACACGTACTTTAACACTGAAAAATGATTCGACTATCAATGAAACTTTGAAAAAATTTGATGATGAATCTATGAGCTATATGTATGAAATCGATTCAATGAGTTCTGTTGGACAAGTCGATATCGACGGTGAAATGTATGATATTCCAGCTGTTCCAGTCAGCAAATATAAGGCTTGGGTAACGGTTGAAGCTGAAGGCGATCAAACCAAAGTTACCTGGTTAGCTAAATTTTTCCGTGGCTACACTGGTAACCACCATGAGCCTAAAGAGTTAAATGACGAAACGGCGACCAATGCCATTCAAGGTATTTTCCGTTCAGGTCTGGACACAGTAAAAGCTAAAATCGAAGATTAAGTTATCCATCATTCGAACATTAAGGCGTCTTCGGACGCCTTTTTTGTATCTGCTAAATGATATTAATGTTGGGAAAACGGCACTTTTTTCTGTATATTTCACTTACTTGCTAATACAAGCCTCGGGGTGGTCGAAAGGCCTGAGATTCACCAGTTGGTGGAGACCCGATGAACCTGATCCAGATAATACTGGCGTAGGGACAGGCGGCAACACCTTCTTGCTAGATCAATGCAAATGGCGTGATCCCCTGTTCTTTTTATGAATTTAAAAAGGATAGTCATGAAACCCACCCTGCTTTCCATTGCAGTCACCAGTGCCCTTTTCTCTCCGGGCA
Organism: Methylophaga sp.; assembly: GCF_048266885.1. Lineage (GTDB taxonomy): Bacteria > Pseudomonadota > Gammaproteobacteria > Nitrosococcales > Methylophagaceae > Methylophaga. Next base: position 3,039 of record NZ_JBLWYR010000036.1, read on the forward strand.
TCGTTGCTCAAACAACTTTAGAAAATACTGATTTACCCTCCATGTTGGTCAGTGCAGATTTCCGTCCGGCGGAAGCTCAGGATATCCCGGTCAGTCTGACAACATTCGATGAAGACATTATTGAATCACGTAGCGCTCAGCATATTGAAGATGTGCTGAATCTCGCACCGAATGTAAATCTTTCCAGCGGCGCATCACGTGGTCAATTCTTTCAGATCCGTGGTATTGGTGAGCGCAGTGAATTTCTGGCACCACTAAATCCCTCGGTGGGTCTTTATATTGATGGTATCGATTTTAGTCGCAGTGGCGGCGCAGCCACATTATTTGATATTGAGAAAGTAGAAGTATTACGTGGCCCACAGGGTACGTTGTATGGTGCCAATGCATTAGCTGGCGTTATCAATATGCAAAGCAAACAGGCCACCAATGATCTGGATATGAATTTTCAGTCCACCATTGGTAATTACAATACGCGCAGTGTCGGTGTAGCCGTGGGTGGCCCTATCATTAAGGACACATTACTGGGCCGTATAGCCTTGCATACCCATCGTTCAGATGGCTATATGGATAATGATTTTCTGGGTCGTGATAATACCCAAAACCAAGATGAGTTGACTGCTCGTGGACATTTGAAATGGCTGGTCAGTAATGACCTGACCATTGATCTGAATTTGCTGCATTTAAATATCGACAATGGTTACGACGCTTTCACCCTGGATAATAGCCGTAACAGTCTTTCAGATCAGCCGGGCAAAGACAAACAGCATACCAATGCCTTTGCGCTGAAAACTGACTGGCGTGCCAACAGTAAATTGCAGTTGCAATCGACTTTGACGTATTCCAAATCTGATTTGGAATACAGTTATGACGATGACTGGTCCTTCATGGGCCAATTTGATCCAAGCCTTGGACCCTATAGCGGTTTTGATCAATACAAAAGAGAACGTGAAAATTATTCATTTGAATTCCGGACTTTATCCAATGAAGACGGCCGTATTTTTGGAAATACAACTGATTGGTCTGTCGGTGTTTATCTGGCCGATCAACGACAGGATCTTAAGCGTAAATACTTTGATAATGATACTCCTGCAGTATTTCCTCTGAATAATGTCTATGAAACCTTTAATAGTGCTATTTATGGACAGCTGGATACCGCATTAACCGATAAGCTGACATTAATTACCGGTTTACGCGTTGAACATTGGGACGCTGATTATGAGGATTCGCAAGGACTGGATTTGGATGACAGCGATGTGTTATTCGGGGGGAAAGTCGGTTTGAATTATCAGTTCCGTCCACAACACCTTTTATACACATCATTATCCCGTGGCTACAAAGCTGGGGGGGTTAACACGGAAGCAGATCTGGCGCCCGGCTTACGCAAATTCAATAATGAATATTTATGGAATCTTGAAGCCGGTATGAAATCACTATGGCTAGATGGCAGTCTGGTGACCGATATCACAGCATTTTATGGTTTGCGAAAAGATGCCCAGGTAAAAACCTCTGTAGGTGTGCCGCGCGACGGTGGTGGCACCCGTTTTATTGATTATCAGGATAATGCCGCGAAAGGCCGCAATATGGGTATTGAAGCAAGTGTTGACTGGTTGATCAATGAACGCTTAAGAACCTTTGCGGCAGTTGGTCTGTTGCATGCAACGTTTGACAAATACGACAACCCTGAACTGGATGAGTCGGGATTAAATATTCAGGGCAGAAGGCAAGCTCATGCTCCTGCCTACACATTCAGTGTTGGCAGTGAAGTCTATCTGACTCCGCAATGGACTCTACGCGCCAATGTTGAGGGCAAGGATGAGTTCTATTACTCCAACAGCCATAATGCGAAATCCAGTTCTTACGCCATTACCAATGCAAGTTTGCAGTACCAGCAGCAAAACTGGACATTTACCTTGTGGGGTCGCAATCTGTTTGATAAAGACTATTACTCTCGCGGCTTTTTCTTTGGTATCGATCCATCAGCTGGCTATGAAGATCGGGTTTATACCCAATATGCCGATCCCCGTACTTTCGGTATGACTGTATCTTACGACTACTAATTTAAAGGGGTGCTTTAGTGCCCCTCCTTTCTTAAGGAAACTATCATGCGAATTTCTGTAGATATCAGCCTTTATCCGCTGACAGAACAATTTGTCGAACCAATTCTGGCGTTTATTGCCAAGTTAGAAAACAATCCAAAATTGATCGTGCACCGTAATACATTAAGCACGCAAATATTTGGCGAATACCGGGATGTGATGGATGCGATGGACAGTGAAATTGAAGCCGTGTTTGCCCAAATGCCACATAGTGTTTTTGTATTAAAACTGATCGGTAATGATCGTCATCAAGTCAAAGACTGATGTCTGAATCAGCTTGGTGGGATATTACGCTAGCTGGACTGGCGTCTATGAGTGGCTGGGAAGTATTTGCCGCGCTGCTTGGCATAGGCTATATCCTGTTTGCTGCCCGTGAATCACAATGGTGCTGGCCATTAGCCTTTATCAGCACCATTATTTACACCATCCTGTTTTGGGAAAATCAGTTGCCGATGCAGGCACTGCTCAATCTGTATTACATCGGTATGGCAGTCTATGGATTTATTCTTTGGCATCGTCATGAAAACCAGACAGCAGAACTGAATATTCACAGCTGGCCGTGGCAATATCATCTGATCTTTATTGCCACTGGTGGCTTTCTCAGTTTAGTGTTTGGCTATTACCTATCAGCTCATGCTACGCAATATCCCTATCTGGATGCATTTGTGATGGTATTTTCGGTGATGAATACCTTACTAATGGCGCGTAAAGTGTTGGAAAACTGGCTGTATTGGCAGGTTATTAACAGCTCTGCGATTGTGCTTTATGCATTAACCGGCTTTTACGCCACTATCGTGATGTTCAGTATTTATCTGTTTCTCGCTATGGCAGGCTATTTCAAATGGCGTAGGTTATTAGCAGCCCAACATCAGACTTGAACTGTCTAACTAAACCGTAAGGGATGGTTGAGCCAGGAATTCAAATCTGTCTCACCTAAAACATTCATCAAAAATAGTAATAGTCGGTAAGGCAGCCGAACATTCGTAAGATCTGGGATGACCTGATAATTCTGATATTCAGCCACAAACTGTTCAGCCTGTGATTGATCCAGCAAATATTCAAGCAAAACAAATTCTAACGTTCTTGGACCATAGACAATCGCATCCAAATCGACCAATGCAGAAAGCTTGCCTTGCTGCATCAGAAACTGATCCCACCGCAAATCGGGCATTATCGGTACAAAGGTGTTTTCACAAAGTTGTTCGGCCTGTATCAAGGCCAGTTTTAAAACATTCTGATCAATTAAATGAATGGGTTGCTGAGCTAACAACTGCAAGGTGTTTTTAAGACGTAGCGGCCAATTTTTTGCAATGAATTCGGGTTGTTGCAAACTTCCCCATTGTGGATGTTGTTGCTGATGTAACAGGCCAAGATGTCTGCTTAAAGATTTAATCGTGTCATGAGTCACCGCTAACGCGTGCAAGTCATTACCGGGTAACCATTTGGTTAAAACAAAAGTGGATTCTTCAGCAGCAATAAATGGTGGAATGGCCAAAGGACTAACTTCTGAAATCTGTTGATAAACGTTGACGATGCTTGCCAATGATGTCGGAAAGTCGATGGCAAACAGGCTATTCATACCTTGCCAGAAAGTTGATTGATGAATATTGTAATGATCACACAATTTCAACACCATCGGCCCATCAACTGTGTCACAAAGCCACAGTTGATGGCTGCTGTCACTAAACTGGCTGGGAATTCTGCTTGCCGGTTTTAACAGTGCCGGCAAGTCTTGTTGCTGTTGTTCAGAAAGCGTTGGATAGTTTACCAAGGCAACACTTCACCATTCATATGCCAGAAAGTGCCAGTGTTCTCGATATTCAATTCTGCCATTCGATCCAAAAGACCTGACGCTGATTCATCAGCATCGATTAAACCGCCATGGCCGGTCATGTCCGTTCTTACCCAACCTGGATGCAAAATTCCCACAGCAATGCCTTTGGGTTTCAAATCAACTGAAAGCGATTTGCCAGCGGCATTTACTGCGGCTTTGGACATACGATAGGCATAACTGCCACCAGAGTCATTATCAGCGATAGATCCCATACGGCTGGTAATAATACCTACCTTACTACCCTCGGGCATATGCTTCACTAGCGTCTGAGTGGTTAACAAAGGACCCAGGCTATTGACTTCAAACATGCTCTTAAAGCTATCAATAGCATTGGAATCAATATCATTCAGGCCTAAACCAGCGGCAATACCAGCATTATTAATTAGCCAATCAATTTTGCGATCGCCAAGCTTTTCTGAAAGTGCTTTAAGACTAATAGGATCGCTTACTTCTACATCTTCAATGATTTCCACATCAAGCTCAGCCAAAGCTGGAGATCGATGACGACATGTCGCAATCACATCATAGCCACGAGCTTTTAATTGTCGGCATAATTCGAGCCCAATGCCCCGATTGCTGCCTGTTACCAGTGCGGTTTGTGACATATCTCTGCCCCTTAATTCTGCTTATGAAGGTTTTTCATTGTAGTCGTTGAGGGTGACAACACAACGCCTGCTTCGGTAACAATAGCGTTTATCAGCTCTGCGGGCGTGACATCAAATGCCGGATTGGAAACATTAACCTCATCTGGCGCAATTTGCTGGTTGGCAATATGGGTTACTTCGATTGAGGGCCGTTGCTCGATTGGAATTTGTTTTCCAGTTTTGGTTTGCCAATCAATGGTTGAAAGTGGTGCGACCACCATAATTTTCACCTGGTGATATTTCGCTAAAACGGCTAATGAGTAGGTACCGATTTTATTGGCCACATCACCATTGGCAGCAATTCGATCTGCACCAACAATAATCCAGTCAATTTCACCCGAAGCCATTAAAGCCGCTGCCGCAACATCGGCCTGTAAAGTACAGGGGATTTTGTCTTGCATTAATTCCCAGGCCGTTAAGCGCGCCCCTTGCAGCCAAGGGCGTGTTTCATCCACATAAACATGTTTTATTTTGCCGTCTGAATATCCCTGGCGTATCACCCCTAACGCAGTACCAAATCCGCCAGTCGCCAGTGCGCCAGCATTACAATGCGTTAAAACGATGCTGTCTGCAGCAATTAAATCTGCTCCCAGTTTCCCCATGGTTTGGTTCGCCGCAATATCCTGCTGATGAATGTGTATAGCTGCTTCCAATAATGCCTTTTCTGGAGAATAAGTTTCGGGCAGATTTACATACAGTGCTGTCATTTTTTCGATTGCCCAAGACAAATTCACTGCTGTAGGACGCGATGCTGCCAGTTTGGCGAGGGGCTCAAACATAGCCTGTTTCCAATTTACACCAGCCTTATTCCATGCTTCACGTGATGCCAATACCACCGCATATGCTGCCGTTACACCAATGGCCGGCGCACCTCTTACCACCATGTCCCGAATCGCATTAGTCACATCATCTGTATGCTCAAAACGGAGCCAGACCTTTTGTAAAGGAAGCAAACGTTGATCCAGTAAATGTAGCTGTTCTTCATGCCACTTAATCGGCTGAATCATTTCACTGATGCTTTGCACTGTGTTCTCCTGCTGATGGCGGTTATAATCGAACGCTATGAAAAACGTCGATCTGATCATTAATGCCCGCTGGTGTCTGCCGATGAAGGCAGAACAACTCGTTCTTGAAAATCATTCTATTGTCATCAATGAAGGCAATATTGTAGCGCTATTACCGCGAACTCAGGCGGAACAGCTTTATCAAGCTACTCAGACACAGGATCTTGATGAACATTGCGTGATGCCTGGATTAATTAATAATCATGGCCATACCGCTATGACATTATTCCGCGGTTTAGCCGATGATTTGCCTCTGATGACCTGGCTTAATAACCATATCTGGCCCGCTGAACAGCAGTTTGTTGGCGATGCTTTTGTGGAAGCCGGTTCTGCTCTGGCTATTGCCGAAATGATCCGTGGTGGTACCACCTGTTTCAGTGATATGTACTTCTTTCCCGAAGCAACTGCCCGAGTAGTCGATAGCAGCGGTATTCGGGCTAGTCTTGGTATGGTAGTTATTGAATTCCCCACCAATTGGGCAAAAGATGTAAATGAGTACTTACACAAAGGTCAGGCCTTACACGATAAGTATCGGCATCACCCGCGTATTACCACCAACTATGCACCCCATGCCCCTTACACGGTTTCTGACCAAACACTGCAAGCTATTATCATTAATGCCGAAGAACTGGATTTGCCAATCCAGATGCATATTCATGAGACCGCTGCTGAGGTCAATGACAGTGTAGCCCAGTATGGCAAGCGTCCTTTGGCAAGGCTTAAAGATTTAGGGCTGCTTTCACCGCGTTTGATTGCGGTACATATGACGCAATTAACAGAAGAAGAAATGGACTGGTGCGCCGAAGCGGGTGTTCACATCGTGCATTGTCCGGAGTCTAATTTAAAATTGGCCAGTGGCTTCACACCAATTGCCGAACTCATCAAGCGTGGCGTCAATCTCAGTATTGGTACGGATGGCGCGGCATCCAATAACGATCTGGATATGTTTGCCGAAATGCGTCAGGCCGCGATGTTAGCAAAAGGTGTGGCAGGTGATCCCAGCGTGGTGCCGGCTTACCAGGCCTTGCAGATGGCCACCATTAATGCAGCGAAATCACTGGGCATTGATTCCATCACCGGTTCACTTGAAATCGGTAAAGCTGCTGATATTATCGCTATCGATCTCAGCGACATAGAAACACAACCTTTTTATGATCTACCGTCACAATTGGTTTATGCCACTGGCCGGGATAAGGTTTCCGATGTCTGGGTGGCAGGCAAACAATTGTTGAAACAACGTCAATTGACCACGATGAACACACAGCATATCACTGCTCAAGCTCAACAATGGGCAACAAAAATAAGGTCTGTCTCATGACAAAACATAACGTCGATCCGGCTGAAGTCGCTAAATTCGATGCACTGGCATCAAGCTGGTGGGATCCTGAAGGTCAATCCAAACCGCTGCATGAAATTAATCCACTGCGGCTCGCGTTTATTAATGAAAGAGCTCAGTTGAAAAATGCCAAGGCAGTAGACGTAGGTTGTGGCGGCGGTATTCTCACAGAGGCTTTGGTCAGAAGCGGTGCAGAAACTATTGGCATAGATATGGGCGAAATGCCACTCAATGTTGCCAAACTGCATGCGCTGGAAGCTGGCCTGAAAATCAAATACGAACTGACAACCGCAGAAACCATGGCGGAAAAACATCCGGATGAATTTGATGTAGTGACCTGCATGGAAATGCTGGAACATGTGCCTGATCCACAGGCAATTATTAACGCCTGTGCAACAATGGTAAAGCCGGGCGGTGATGTGTTTTTCTCCACCTTGAATCGCAATCCAAAAGCCTACCTGTTAGCCATTGTCGGCGCCGAATATATTGCCAAAATGTTGCCCAAAGGCACACATGACTACGCACGCTTTATTCGTCCGGCGGAACTGGCACGTTGCTGTCGTGAAGCTGGTTTGCATGTATATGACATCACCGGTATCAGTTACAACCCGCTGACCCGTCGTTATAAACTCAGCAGAGATGTTGATGTTAACTACCTTGTTCATTGTAGAAAAATCTAGTGTTTATTTCTCCGTTTAATGTTGTGCTATTTGATTTAGATGGCACATTGGTCGATACAGCACCTGATCTGGGTTTTGCATTAAATACCCTGTTAGAACAGGAAGGTCATCAACCATTGGATCATGCACGAATTCGCCCGGTTGCCAGTCATGGTAGTGCCGGTTTGTTAAAACTGGGTTTTGGTATTGAAAAAGAAGATCCTGTTTACCCGACATTACAACAGCGCTTTTTAAGTCTTTATGCAGAAAATATTGCCCGCGAATCGGCTTTATTTATCGGGATGCAACAAGTGCTTGATGGTCTTACGGCTCAAGGCATTCGCTGGGGAGTCGTCACTAATAAACCGTCTTTTCTTACCATCCCGTTAATGGAAGCATTGCAATTAACCGATGCCGCAGCTTGTATTGTCAGCGCGGATACCACGCCATTCAGCAAGCCACATCCCGCACCGATGTTACATGCCTGTGAACTGGTTGATGCCAAACCAGTGGACTGTATTTATATCGGCGATGCAGAAAGGGATATACAAGCGGCACATAATGCTCATATGCGTTCAGTTGTGGCTTTATATGGATATATTTCCGAAACTGATGAACCGGAATCCTGGCAGGCTGACTGCATGATTAATCACCCACATGAGATTTTACAATGGATTTAAGTCCCGAGTTTTTCCTGCGACATCAGGACTTATTGATCGTTTTGTTGATTGGTATTTTGCTAGGCATCGTTATCGGTCTGTTTATCCGCAGTGGCAGAATTCGCACACTGGAAAAAAACATTGCTGAGCTGGATCTGACATTACAACTGGAACAGAAAAACAAACGCCAAATGGATGAGATTCTGTCTCAAACCCGTGAACAATTAGCCAATACTTTTAATCAACTTTCCAATGAAGCATTAACGCGAAATAACACCAGCTTTTTGCGACTGGCTGAAGAAAATCTGAAACGCTTCCAAAGTGAAGCCAAAGCAGATTTGGGCACTAAAGAAAAAGCCATTGAGCAAATGCTTAAACCAATCAATGAAGCATTGCAGCAAACCAGCAAGCAAATTCAGGAAATTGAAAAGGATCGTAAAGAGGCCTACGGCAGCCTGACCTCAACCATAGCCCAAATGAATTTAAGTCAACAACAGTTGCAGCAGGAAACGCAAAATCTGGTGCAGGCACTGCGCCGCCCTGAAGTACGGGGTCAGTGGGGTGAAATGACCTTACGCCGATTAGCTGAACTCAGTGGTATGGTCGCGCATTGTGACTTTTACGAACAGACACACACGGCCACCGAAACAGGTAGTATCCGGCCCGATATGATTGTTCGCTTACCGGAAAAACGCGAAATTATTGTCGATGCCAAAACACCGCTGGATGCCTATTTATCCGCTATTCAGGCCAAAGATGATCTCACGCGTAAACTGGAATTAAAACGTCATGCTCAAATCATTCGCGGCCGGATTAAGGAACTGTCCCGCAAAAATTACTGGGCAGAATATTCACAGTCTCCCGAATTTGTCGTGTTATTTATTCCTGGCGAACAATTCCTCTCCGCAGCGCTTGAAGTGGATCCTGCCCTATTGGAAGACAGCATGAGTCAGAATATTATTCTTGCTACCCCCACCAACTTTATCGCTCTGTTAAGAGCCGTTTCCTATGGCTGGAAACAACAGGCTTTAGCAGAAAATGCTGAAGTAATTCGTGAGTTGGGTGAAACCTTATATAAGCGGCTTTCGACTTTCGGTAATCATTTGTCTAGTCTTGGTAAAAGCCTGGGTATCAGCGTCAATCATTTCAATAGTGCAGTCGGCTCTCTGGAACGTCAGGTATTACCAGGGGCGCGTAAATTTACTGAAATGGGCATTAGCAGTAAAAATGAAATCACTGAACTGCCACCAATAGAACAAATGCCTAGGCCGGTGCAAAACCTTAGCGATGAGGAATAAAACAGAGTTAGATAAGGCCTATGCATTTTGTCAGAATATGGCGAAATCGCATTACGAAAATTTTCCGGTAGCTTCCATTTTATTGCCCAAAGCATTACGCCGCCCTATAGCTGTCATTTATGCCTTTGCCAGAACGGCTGATGATTTTGCCGATGAAGATAATATTCCGGCAGAAGACAGGTTACGATTGCTCAATGCCTATAGCCAGTATCTATCAGAAATCGCTGATCATTGTTATGTAGGTAATGATCCTATTTTTCTGGCACTACAAGATGTTGTGCACCGTTTTAAATTACCGATTCAATTATTAGAAGATTTGTTAATCGCCTTTAGACAGGATGTAGTTAAATCACGTTATACAACATTCAATGAAGTTCTCGACTATTGCCGGTTTTCAGCCAATCCGGTAGGGCGTCTTCTTTTGCATCTTCAGGGAACCCCGACTCAGCAACAGCTTCAACAATCCGATGCCATTTGTACATCACTGCAGTTAATCAATTTCTATCAGGATATTGTGCAGGACTTTAAAGAGCAGAACCGTATTTATATTCCTCTGGATGAGCTTTCCGATATTGGGATTGATGAAGCGAATTTAATTCAAGCTGACACCAGTATATTAGCTCCGTTACTTCGCAGCCTTTACCTGCGTACTGAACTGATTATGAGTGAAGGACTTGAACTTGGCTCATCTTTATCCGGTCGCCTAGGCTGGGAAATCAGGGCAATGACTCTAGGGGGACTAACAACCTTGTTATCATTGAAGCGACAACCTGATGGTGGGCTGTTAAGTCGTCCCAGGCTGTCACGTAAAACAATGACTTGGGTGATAATAAACAGTGCCTTAACAACGCGTTATAAACAAATCATTTTTCAGTTGTTATAACGGATTAATATTCCCCACCAAGCATGAACGTCTAATTACGCTTCCCACACCTTACATCGTGAAATATCCACAAAATGTATTTTACGGGTACCTATAAGCTCTTTTATGCTAACGTCATACAAGATCTAAACTGCGAACGTAGGATTCTTTTTGAACTTAATATATTTATTTACGCCATTAGTCGTTTTATTCATTGGTGTTTCTTTTCTCAGCTTATCGAACAATGAAAAATGGTGGATTCGTGTACACGATTTTCCACGAATACAATATGTTGTCATGGCTTTTGTATTACTTATCGCTGAGATTCTGTTCTTAGATTATTCCAAATTAAGTTTCTGGCTGTTGTTTATGCCAACGCTGTTGGTAGTTGCTTACCAGCTCTGGTGGATACTTCCGTATACAAGGCTTTACTCGACTGAAGTAGCCCAAACGCTTAATTTAGATAATGCAAACAGTCTCAAAATCATGACTGCTAATGTGCTGATGACGAATAAAAATGCTGAAAAGCTCATAGCATTAGTGAATGAAAATACTCCTGATATATTAGTGACCTTGGAAACTAATCAATGGTGGCAAACACAACTTGCAGTCATCGAAAGTGACTATCCTTATCGGATGAGTTGCCCACAGGAAAATTTATATGGCATGCATGTCTATTCCCGATATGTATTATCCGAATCTAAAACTGAATTTATGGTTGAAGATGATATTCCATCAATGCATACACTGTTAACTTTGCCATCTGGTCATGATATTCGCATCCATTTTCTCCATCCTGCTCCACCCAGCCCAACTGAAAACGAAGCATCATCAGAACGTGACGCTGAACTGATAATGGTTGCTAAAAGTGTCGCGGATGCCGATTTACCTGTAATTGTGACCGGTGATCTTAATGATGTTGCGTGGTCTACCACTACGCGCTTATTCCGCAAAATTAGTAAATTATTAGATCCGCGGATCGGTAGAGGAATGTTTAATACCTTTCATGCTGATTATTGGTTTATGCGATGGCCATTGGATCATCTCTTCCATACTGAACATTTCAAGCTCTATGATATCCGGCGTTTGCCACACTTTGGTTCTGATCACTTTGCTTTGCTAACACAATTGATATATACCGCTAGTTCAACTAGTAATTCAGGATCAGGCCTTGAGGCAGCTAAAGAAGATATAAATCTTGCTAAGCAAAAAATGGCTTCTGAGAATGTAAAAGAAAATGATGTTCCTAATCCAAGTTAGATAGACTTGTTAAAGTTGTTGTAGTTAACGTTAAGGATAAATATTTTGTTATCAAAAATAGTGTCAACATTTCTTGTATTTACATTTCTAATACTTACTGGATGCGGCCATCACAATAAACATGGTCATGTCCCACCGGGCCATGATCCTGCTGGGCCAGGCAATAGTGAAAATGCACCAGGCCACAATAAAGATAAGAAAAATTTAAATTAGATTGGATAAGGCCACCCTAAAAAAGTGGTTTGTGCTTTGACCTACTTTGATGAGATGCATCCCTGCATCTCGCCCTGCGGGCGCCTACCGGCGTCCATTATCGCTCCGGGCGATAATGTCACATGGGGGTTGCCATGCTCAAGTTAAATCACCACAAGTTTTGAATATAAAAAAAGCCCGGCGCTTTCGCGTCG
>NZ_JBLWYR010000037.1:0-14794 GCF_048266885.1 Methylophaga sp.
TGTTGGGCGTACGTCGAGTTGGTATTACTCGGGCGGCTTCGGCATTAAATAAACGCCAGTTAATTCATTACCACCGAGGTAATATGACCATTATGGATGCTGAGGGATTAGAAGCTTCTGCCTGCAGTTGTTATCAGATTGATAAACAAACTTATAAACGAATTATGCAGTAAGTGATTTAAAAAGAGATTGACTGCCGATTGGTACGGCAACGTACAGACGCTATCAGCTTTTGTTTATATCGTGATCTTTTCAATGAGAGGGAATGATTATGACTACAAGTACTATTTTATTAATTATCTTGATTTTATTATTGGTCGGAGCTCTTCCTTCGTGGCCACATAGCAGAAACTGGGGCTATGGACCAACAGGTATAGTCGGGATCTTAGTCATCGTGTTATTGGTGTTATTGCTGACAGGCCGTATCTAACCGAACATCTTGCAGGCCCACTGCAACTCAGTGGGTCTGCACGCTGATTGTCTTTTATTCAGAGACGTTAACCTTGATTCCTTCAGCTAACCGGGCATTAGGATTGAGAATCACGCGATCATCGGTGATTAATCCCGAGAGGATCTCAACTTCACTATTATCCAGTCGTCCGACACGAACCGTTTTGATTTCAACCTGATTTTCACTGTTGACCAGCATCACTGATGGTTTGCCTTGAATGGTTTTCAGAGCATTGACTGGAATACGTACCGCATCGGCTTTTTCCTGTACCTGAATCGCTAATTCACCGCTCAAACCAGCGGGGAGATTCAAATCCATATTATCCAGCAGATACTCCACCCGCATCGTGCCCGTTTCTCGATTGACTTCACGAGAAACACGTGAAATAGGTACATCGATTTGTTTACTTCCTAGGTCAGGCAATGTGAGTTTTGCAGGGTTTTTCTGGTCAATAATAAATAACTGGGTCTGCGGAATATCCACTATTACCCGTAAATTATCGCTACGGCTGATGCGGAATAATGGTGTGTCATCACTACGGGTAATACGATTACCTCGTTCGGCTTGGCGACGGGTAATAATGCCGTCAAAAGGTGCCACAATTTCAGTATAGGCAAATTCATTTTCCAACTGTTCCAGACGGGCTTGATAAGTTGCTAATGTTGCTTTGGCAACGGCCAGTTCAGCTTCACGTTCATCAACCTCCGTGGCATTTACCGCGCCGGAATCCCGAAGATTGGTATAACGTTTGGCCACTTTCTCAGTCAGATCCAACATGGCTTTCTGCCGATTGATTTCAGCCTTAGCCTGCAGAATTTCCTGTTCTAATTCTGGTGATGACAGTTTGGCTAATAAGTCTCCTTGTTTCACTTCATCACCAATATCCACGTAGCGGCTTTCTACATAGCCATCTGCCCGGGCAAAAATATCCGATTGCTCAATAGCTTCTACTCGGGCGTTAAATATTAATGGCTGATAATCTGATATGCGTTGTGGTTGTGCCACACGCACTGAGAGGATTTCAGCGGCTGTCGAAGAGGGTTGTTCGATATTCGCTTCGCTGGTTGGTTGAGTAAAAAACCACACAGGTACAGCGATGACCGCGGCAACGACAATTGTTTTGGTTAAAGTTGACATGGTGAAGTCCTCAAATAGTCGGCAGCTTCACGGGCTGCGGACGTTTAATAAATTGCATGATCATGCTGAAAGTCCATGGCACTAAGAACAAAGAAGCAAATGTGCCGAGCATCAAGCCACCAATAACTGTACGGGCGAGTGGTGCATTTTGTTCACCACCTTCGCCAAGTGCCAATGCCATTGGCAACAAGCCGATAATCATAGTGAGAGCAGTCATTAATACCGGTCTTAATCGTGTTGAAGCCGCTTCGCGTGCAGCTTCAAAAGCTGATTTACCAGCTACCCATTGGTCTCTGGCAAAGGTCGTGACCAGAACGCTGTTAGCGGTGGATACACCGATGACCATAATAAAGCCCATTAATGCCGGAACACTGATGGTGGTTCCGGTGAGCATTAAGCCAATTATCGCGCCTGAAATGGCAATCGGCGCACCGGATAATGCGACCAAAGGCATGATCCATGAGGCAAAGTTAAATAGCATGATGATGTAGATGAAAAACACCGCCAGTAAAAAACCAAACAGCAGGTCACGATAAGCTTCATCCATGGCGGCGGCCTGACCCATAATTTCAATATCATTGCCTGGCACCATTTCTTGTTTCAGCTCATTCACAATCTGTTGGGTAGCTTGGTAGACCGAGCCTAGATCGGTGTTTTCTGTGTTAATCAAGACATTAACTGTTGGTTTAAGCATCGTGCGACCGATACTGCCAGCGACATTGCGTGGCGTGATACTGGCAATGCTCGCCAACGGCACGGTGATATCCGGATTATCCGTTTGTACCTGTAGATTCATTAAATCATCAGTACTGCTCAACTTATGTAATGGAGTTCGGGTTTGTACTTCATAGGAAAAACCAAACACCGGGTCCGACCAGAAGCTGGGTGAGACGGTGCCTGCCGAGCCCAATGCGCCCAGCAGACTGTTTATTGCTGCCTGGGTCGTCACCCCCAGTTCTGCTGCCCGCTTGCGATCCAGATTGACGTAATATTCAGGAAGCGCAAAAACCTGCTGAAAGCCGATATCCACTGCACCTTCAACATCCTGCATTTTTTCAATCAAGACCTCAGCCTTGGCAATGCTGGCAGGTAAATTGCGACCAGTAAAACGTACATCTAATGCGGTGGGTGTGCTTCCAGACAGGGTCTGATTGGTCGTGTCAGCTGCTTGAGAGAATAACGTGACTTCAGGGAATTTCTCTTTCAACATTTGCCGGATTGCAGACTCATATTGACTGCTCGGCTGATGACCTTTGGCTAATTGGATTTGCAACTCACCATCATAAGTACCAATGGTAAAACTCTCTATCCAGGCACGGTTAATCGAGTCTGGCATACCAATGTTTTCAAAGACAAAATCAAGCTCATTTTCCGGAATGATTTTGCGTATTTCTTGCTGAATTAGGGCAAACTTTTCTGCTGTTTGTTCGATACGAGAGCCGGTATCGACCCGCATATAAAAGCGCATCAATCCAGCATCAGTTTTTGGAAAGAAATCCCGACCAATCTCCTGCAAGGCAAATCCGGCAGCCGTAACGATGACAATACCGATTAAAGGAGCAATCAGAATATATTTTTGCAATCGACCAATAGTGTTTTGCAAATGCTGTTGTCCATTGTGCAGGCGCTGTTCCAAAGCGAGATGAACATGCACTAACGGGTTTTTAGATTGTTTGGTTAAGGTTTTTTCATTCGACAGTAATAGTTTGGCTAGTGTCGGCACCACCGTCCGTGACAATAAATACGATGCTGCCAGACAGGCAATTACCACAATCGCCATCGGTTGGAAGATAAAACCTGCAACACCCGTTAATAAAAATATCGGTGAAAACACAATACAAGTCGACAGAGTGGAAACAAATTCCGGGAAGGCTACTTCGCTAGCACTAGTCAGAATAGCGCGACTCGGCTCCATGCCATCAGCCAAATGGCGTTTGATATTTTCAATTTCTACCAAGGCATTATCAACCAGAATACCAATAGCTAATGCCAAACCGCCTAGACTCATTAAGTTAAGCGTATTACCGGTTAAATTTAAAACAAATACGGCTGTCAGCAATGATAGAGGGATTGAGGTCAATACAATCAGCGTGGCGCGAGACGAACCTAAAAACAGCAGCACCATCAAGGCGACCAGTGAGCCGACGATAATAATTTCCATTTCGATATGATGCAGTGCGGTGCTGACAAACACAGACTGATCAAAAATAGGTGAAATGGTAATGCCTTCAGGTGCCGCTGCCTGAATCGATGGCAACCGTTCCGTCAGTTCGTTAATGATTTCAACGGTTGAGGCACCGCCCAGTTTAATCAACGAAACCATCACGGCGTTTTCACCATTTACCCGTGCAATATTGGTTTGCAAGGCTGTGCCATCACGCACATTAGCCACATCTCTGAGTAATATAAGTTCACCATCGCGAGAACTAATCGGCAGATCTTCGAAGTCGGCAACTGCTTGTGGACTGGCATTAACGGTGATTTGCAGTTCATTTTGCGCCTCACGAATGCTGCCCGAAGGTAGGGTGAGGTTCTGTTCATTAATAGCACGGGTCACATCATTGGCGGTTAAGCCTTGAGCAAATAATGCTTCTGGATCCAGATCGACCATTATCTGCCGGGTGGCACCGCCATAAGGCAGAGTCATGCGAATGCCGTTAATGGATTGCACCATGCCGCGTAATTGCAAACGAGCAAAGTCAGCCAATTGGCCATCTGTCAGTGTGTCTGAAGACATCACTAGCTGAATAATGGGTGTACTGGATTGGTTGTATTCAGCGACCAGTGGTGGAGAAGTACCTTCGGGCATTCGCCGTCGAATGGTTTGTGACACGCCGGTCACCTGAGCCATCGCATTGGCAATATCCACTTCGGGATGAAAATCGATATGAATGACCGACACCCCATTGAGTGTTTGAGAGCGTATTTCCTTGAGATTATCAACGTTATTCATAATCGCCACTTCACTGAAGGTGGTGATTTTTGACGCCATTTCATTGGTATTGAGCCCGTTATAGGTCCAAACCACTTTTATCGAGGGTATATTGACACTGGGCAGTACATCCACCGGCAATTTAAGATAACTAATAAGCCCGGCTGCAAAAATCAGCAGGCTTAAAGCGGCCACAGAATAAGGTCGGGTTAGGGCATATCGCACCAGCCACATAGATAGCTTCTCTTATTATTTAGTAAGTGTTGGGAGATTTGGATGCAGCGACGTTACGCAACCATATCTTGCTGCGTAGAGTGCAGCGACAAAATTAAGACAATGTTAACGTTGTCTTAATTCAATTGAATGACTATGTTGTTTTTATCTTAGGTCGTGAGCGATGTACGTACTGATTGTGGAAGACGATGCATTAATGGGCGAAGGCATTCAAGCTGGTCTCACCGCACTGGGTATTCAGGCTGAGTGGGTAATGAATGCAGGCGGTGCTGAAACGGCTATGGCTACTGCCAGTTTTGATGCTGTGGTATTAGATCTGGGGTTGCCAGATGAAGATGGTATGCATTTACTCAGTCGTTGGCGCGAGCGCGGTAATAACCTACCGGTGTTAATTTTGACTGCGCGTGATGCGGTACCAGATAGAGTTAGTGGCTTGCAGGCTGGTGCTGATGACTATATGAGCAAGCCTTTTGATTTGACCGAACTTGCCGCACGATTGCATTCATTAAGCCGCAGAGCGGCAGGGCGTTCCACTCAGATGATTCAGCATGGCAGTTTGCAATTTGATCCATCTACCCTGCAAGTCACCTTGAACAGCAAACCATTAACCTTATCGCGGCGTGAAATCACCGTGTTGGAAACGTTGTTGCAGCAACCCGGACGAGTGGTGACGGCTGCACAGTTACAAGACAGACTTTATGGCTGGGCCGAAGGTATTGAAAGCAATGCTGTGGCGGTGCATATCCATAATTTACGTCGCAAACTGGGAGATGATTGGATTGAAACCGTTCGTGGCATGGGCTATCGATTAGGAGCGGTGAATGAGTCCGGCTAAAGCCAAAGATTATTTACGCTGGCAATTATTGTGGCGTATCGGTATTGCCGTACTGCTGATGTGGCTGTTACTGGCACCGTGGTTGCTGATGAGTGTGCAAAAGGAAATGCAAAACACTTTGGATAATCGTCTGGCTGCTTCGGCCAAAATGTTGATGTCATTGATGTCGCAATACGATTTGGATCCTTTAGTAAATGGCGGCCAACGCAATGCGTTATTTGATCCTTCGGATAATCTCGATTTACCGGCGACACTGGCTTGTAAAGTGGCCAACGTGGCTGGCGATATTATTGCCGTATCTCATGATGCTCCCAAAAACGTGCTGACTACCACGCAGCAAGGCTACCAAAACCGTATGCAAGATGGAGAACCGTGGCGGGTATTTAATCTTTCTCAAGGAGGATTAACGATTACCACTGCCGAGCGACTGGAAACCCGAGATACCTTAATGCGTTCGGTGGTGATTGCTGCTGGACTACCATTTTTTCTGAGTTTAGCCGGTACTTTAGCGGTTGTCTGGTTTGGTATTTTGCATGGTTTTAAACCACTGCATAGCCTGAGTCAGAATATGGCGAAACGTAATACCGAAGATCTAACCTCATTGGTGTGGGAACAGCGTCCCGCCGAAGTTCGGCCATTGGTCGATGAGATAAACCGTTTGTTACAACGTATGCAACAATCTTTATTGAGAGAACGGCGTTTTACCGGTGATGTCGCGCATGAGTTACGCACGCCGTTAGCTGGAATCAAAACCCAATTACAGGTTGCCAGGCTAACCGATGGTGGCAAGGCTATGCATGCTTTATTACAAGCAGAAAAAGCCACAGATAGACTGCAACGCACTCTAGATCAATTGTTATTGTTAGCAAGGGTTGAGGGCGATGGGCAATTAGCTCAATCCACACGTTTACCCGTGGCTGAAATCAATAATATGGCCTTGAGCGATGTACAACATCTTGCACGTCAGCGAGAAGTCACCTTGCGCTGTAATGAACATGTTGATGAGAGTCTTCAGGCACCCGCAATTCTAATTTCCGCCGCACTGCGCAATTTGCTGGAAAATGCCATTCGTCATGCGCCAGAGAATACCGTGGTGACATTGTCGACTACCCTACAGAATGGCCAATTCTGCTGGACAGTAGAAGATGAAGGACCCGGCGTTTCGGAAGAATTGCTTTCAGAATTAACCCGGCGTTTTGTCCATGGACACCACAATGATGGCAGTGGGTTAGGCTTGGCTATTGTGGACGCTATTGTCAGGCGCTTTAAAGGTGAGTTGCAAATTAAAAATGGGAATGAAAAAGGATTATTAGTCACTATCTGCATTCCACTGCAATGAGCTGCAAACACGTAATTAACAGACCTGATTATCAGGTCTGTTAATTAGAACTTCGTGTTTTAAGTTCTAGGGAAAAAGTTTGAACCCAAAGCTCAATTTTGTTGCAAAGTTGTTTCGAGTTGAGCATCCCAGATGCGATGCCATACCCAGTGCAAACCTTGTTTAACATTACGTGCCGTTTTCAATTGGTTTGGTGCTAATAGAATAACGTCATCATCTCGGATTTCGGCCAGTTGAAAGCGGAAAAAGTAATCAGGTTCCATGCCCATACGTAAATCCGTTACCACAATGATGTTGTCTTGCTGCTGTAATTTGAAATTATTATCGGTAAACCAGTCAATCTGTTCGAGATTAGATTGATCTGGCAGTAATGTTGTGAGGTCACTGCCGCGGTCAAAGGACGTGAATTCAAACGGTGCATTGCCATCAAATACTGAACGAAATGCTTCGTAATAAACCGCTTCATCTACTACTACAATGCGCCATAGCAAAGTATTTAAGGGGGCAGGAGTGATTTTAATATGCTGAAATTCAATTTGTTGCTCTATTAAAGCCTGTTGGGTTTGCTGCGTTATCCACTGTTGGGCAGCAAAACTCCACACCAAATAGGCCGAACTGAATAATAGGCTACCTATCATTATTAGATGACTTAGCCGTTTTCCAGCGGCAAACAGGACCGCTATAAATCCAGCAGCAAGCGGCAAGCTATATAGGGGATCAATAATAAAAACACTGCCGATAGAGACGGGCGGTGGCATAAAAGGCCAAAACAACTGAGTTCCATACACCGTCATGGCATCCAGTCCGCTGTGAGTAACCCATACTAGCCAAATCAATATCAGCCATCGTCGAAAATCTAATGCTGGAACCAGCTTACACATCAACCAGGCGATTATGGGGGCTAATAAACTATGCACAATCCATGAATGGGTCCAGCTGCGATGTAATGTCATCGCATCTAAATCATTGCTGTACTGAATTAGTACGTCCAGGTCGGGCAATGTGCCAAAAAACGCGCCATACAACAAGCTACTACGCGGGGCTTTACGTCCAGCAACAGCATAAGCCACAGCGCCGCCTAGCAACGCCTGAGTAACAGTATCCATTAATGATTAACCTCAAACTTATCTTATGTTTTGGAGCATTGATTTAAATGCCGCAGAGTTATTAAATTCGGGATGAGCAAGTCGATATTGTAAACAATTGGGAAGATGTCTTGCCTAAGTAGGAATTAGTCATGTAAATTGCAGGAAATTCCTCCTGATTTACTGGAAAACCTGCCATGAAACAGCCGATGCCAAGCCCAACGCCGGGACAGGCCGATTTACAAACAATTATTCAGGCTCTGAACACAGGGCAGGTGGGCTTTGCTGAGTCTGCATCTAAAAAATTGCTCAAAACGTATCCGCGTTCCTTTTCGGTTTTAAACCTGTATGGCAATGCGTTAGCTGCGCAGAACAAATTTAAAGATGCGGTGAGTGTATTTCGTAAAGCCACAGAAATTGACCCTAATGTACCCGAGATTTACTTCAATATGGGTATTTTATTGACCAATTTGAACCGCATTGATGAAGCCATTAATAGCTACAAGAAAGTACTACGGCTTAAGCCTGAATTAACTAATGCTTTGTATAACCTGGGCTATGCGTTGCAATCACAAAACCGTTTTGAAGAGGCAGGCAGTTACTATCAAAAAGCCATAGAACAACAACCGAATTTTCTTGAAGCCATTGCCAATCTTGGTGTGTGTTTGCAGGAACAGGGCAGGCTGGATGAAGCGGTCGCTATTTATCAACGTGCGTTAACCATTTCACAAGACGCTAAGTTGTATTTCAACTTAGGAACAGCTCTGAAGAATCAGGGAAAACTAGCTGACGCTATTGCCACCTACAATCAAGCGCTGGAATTAAAACCGGATTATGCCGAAGTGCATAGCAATATCGGTGAAGTGCTACGTGAGCAGGGTCGCTATGATGAGTCGGTTAATGCTTATAAACAAGCGTTGGAATTAGATCCCAGCTTGCCATTAGCAAATTACAGTTTGGCAGTGTATCTCTACGATAGTGGTGATTTACCGCAGGCCTTAAGTTATTTTCAACGATCACAATATGCCGACTGGCAGGAACGAACATTGTATTGTTTGTATAAAACTGAACAGTTTGATGAATTCAAACAAGGCTTGGATCAACTAAAAAAAGCGCGTCACAGCTCACCATTTTTAGCGACATTGGCAGGCCATTACGCTGAAAATTTCGGTACGGTGAATGATTATAATTTCTGTAAAAATCCGCTGGATTTGGTTTGTCATGTGCCGGTTCCAGAATTAAAAGGTGATAGCGAATTATTGAAACAATTGCTGGCGGATATTGAGCAGGCAGATATTGAAGAAAAAAGTCAGGGTCGTTTACATAACGGTGTGCAATCAGCCGGCAATCTGTTTAAACGTTCTGAAGCCAGTTTTCAACAGGTGGGCAAGCTGGTAGCAAGAGCAATTGATGATTACCGTGACAACCTGAAAGGTGAAACGGGTATATTTGCCAAAGGTTTTCCTAAACAAACCACGATCGCCAGCTCTTGGTACGTCAAAATGAAAACCGGTGGGCATTTAACCTCGCATATTCACGAAGAAGGTTGGGTAAGTGGTGCATTATATTTGGCTCTGCCCAAGCAAAAAACGCATCCGGATGAAGGCAGTATCGAGCTAAGTACACATGGTGATGATTATCCAAAACAACATGACAACTTCCCCAGTAAAACCATTGCGCCAGAAGTTGGGGATATTGTCATGTTTCCATCATCCGTTTTTCACCGCACCATTCCGTTTACTTCTGATGAAGAACGCATCTGCATTGCCTTTGATTTGAAGCCTGCATAGGCCATATTAACGGGTACTTACCTGAAACACGCCTACCAATTGTGAAAGGGTTTGAGCAGTGTTTCGAACCATTGTTGAACGATCCTGCAGAGCACTGACAGCTGATTTTAATTGCTCAGCTGAAACACCCACCTGTCTTGCCGTGTCACCATGGATATGACTGTTATTTGCCAATTGTTTGATAGTTGAAAACATCTGCTCGACCAGAATATGCAGGTCGCCATTGTCATTGGAAGCCTGTTCGGTGAGTTTCAGGCTACGATCAACATTTTCCACTCCGGCTTCCATTAAGCGCATTGCTTCTTGTGTTTCTTGTTGCATACCTTCAATCATGCGTTGTATTTCATCGGCAGAATTGGCTGTACGAGAAGCCAGATTTCGAACTTCGTCAGCGACTACTGAAAAGCCACGACCATGTTCACCGGCGCGAGCTGCCTCAATAGCCGCATTTAATGCCAGCATATTGGTTTGATTGGTTATTTCGGTAATAACGCTGATGATCTTACCTATTTCGCTGGTGCGGTTATTCAAAGATTTAACAGAGTTAGCCGTGTTTTCAACGACATTACGGATCTCTTGTGTACCTTGACGGGCGCTTTCAAATTGAACGCGGGCTTCATCGACAACCCGATCCATTTCTAATTTCATCGTTTCAGCTGTTTGATTGGCTTGGCCAATATCGTCAATTTGTTCTTTCAGCAGATCCAGCATTCTGGATATGGCATCGGTCACTTCAGAAGACACCTGAAATGCTTCTCGGTTGGTATGCAGCATGGACTTATTGGTTTGATGCACATCCTGGCTGGAATGAATAACTTGGCCGACAATACCATCAAGATTATCAATAAAACTGTTGATCCAGCGTCCCATATCGCCTGTTTCATCGGCGACCATTTTTTCGGTGTTTAGCCGCTGGCGCAGGTTGCCTTCACCTTCGGCAATTTCCTGGATAACTCGAGTCATCTCATTCATGCGATCAGCGAGTTTTTTGGTACTGAAACGACGAATCATTAACGCAATGAGGATCATCATGCAGAAGGAGATAGCATCAACGGCGGGGAGTGGTAATGCTGTGAAATAATGCAGAGCGCTATTCACTGCCACCAGTGCCGACATGCCTAAAAAAATGCTCTTCATTAAACTGATATTGACCGAACGACGGCGGTAGACTTCCTCCAGATCGCCTTCACACATCATGCCCCAGCGGTCTGGTGAGCCTTTTAGTTGAAAAGTAACACCCTTACCAATTACCGGAATATGCCGGTAATCCGAATACCCCGGGTAGGTCACAAACAGGTTTTCACCATTGCGAATGGTTTCGCGTACCCCAGGGTGTAATTGTCCGGTAGCCGGATCTATAAAACGAATTTCAAATTCCGTATGTCGATTAACTTTAACCACACCCCAATGGGTATGAATGCCGGATTTAAGGTTCTCGCCATGAGAAAACGTATTATCTTCAAACCGGGAGCGGGATAAGGCGACGCCTTGTTGAATAAGCGGATCAAACTGTGAATCAACCATGAAAATATAATTATCACCGGACTCGGGATAGACATGACCCGCTTCACGTTGAATCAGATCGCCCAAAACATCATTTGGTACACGACCGCATAACGCGCCGATAACGTTATTGTCGGCATTAATTAAAGGCTGATAAAACATCAACGTAACTTCATCATGAAATTTGGAACTTGATGGTCCAATTTTCAGTGTTAGGGGATCGCGATAAGGGCCATGTAAAAACGCTTGCTTTAAACCTTGCTCGACAGCGTGAGCATCTAAATCATATTTATCGATATGTGCTGAATAGGTGGATTGGATTACACGACCACTGAGATCAATAATAAAAAGTTCAGAAAAATCTTTAGCAGATTCCAGTCGTTGTGTAAGTAGATTGATGTTAATACTGGTAAGTGGTTCTTTTAAATTTTCAGCTAAGAGATTGAGCTGATTCCATTGTGCATTAGTCCATTGCTGTAACAATTTGACGCGAGTTGCCGCAATTCCTTCAAACGTGTGCTCAACCTCAGCATAAGTATCGCGATTGAGATAGCAGCTCCATGCCATTGATAGTTTCCCTGTTGAACCCAACCAGGGCAACCAACGGCGTTCGGCATTACTCAAGTTCATGGAAAGGCTTTTTAGAGACATTGTGATGGACACCTTTAGTGATGAAATACGCCAAAGGGAGTAGGCAATTTCTACACCAAAATAGGTATGCATTAAAAAACAGAAACTTAGTGATTTATTTTTATGTGTATTGTTAGTGCGCTTTGAAAAGGTATTGTAAATACTTGTTTTAGTTGGTTTTTAACTATGCTAAGTAAAACCAAATTACATGCTTTTTACGGCTTCCAGCACTTCATCAATATGTTGTTTTACTTTGACATTACGCCATTCATTAATCAGTTTGCCTTCGGTATCAATTAAAAAAGTGCTGCGTACTATGCCCATATATTCCCGACCATAGTTTTTCTTCATCTGCATCACGCCAAATAAATTGCAAACGGTCTCATCGGCATCAGAAAGCAAATCAAATGGAAACTGCTGTTTTTCCTTGAAGTTTTCATGAGCACGCAGGCTATCTTTTGAAATACCAAAAATGACTGTGTTGTGTGCGTTGAAGGTCTCTATGTGATCACGGAAGTTTTGCCCTTCCAAAGTACAACCCGGTGTATTGTCTTTGGGGTAAAAATAGATCAGTACATTTTTACCACGCAGTTCAGATAACCGAATTGTTTTGCCGCCAGTTGCCGGCAATTCAAAATCCGGTACGGTTTGTTGTAACTCAACAGTGCTCATTAAACGTCTCCATTAATATAAAGTTGCATTGGCAGTACCTTACCCAAAGCAGTCCGGTCTTGTCATCTACTGGCTGGCAAAGTACCATGCCAGTTTATTTTCGCGGAGTCTGATGAATATGTTCAGCGGCAGTATGGTAGCTCTGGTAACACCCATGCGGGCGGATGGCTCGTTAGACGGTGAAAGCCTGCGCAAGCTCGTTGATTTCCATATTCAGAACGGCACCAGTGCGATCGTCGCAGTTGGCACTACGGGTGAGTCGGCCACATTAAGCATTGATGAGCATACTGATGTGATTCGTCAGGTTGTTGAGCAGGCAGCAGGCCGTCTTCCGGTCATTGCTGGAACAGGTGCCAACTCGACTGAAGAAGCTATTGAACTCTCCCTTTACGCTAAACAATTAGGTGTTGCTGCGGTTTTGCTCGTAACACCTTATTACAATAGACCGACTCAAGAAGGTCTGTATCTGCATTTTAAAGCGATTGCTGAAGCCGTCGATATTCCGCAGATCCTGTATAACGTTCCCAGCCGCACGGCGTGTGATTTATTACCTGAAACCGTTGGTCGATTGGCCAAAATAGGCAATATAATCGGTATCAAAGAAGCGACCGGTGATGTGCGAAGAGTAAAGTTAATTCAAGATCTGTGTGACGATAATTTCGAACTGTATACTGGTGAAGATGCTAATACCGTTGATTTTATTTTGGCCGGTGGCCGAGGTGTTATTTCGGTAACAGCAAATGTGGCACCTGCGTTAATGAGCCAAATGTGTGAAGCTGCATTGAATGGCGATGCTGAAACTGCCCGTGAAATTAATGATAAATTATCGTTACTGCATCAAAGATTATTTTCTGAATCCAATCCAATCCCAGTGAAATGGGCCCTCCACGAAATGGGGCTGATTCCGGAAGGGATACGTTTACCAATGACTGTTTTGTCTGAACAATTTCATCAACCGGTTCGTGAGGCACTGGTGACCGCCGGTGTTTTGAATCCATAAGTGAGTGAATGTAATTAAATGAACACAAATCGTTTTAAGTTGAAAGCCTGTGGTGTTTTGGTCGCTGTAAGCGTTTCAGGTTGTGGATTAATGCCAGCACTGGATGAAGTTGCTCCCGACAATTCCCAAAAGTACCGTAAAGCAGAAACAATGCCACCGCTGGATATTCCACCAGACTTGAGTACATCACGAATTAACGATCAAATAGCTGGCAATGAGCAAAGCTCAGCAACTTATTCCGAATATGAAGAAGCGGGTACCAATCCTTTAGCCGCTCGCTATAACATTACTCCTGAATCTAAACCGGCATTATCTGGTGAAGGCGCTGATCGTCATCTGGTGGTGCCAGGTGATCGCGATGAAACGTGGACACGAATTGAAGCGTTCTGGGCGGATATCAATATGAATATCCACCGTAAAGATCAGCGTATTGGTTTGATGGATACGCAACCTGATGTCGATGGCTATGCTTATCGTGTTCGCATGGAGCGTGGTGATGTGAACCGTTCTGCACGTGTTTACGTTAATGGCATTGATGAAACCAATCGCAGTAATCAAAAAGATGAAGCGATGCTGCGTCAGCTGGCTGAATATCTGGGTGGTTTATATCAACAGGATAAAGCCCGTGCAGTTGCTTCATTGCCAACATCTGCAGCACAACAAACCGAAGCGCGGGTGATTTTATTAGACGAGGCTGAAGGTCAACAAGCATTATTAGTTGAGCAAGAGTTTACTTCAGTTTGGGATCGTGTTGGTCGTGTATTAGATAGTCGTGGCTTTGCGGTTGAAGATCGCGATCGTTCACGTGGCACTTATTACGTGCGTTATCTGGATCCATTTAACGAAGCTGAAAAAGAAGAACGTGGCTTCTTTGGCAAGATGGCTTTCTGGAAAGATGATGATGAAGTGGCACCGGAAGAGTATTACTACATCAAGCTGGTCTCAGATGCATCAGATACCCGCATAACGGTATTGGATTCTGAACAGGTTCGTACTTCTTCAGAAACAGCAAAACGTTTACTGGGTCTGATTCAGGAACAATTGACTCAATAATGCGTTTTGCATCACTTGGCAGCGGTAGCCGGGGCAATGCAACACTGATTACACAGGGAAAAACCACAATTCTGGTGGATTGTGGTTTTTCTGCTCGTGAAACAGAAAAACGTCTGCGCCGTTTCGGTCTGAC
>NZ_JBLWYR010000038.1:0-14273 GCF_048266885.1 Methylophaga sp.
CAACACCGGTCGAACTCGAATTCAGCCAAGTCGCTAAAGGCTAGGTAGAAAAAAGCCCAGTTTCGACTGGATTGTTATTGGGGAGCCGTAAGGCGCTTGTACCCGTTTAGGAGTTAATGATGGCTAAAAAGATTACGGCCTATATCAAGCTGCAAGTCGCAGCTGGTCAGGCAAACCCAAGTCCTCCTGTTGGTCCTGCATTGGGTCAGCATGGTGTGAATATCATGGAATTCTGTAAAGCGTTTAACGCAAAAACACAAAATCTGGAACCAGGCTTGCCGACCCCAGTTGTTATTTCTGTGTACAACGATAAAAGCTTTACCTTTATCACTAAAACACCACCTGCTGCAGTTTTATTGAAAAAAGCAGCTGGCTTGAAAAGTGGTAGTGCTCGCCCGAATACCGATAAAGTCGGTACTGTTACCCGTGCTCAGTTGGAAGAAATTGCCAATACTAAAATGCCGGATCTTTCTGCTGCAGACTTAGACGCTGCAGTAAGAACGATTGCCGGTACTGCACGCAGTATGGGTTTGAATACAGAAGGGGTTGAATAATGGCTGCTCTTGGAAAAAGAAGTCGCGCTATTCGCGAAAAACTGACTGCTGGAAAAGTGTTTGAACTTGATGAAGCATTAGGTTTTGTAAAAGAAAATGCATCAGCCAAATTTGTTGAATCTATTGATGTCGCTATCAATTTAGGTGTTGACCCACGTAAATCTGATCAAGTTGTTCGTAGTTCAACAGTATTGCCAAACGGAACCGGTAAAACAGTTCGTGTTGCTGTATTTGCCCAAGGTGCAAATGCTGATGCAGCAAAAGAAGCTGGTGCAGATATCGTTGGTTTCGAAGATCTGGCTGAATCTATCAAAGCTGGCAACATGGATTTTGATGTTGTTATCGCCTCACCTGATGCAATGCGTATCGTAGGTACTTTAGGTCAAGTGCTGGGCCCACGTGGACTTATGCCGAACCCTAAAGTTGGTACGGTTACACCAAACGTTGCTGAAGCTGTTAAAAATGCTAAATCAGGACAGGTTCGTTACCGTACTGATAAAGCAGGCATCATTCATTGTGCAATCGGTAATGCAGGATTTGAGGTTGAGGCTTTACGTCAAAACCTGATTGCATTACTTGATGATCTGAATAAATTGAAACCTAGCTCTGCAAAAGGTATTTATATCAAGCGCATCAGTGTTTCCAGCACTATGGGTGCTGGTGTTGCAGTAGATAAATCATTCTTGGCTTAATGCTAAGAAAAAAATTGGACCGCCCAGTGCTAGTCACTGGGTCGTCTAAGACCGCAGGCATGAAAGTTTAATAGACGTAAGTCTACCTGCGCAGACGGGTTCAGCTACAGAAATTCTGAGGTTGAATGCCGTGAAGGTGGAAGTGGCAACACTTCTTTTGTTAGCAACACACGCTACTTGATTATGAGTAGTGAACCTAAGGAGGTCTTAGGTGGCTTTAAATCTCGAAGGTAAAAAGGCCGTCGTTGCTGAGGTCGCTGAAATTGCATCATCTGCGTTTTCTGCTGTTGCAGCAGAATATCGTGGTATGACTGTTTCAGAAATGACAGCGTTGCGAGTAGCAGCGCGTGAGCAAAATGTTTATTTACGTGTTGTGCGTAATACATTAGCTCGTCGTGCTGTTGAAGGAACTGATTTCGCCTGCATGCAGGAAGGAATGACTGGGCCTTTGGTATTCGGATTTTCTATGGAAGATCCAGGTGCCGTTGCACGTGTCATGGCTGATTTTGCTAAAGACAACAAAAAACTCGAAGTCAAAATGGTTTCATTAGGTGGCAAGCTGTTGCCTGCTTCTGATTTAGACCGTTTGGCGAAAATGCCTACCAAAGATCAAGCTATCAGCATGTTCATGGGTACGCTTAAAGCACCAATCGAAAAATTTGTTCGTACTTTGCAAGCGCCTACCAGCAAAATGGTTCGCACTTTTGCGGCCGTTCGCGACGCAAAACAAGCTGCTTAATCCATTTCGGATAAGTAACTTATTATTTAATTCTGTAAGCTTGAAATAGGAAAATATCATGGCTGTATCTAAAGACGATATCTTGGAAGCGATTTCCAATATGACAGTTGTTGAGATCGTAGATTTGATCGAAGCAATGGAAGAAAAATTCGGCGTAACTGCTGCTGCTCCTGTTGCCGCTGCTGCTGCACCTGCTGCCGCTGCTGCTGCCGCTGAAGAACAAACTGAATTCAACGTTGTTATGACTAGCTTTGGCGAAAACAAAGTTGGCGTAATCAAAGTTGTACGCGCTCTGACTGGTCTTGGCTTGAAAGAAGCTAAAGACATGGTAGAAGGCGTTCCAGCTACTGTTAAAGAAGGCGTTGAAAAAGCAGAAGCTGAAGACGTTCTGAAACAATTGCAAGAAGCTGGTGCGACTGCTGAACTTAAGTAATCACACCTACAATCGTGGTCAGTTTACTGCCACGAAAAAGAAAATGGCTGGTGACTTTAGTCACCGGCCTTTTTCCGTTGCAGGCCGATCGACATTCGGCCATCTACAATATATGACCCTACCTGCATTTCCGTTAAACGAAATCAGGTGTTTCTTCGAGGTGTAATACATGGCTTATACGTTTACCGAGAAAAAACGGATTCGTAAAGATTTTGGCAAGCGTCCAAGTGTCTTGACCGTTCCAAACTTACTGGCAACTCAGGTCAATTCCTATCAGGATTTCCTGCAAATGGTCGTCCCTGCTGATGAGCGCAATGCAATGGGTTTGCATGCGGCATTTCAATCAGTGTTTCCAATTAAGAGTCACACTGGTATGGCTGAGCTGCAATATGTCAGCTATCGCCTTGGAACACCTGCATTTGACGTCAAGGAATGTCAACTACGGGGTGTGACCTATGCTGCACCTCTAAGAGTTAAAATGCGTCTGGTTATTTACGATAAAGACGCCCCTGCAAAATCAAAAGTCGTCAAAGACATTAAAGAGCAGGAAGTATATATGGGTGAAATCCCATTAATGACGGAAAAAGGTAACTTTGTCATTAATGGAACCGAGCGTGTAATCGTTTCTCAATTACACCGCTCCCCAGGTGTGTTTTTTGATAGTGATAAAGGCAAAACACACTCTTCAGGCAAAATTCTGTATAACGCTCGTGTTATTCCTTATCGTGGTTCGTGGCTTGATTTTGAGTTTGATCCTAAGGATGCAGTGTTTGTACGTATCGATCGTCGTCGTAAATTACCGGCGTCAATTCTGCTTCGTGCATTGGAATACAGCAATCAGGAAATCTTGGAGATTTTCTTTGAAAACGATACTTTCACCCGTAAAGGTGATGGTTTTGAATTAGCATTGGAGCCACAGCGTTTACGTGGACAGTCAGTGCCATTTGAAATCCTGAATCCTGAAGGCGAAGTTATTGTAGAAGCTGAACGCCAAATAACCGGACGTCATATCCGTCAAATGGAAAAAGCTGCAATGACTACTCTGGCAGTACCAACTACCTATTTGGTAGGTAAGGTAATTGCTAAAGATGTGATCGATCCTGCCACAGGTGAGTTGTTGGCCAACGCCAATGATGAAATTACTAGCGATTTACTTGAAAGCTTTGAGCGTTTTGGTATTAATGTCATTGACACTATTTTTGCCAACGATTTGGACCACGGTCCTTACATGTCGGATACCATTCGCCTTGATGAAACGCGAAGTGCTTTAGAAGCAAAAGTTGAAATTTACCGGATGATGCGTCCTGGTGAACCACCAACAGAAGATGCTGCTCAAAACTTATTTACTAGCTTGTTCTTCAGTCAGGATCGTTATGACTTGTCGAATGTCGGCCGGATGAAGTTTAACCGTCGTTTAGGTCGTGAAGAGCTGGATGGCGAAGGTATCTTATCTAAAGAAGATATCGTTGCAGTTCTGAAAGAATTGATCGGTATTCGTAACGGTTTTGGTGTGGTCGATGATATTGATCACCTTGGTAACCGCCGGGTACGTAGTGTTGGTGAAATGGCAGAAAACCAATTCCGCGTTGGTTTGGTTCGTGTAGAACGTGCTGTTCGTGAACGTTTGAGCATTGCAGAATCTGAAGGCTTAATGCCTCAGCAATTAATTAATGCTAAACCAGTTGCTGCAGCGATCAAAGAATTCTTTGGTTCAAGCCAGTTATCCCAGTTTATGGATCAAAATAATCCATTATCTGAAGTAACACACAAACGCCGTGTATCTGCGTTAGGACCAGGTGGTTTGACACGTGAACGTGCGGGCTTTGAAGTTCGTGACGTTCATCCAACACACTATGGACGTGTTTGCCCAATTGAAACACCTGAAGGTCCAAACATCGGCTTGATTAACTCTTTGGCATGTTATGCCAGAACTAATCAATATGGTTTTATCGAAACCCCGTACCGTAAAGTTATTGATGGCAAGGCGACAGAAGAAATTGTTTACCTGTCAGCCATTGATGAAGGTGAATACCGTATTGCTCAGGCAACAATCAATCTGAACGATGATTTTTCAATTGCTGACAACATGGTTCCATGTCGTCATAAAAATGAATTTTCATTAATGCCTTCAGAGCAAGTGCAGTTGATGGACGTTTCACCACGCCAAGTTGTATCGGTAGCTGCTTCACTGATTCCATTCCTGGAACATGATGATGCTAACCGTGCATTGATGGGTTCGAACATGCAACGTCAAGCTGTACCTACATTGCGTGCCGATAAACCATTAGTTGGTACCGGTATGGAGCGTGTTGTTGCGCAAGATTCTGGTGTTATGGTTACCGCTAAACGTGGTGGTGAAGTAGATTCTGTTGATGCGAGCCGTATTGTTATTCGTGTTAACGATGATGAAACAGAAGATAACGAATCAGGTGTTGATATCTACAACCTGATTAAATATGCGCGTTCAAATCAAAGTACAACGATCAATCAACGTCCAATCGTTAAGCCAGGTGACATTGTTGCCAAAGGTGACGTATTAGCCGATGGTCCTTCGACTGACAAAGGTGAATTAGCACTGGGTCAAAATATCCTGGTCGCCTTTATGCCTTGGAATGGTTACAACTTCGAAGATTCGATTTTGTTATCAGAACGCGTTGTTGAAGAAGATCGTTTCACTACCATTCATATTCAAGAACTGAATTGTTTGGCTCGTGATACTAAGTTGGGTACCGAAGAGATCACTGGTGATATTCCAAATGTCAGCGAAAGTGCGCTGGCTAAATTGGATGAATCCGGCATTGTCTATGTGGGTGCTGAAGTTAAGCCAGGCGATATTCTGGTCGGTAAAGTGACACCTAAAGGTGAGACACAGCTGACACCAGAAGAAAAACTGCTTAGAGCTATCTTTGGTGAAAAAGCTGCTGATGTAAAAGATTCCTCATTACGCGTACCTTCTGGTACGTACGGTACTGTGGTTGATGTTCAGGTTTTCACCCGTGATGGTGTTGAAAAAGATGAACGTACACGTCAGATCGAAAAAGCAGAACTTGAAAAAGTCTGGGCGGATTTAAAAGATCAACACCGTATTATGGTTGACGACGTGTTTGCACGTCTTGAACGTAATCTGGTCGGCAAAGTTGCCGATAAGGCCCCAGGCTTGAAAAAAGGTGACAAAATCACTAAGGCCTATCTGAGCACCCTGGAAAAATCACAGTGGTATGACATTCAGATGACTGCTGATGAATTGAACACCATGCTCGAAGCGACAGCTAACCAAATCAAACAATATCGTACTGATATGGATGAAGCTTTCCAAATCAAGAAAGATAAGCTGACTTCAGGCCATGATCTAGCGCCGGGCGTGCAACGCATGGTTAAAGTTTTCTTGGCCGTTAAACGTCGTATTCAGCCAGGTGATAAATTAGCTGGTCGTCACGGTAACAAAGGTGTTATTTCAAATATCGTACCTGTTGAAGACATGCCTTATACACAAGATGGCCGTCCGGTTGATATCGTGTTGAACCCACTTGGTGTTCCATCACGGATGAACATCGGTCAGATCTTGGAAGTTCATCTTGGTTGGGCAGCTAAAGGCTTAGGTTATAAGATTGAAGAAATGCTACAGCAACAACGTGGTATTGCAGAAATCAGAGAGTTCTTAGGCAAGATTTATAACACCAGTGGTAAAAAAGAAGATTTAGATTCGTTAACTGATGAAGAAATCATCGAACTGGCTGGCAATCTGCAAGCGGGTGTACCGATGGCAACACCAGTGTTTGATGGTGCTGATGAAGGCGAAATCAAAGCAATGTTAGAGCTGGCTGGCTTACCTACAACAGGTCAGGCCAAACTGATTGATGGCCGTACAGGTGAAACATTCCACCGTCCGGTGACTATTGGTTACATGCACATCTTGAAACTGAACCACTTGGTTGATGACAAAATGCATGCTCGTTCTACAGGTCCTTATAGCTTGGTAACGCAACAACCGCTGGGTGGTAAAGCCCAGTTTGGTGGTCAGCGCTTCGGTGAGATGGAGGTGTGGGCACTACAAGCTTATGGTGCCGCCTACACACTTCAGGAAATGCTGACAGTCAAATCAGATGATGTGAACGGCCGAACTAAGATCTACAAAAACATCGTTGATGGTGATTATCGGATGGATGCAGGCATGCCTGAATCCTTCAAAGTACTAACACGTGAGATTCGCTCTCTAGGTATTGATGTCGACCTGGTCGAAGAGTAAGCGCGAACCCGATAATCAGGACATATGTCGTTTAACGACAGCGGAGAAAAAATATGAAAGATTTGCTTAACATGTTAAAGCAACAAACGCAGCCGGAAGAGTTCGATGCAATTCGCATCGGCTTGGCTTCGCCAAAAATGGTCCGTTCATGGTCATTTGGTGAAGTTAAAAAACCGGAGACTATCAATTACCGTACTTTTAAACCAGAACGCGAAGGTCTGTTCTGCTGCAAGATTTTTGGACCGGTAAAAGACTATGAATGTCTGTGTGGTAAATATAAACGCCTGAAACACCGCGGAGTTATCTGTGAAAAATGTGGTGTTGAAGTTACTGTGGCAAAAGTACGTCGTGAGCGTATGGGTCACATCGAGCTTGCCAGTCCAGTCGCACATATCTGGTTTTTAAAATCGTTGCCATCACGTATTTCATTGTTCCTTGACATGACCTTACGTGACATTGAACGCGTTTTGTATTTCGAAGCGTTTATTGTTGTTGATCCTGGCATGACACCATTAGAAAGAGGTCAATTACTTTCTGATGAAATGTACATGCAAGCCGTTGAAGAATATGGCGAAGAGTTTGATGCACGCATGGGTGCTGAAGCTGTTCAAGAATTGCTGAGAAGCATTGATTTAACAAAAGAAGTCGATGTCATTCGTGACCAGATCGAAGGCACTAATTCAGAAACTAAGATCAAGAAATTGACTAAACGTCTGAAATTAATGGAAGCCTTCCTGGATTCTGGTAACAAACCAGAATGGATGGTTATGGAGGTATTGCCGGTATTGCCACCAGATTTACGTCCATTGGTCCCACTGGATGGTGGTCGTTTCGCGACTTCAGATTTGAATGATCTGTATCGCCGCGTAATTAACCGTAACAACCGTTTGAAGCGTCTGCTCGACTTAAACGCACCAGATATCATCGTGCGAAATGAAAAGCGGATGTTGCAGGAATCTGTAGACGCGTTATTGGATAACGGTCGTCGTGGTCGTGCGATCACCGGCACCAATCGTATGCCTTTGAAATCTTTGGCCGATATGATCAAGGGTAAACAGGGTCGTTTCCGTCAAAACCTGCTGGGTAAACGTGTCGATTATTCTGGCCGTTCAGTAATTGTTGTTGGTCCATATTTAAAACTGCATCAGTGCGGTCTGCCGAAAAAAATGGCATTGGAACTGTTTAAACCATTTATTTACGGCAAACTTGAGCGTAGTGGTCAAGCCACCACGATTAAAGCTGCCAAAAAAATGGTAGAACGTGAAGGACCGGAAGTTTGGGATATTCTTGAAGAAGTTATTCGCGAACATCCAGTTTTGCTTAACCGTGCACCAACTTTGCATCGTTTAGGTATCCAGGCGTTCGAACCATTATTGATTGAAGGTAAAGCAATTCAATTGCATCCGTTAGTTTGTGCGGCCTATAACGCCGACTTTGACGGTGACCAAATGGCCGTTCACGTACCTTTATCATTAGAAGCACAGCTTGAAGCACGCTCATTAATGATGGCGACAAACAATATTTTGTCACCAGCCAATGGCGAGCCAATCATCATTCCTTCGCAGGACGTTGTATTGGGTCTGTACTACATGACTCGATCATTAGTTAATGAAAAGGGTGAAGGTAGCCGTTTTGCTGATATCGCAGAACTAAGACGTGCTTATGACAACAAAGTAGTTTCTTTGCACGCCAAAGTAATGGTTCGTATTGATGAAACAGATGTAACGCTGCCTGAGCCTGAGCAAAATCGCACTATCCGTGTTGAAACAACAGTGGGTCGTGCAATGCTGTTTAGTATTGTGCCTAAAGGGCTGCCATTCTCAGTAGTTGATCGCACGATGACTAAGAAAGCCATTGGTGATTTGATCAACACTTGTTACCGCCGTTTAGGGTTAAAAGATACGGTCATCTTTGCTGATCAACTGATGTATTTGGGCTTTGCCCAAGCGACAATGTCAGGTGCGTCGGTTTGTGCTGATGATATGGTTATTCCCGAAGCAAAAGGTAGCATCCTGGCTAAAGCTGAAGCTGAAGTTGAAGAAATTGCAACGCAATATGCTTCTGGTTTGGTAACAGATGGTGAACGTTACAATAAGATCATCGATATCTGGTCACGTACCAATGATCAAATCGCTAAAGCGATGATGGATGGTCTGGGTACTGACACGGTACTTGATGCTGAAGGTAACAAAGTACAACAACAGTCGATGAACTCTATCTATATGATGGCTGATTCAGGAGCTCGTGGTAGTGCTGCTCAGATCCGTCAGTTAGCTGGTATGCGTGGTTTGATGGCAAAACCGGATGGTTCAATCATCGAAACACCAATCACTGCAAACTTCCGCGAAGGTTTGGACGTTTTACAATACTTTATCTCAACCCATGGTGCTCGTAAGGGTCTGGCCGATACGGCATTGAAAACGGCAAACTCAGGTTATCTGACTCGTCGTTTAGTTGACGTATCACAAGATCTGGTTGTTATTGAGGATGATTGTGGCACAACAAACGGTATTAGTATGACGCCAATCATCGAGGGTGGTGACGTCGTCGAAGCTCTAGGCGAGCGTGTACTGGGTCGTGTTGTATCAGAAGATGTTTTAAACAGTGAAGGTGAGGTTGTACTGGAAACAGGCCACATGATTGATGAAGGGTCTGTAACTAAACTGGAACGTGAAGGTATTGATGAAGTTATGGTTCGCAGTGCGATTACCTGTGAATCACGCTATGGTGTTTGTTCATCCTGTTACGGTCGTGACCTTGGTCGTGGTCATAAGATTAATGTGGGTGAAGCAGTTGGTGTTATCGCCGCACAATCAATCGGTGAGCCAGGTACACAGTTAACCATGCGTACTTTCCACATCGGTGGTGCTGCATCCCGTACTGCTGCTGATAACTCAGTTGTATTGAAATTTAAAGGTCGTATCCGTTACTTCAACATTAAGTCTGTTGAAAACTCGGCTGGCAAATTTATTGCCGTTTCTCGTTCAGGTGAATTGCATCTGATCGATGAAAATGGTCGTGAGCGTGAACGGTACAAGATCCCTTATGGTGCTGAAATCGCGGTAGCCGATGACGATGCGGTAGAAGCAGGGCAGATTGTTGCAACATGGGATCCACATACTCACCCAGTTGTTACCGAAGTAAAAGGTCATATTCGCCTGAGCGATTTGGTTGAGGGTGTTACCGTTGATAAACAGGTTGACGAAGTTACTGGTCTGACCAGTTTGATTATCCGTGAACCAAAACAGCGTAGTAGTGCTGCCAAAGATATGCGTCCAATGGTTAAATTGATTGATGACCATGGTAATGACGTTAATATTGTGGGTACCAATATTCCGGCTGAATACTTCTTACCTGGTGGTGCGATTGTTCGTGTTACAGATGGTATGGAAGTGGAAATCGGTGACATCCTGGCACGTATCCCGCAGGAAAGCAGTAAAACTCGTGACATTACCGGTGGTCTACCACGTGTTGCCGACTTATTTGAAGCGCGTAAACCGAAAGATCCAGCATTGATGGCTGAAATCAGCGGTACCATTAGCTTTGGTAAAGAAACTAAAGGTAAGCAACGTTTAATCATCACACCTAAAGAAGGTGAGCCTCATGAAGAACTGATTCCAAAATGGCGTCACGTTTCTGTGTTCGAAGGTGAGCATATTGAAAAAGGTGAAATGATTGTTGATGGACCGGAAGATCCGCATGATATCTTACGTTTGAAAGGTATTTTGGCTTTAGCAAACTATATGGTGAGCGAAGTTCAAGAAGTTTACCGTTTACAGGGCGTTAAAATTAACGATAAGCACATCGAAGTAATTGTTAGACAGATGCTGCGTAAAGTTGAAATCGATGCCGTTGGTGACAGTAAGTTCCTGAAAGGCGAGCAAGTAGAATTTGATCGTGTATTAGATGCAAATGATGAGTTAGTTGGTCAGAATAAGATGGGTGTGTTGTTCACGCCTATGCTGCTCGGTATCACTAAAGCTTCACTGGCAACTGACTCGTTTATCTCTGCTGCGTCGTTCCAGGAAACCACACGAGTTCTGACCGATGCTGCTGTAACCGGTAAGAGTGACAGTTTACGTGGTCTTAAAGAGAACGTAATTGTTGGTCGACTGATTCCGGCTGGTACAGGCTTGGCTTACCATAAAGAACGTCAACGTCGTCGCCATGGTGGTAAACCTGCTGCAGTAGAACCTGTAGCGGAAGTGATTGAAAATAGTGAGGAAGAAATCAACGAAGCTTCTTAAAAGAAGCCTTGACGCAATGCTTTGTTGCGTTGTAAAATTCCTCTTCTTTGTCGGGCATCCTTTTTGGATGCCCGCTTTTAATAGAATGGTAATGCGAGAAGATTTAGTATCGCAGGCTACCATCAATAGATATTTGTTAAGGTTGTATTAATGGCAACAATTAATCAGTTGGTCCGCAAACCAAGAGTTAAACAAAAGAAAAAGAATAATGTACCGGCTCTGCAGGCATGTCCTCAGCGCCGTGGTGTTTGTACTCGCGTTTACACTACAACACCTAAGAAACCAAACTCTGCGATGCGTAAAGTAGCTCGTGTACGTTTAACAAATGGTTTTGAAGTGACTTCCTATATTGGTGGTGAAGGTCATAACCTGCAAGAGCATAGCGTTGTATTGATTCGCGGTGGTCGTGTAAAAGATTTGCCTGGTGTACGTTATCACACAGTACGTGGCGCTCTAGATACTTCTGGTGTTTCTGCGCGTCGTCAAGGCCGCTCAAAATATGGTGCGAAACGTCCTAAAGGTTAATCCTTGGAAAGGCACTGAGCGTAAATTAAAGTTTTAGGATATAGAAATGCCAAGAAGAAGAGTTGTTGCTAAGCGTGAAGTTTTACCAGATCCGAAATATGCAAATATTGGATTGGCAAAATTTATCAACGTTATCATGAAAGATGGTAAAAAATCGGTTGCTGAAAAAATCACTTATGGCGCTCTTGCTTCAGTTTCTGAAAACAAAGGCGGTAATGGCCTAGAGATTTTTCAGAAAGCAATTGAAAACATCAGTCCGATGGTTGAAGTTAAATCACGTCGCGTTGGTGGTGCAACATACCAAGTACCAGTCGAAGTTCGTGCAGAACGTCGTATTGCATTAGCGATGCGCTGGTTGGTTGAAGCAGCTCGTAAACGTGGTGAGAAATCAATGGGTATGCGCCTTGCTGGCGAGTTATCTGATGCCTACGAAGGTAAAGGTACCGCAGTTAAGAAGAAAGAAGATACGCATCGCATGGCTGAAGCTAACAAAGCGTTCTCTCACTTTAGATTTTAAGTTATACCCTTGCCTGACTAGACTCAGGCAAGGTTTTTGTTCTTTAACATTGTTGATCGTAAAGAGTAGCTATAGTGGCACGTAGTACACCTATTAATAGATACCGGAATATTGGCATCATGGCGCATATCGACGCGGGTAAAACCACGACGACGGAGCGCGTGCTGTTTTACACCGGCATCTCACACAAAATTGGTGAGGTTCACGATGGTGCAGCTACTATGGACTGGATGGAACAGGAACAAGAGCGAGGTATTACCATTACCTCTGCTGCTACCACCTGCTTCTGGTCCGGTATGGATCAACAATTCCCGCAACACCGAATTAATATCATTGATACTCCAGGTCACGTCGATTTCACAATTGAAGTCGAACGTTCTCTGCGTGTACTTGATGGTGCCGTTGCTGTTTTTTGTGCAGTCGGTGGCGTTGAGCCCCAATCAGAAACAGTCTGGCGTCAAGCAAATAAATACCATGTTCCTCGTCTTGCATTTGTAAACAAAATGGATCGTCAGGGAGCAGATTTTCTCCGTGTCGTTGAACAGATCCAAAAACGTTTAGGTTCTAGGCCAGTTGTAATGCAATTACCAATTGGCGCTGAAGAACTATTTGAAGGCGTCGTTGATCTGGTCAGAATGCAGGCGATTTATTGGAATCAGGATGATATGGGAGTCACTTATGATGCCCGTGATATTCCTGCTGAGATGCTCTCTGAATGTAAAGATTATCGTGAACAATTAGTGGAAGCAGCAGCTGAAGCTAATGAAGAATTAATGAATCAGTATCTCGAAACTGGTGAGCTTACTGATGAACAAATTAAAACCGGTATCCGCTTACAAACATTAGCCAATGAAGTGGTACCAGCATTTTGCGGTTCTGCCTTTAAAAAC
Source organism: Methylophaga sp. (assembly GCF_048266885.1). Taxonomy (GTDB): domain Bacteria; phylum Pseudomonadota; class Gammaproteobacteria; order Nitrosococcales; family Methylophagaceae; genus Methylophaga. Next base: position 12,844 of record NZ_JBLWYR010000038.1, read on the forward strand.
AAAGGTGTTCAAGCTGTATTAGATGCTGTTGTTGAATATCTGCCATCACCTACAGAAGTGCCAGCAATCAAAGGTCTTATTGATGTTGATCTGGAAGAATATGGTACTCGTCAAGCTGATGACAAAGAACCGTTTGCTGCATTAGCCTTTAAAATCGCAACGGATTCATTTGTTGGCACATTAACTTTCTTCCGAGTTTATTCTGGCGTATTAAAATCAGGTGATGCGGTATTTAATCCTGTCAAAGGGAAAAAAGAACGTATTGGTCGTTTAGTGCAGATGCATGCTAACAGCAGAGAAGAGATCACTGAAGTTTTTGCAGGGGATATCGCTGCAGCAATCGGCTTGAAAGATACAACTACTGGTGAAACGCTTTGCCATCCAGACCATGTGATTACTTTAGAGCGTATGGACTTTCCGGAGCCAGTTATATCGGTTGCGATTGAACCAAGAACGCAAGCTGATCAGGAAAAAATGGGTATAGCTTTAGGCAAGCTTGCTAAAGAAGATCCATCGTTCCGCGTACGAACTGATGAAGAATCAGCGCAAACGATCATTGCAGGCATGGGTGAGTTACACCTCGATATCATTATTGACCGAATGAAACGTGAATTCGGTGTTGATGCTAATGTAGGTGCTCCACAGGTTGCATATAGAGAAACGATCCGTAAAAAAGTTGAATCTGAAGGTAAGTTTGTGCGCCAAAGTGGCGGTCGTGGCCAGTATGGACACGTCTGGTTACGTTTAGAGCCAATGCCTGCAGGAAGTGGATATGCCTTTGAAAATGCCACGATCGGTGGGACGGTACCAAAAGAATACATTTCATCTGTAGATAAAGGTATACAAGAGCAGATGAAAAATGGTGTAATAGCCGGCTACCCTGTGGAAGATGTCAAAGTTACTTTGTTTGACGGTTCTTACCATGATGTCGATTCAAATGAAATGGCCTTCAAAGTTGCCGGATCAATGGCTTTTAGAAACGGAGCGCTCGATGCGTCACCTTCTCTTCTAGAGCCGATTATGAAGATTGAAGTAGTAACTCCCGAAGATTATATGGGAGATGTGATGGGTGACTTGAATCGCCGTCGCGGCTTGGTGAATGGGATGGATGATGCACCAAGTGGAAAAATTATAAAGGCAGAAGTGCCGTTGGCTGAAATGTTCGGATACGCAACAGATTTACGCTCAGCAACACAAGGTCGTGCTACGTACTCAATGGAGTTTTCGAAGTACAGTGAAATTCCTGGAAATGTTGCTGAAGCAATCATTAACAAAACGAAATAAAACATAGTTGAACGAGGTAGATAGATGTCCAAGGCAAAATTTGAACGTACAAAACCCCACGTAAACGTGGGCACCATTGGTCACGTTGACCACGGTAAACCTACCCTGACAGCAGCGATTACCAAAGTAATGGCAGAAGCATCAGG
>NZ_JBLWYR010000039.1:0-13854 GCF_048266885.1 Methylophaga sp.
TGCCTGGTGATAACGTCAAGATGGACGTAACCTTAATCAATCCGATTGCGATGGAAGAAGGTTTACGTTTTGCTATTCGTGAAGGCGGCCGCACCGTTGGTGCTGGTGTCGTTGCTAAAATCGTTGAGTAATAGAAATGGCAGCAACTCAAACTATTAGAATCAGGCTGAAATCTTTTGATCATCGTTTGATTGATCAATCAGCTAAAGAAATTGTTGAAACAGCGAAACGTACAGGTGCTCGGATTAATGGTCCAATTCCATTGCCGACAAAAAAAGAACGTTTCACCGTGCTGATTTCACCACACGTGAACAAAGACGCTCGTGAACAGTATGAAATCCGTACACACAAACGTCTTATGGATATTGTTGAGCCAACTGATAAAACAGTTGATGCTCTTATGAAGCTGGACCTCGCCGCTGGCGTTGACGTTCAGATTAAGTTGAACTAAGAGGGGTTGGGTCATGACTATCGGACTCATCGGTCGTAAACGTGGTATGACACGTGTCTTCACTGAAGACGGTGTATCTACTCCGGTTACAGTTATTGAAGTTGAACCAAACCGTATCAGTCAGTTGAAATCTGTTGATACTGATGGTTATAACGCGATTCAAGTTACAGTGGGTGAGCGTAAAGCATCACGTGTCACTAAACCTGAAGCGGGTCATTTTGCTAAAGCTCAAGCCGCAGCTGGTCGTGAAGTCTGTGAGTTCCGTGTGGATTCTCATGATGAACTGACAGTTGGTTCTGAACTTAAAGTAGATATATTTGAAGCGGGTCAGAAAATTGATGTTTCTGGTCTGACAAAAGGTAAAGGCTTTGCTGGTGTTGTTAAACGTTACGGTTTCCGTGGCGGTGATGCAACACACGGTAACTCTCTGTCACATAGAGCGCCGGGTTCAATTGGTCAATGTCAAACTCCTGGACGTGTGTTCAAGGGTAAAAAAATGGCTGGCCATATGGGTGATAAAAAACGCACGTTGCAAAATCTTTCTGTTGTCAGAGTGGATGCGGAACGGAACCTGATTTTGGTCAAAGGCTCAGTGCCAGGTGCAACCGGCAGTAATGTCGTCGTTAGCCCAGCTGTGAAAGCCTAAGTAAGATTCTGAGGGGAATTAACGTGGATCTTCAGTTACAAACATTCAACGGTAAGAAAGCCGGAAACATCACTGTTTCCGATGCGTTTCTTGATCGTGAGTTTAATGAGTCACTTGTACATCAAGTCGTCACTGCTTATTTAGCGGGTGGTCGCGCTGGTACGCATGCACAGAAAACTCGCTCAGAAGTGAGCGGTGGTGGCAGAAAACCTTTTTCACAAAAAGGTAGTGGTCGTGCTCGTGCTGGTACAATTCGTAGCCCTTTATGGCGTAGCGGTGGTGTTACTTTTGCATCAAAAAATCGTGATTACAGCCAGAAAGTAAACCGTAAAATGTATCGTAATGCGATTTCTGTCATTTTGTCAGAATTACGTCGTAAAGATGCATTGGTTGTGGTTGATAAAGTTGAGCTCGATTCACCAAAAACAAAAGATTTGTTAGCAATGACAAAATCTTTGGGTATTGAAAACGCTTTGATCGTTTGTGAAAACGCTGCCGGTAACTTGGCACTGGCATCGCGCAATTTGTATAACATTGCTGCCACTGACGCGGCACACGTCAACCCAGTTGCATTATTGCGTTTCGAAAAAGTTGTGATGAGTGAAGACTCTATTCGTAAGCTTGAGGAATCATTTGTATGAACGCTGAACGCTTAAGCAAAATCATTCTTGGCCCAGTGGTAGCTGAAAAAGCATCACGAGTTGCCGAAGATCATAACCAGGTAGTACTTAAAGTATTACCTAACGCCAACAAAGCTGAAATCAAAAAAGCCGTAGAAAGCTTGTTTGATGTGAAAGTTGCTGCTGTATCAACAGCCAATGTTAAAGGCAAAGTCAAACGCGTAGGCCGTAGTTTCGGTAAGCGCAGCGACTGGAAAAAAGCCTATGTGACATTAGCTGATGGTGCTGATCTCAACTTCCTTGGCGAATAATACAGAATACGGGTGAGGAAACAGGAATGGCATTAATAAAGGCTAAACCTACATCAGCAGGTCGCAGATTTGTTGTGCAGGTCAGTACTCCAGATCTGTACAAAGGTGCACCATATGCTCCTTTGGTAGAGAAAAAGACAAAAAATGGTGGTCGTAATAACGCTGGTCGTATTACTGTCCGTCATCAAGGCGGTGGTCATAAACAACGTTACCGCGTAATTGATTTCAAACGTAATAAAGATGGCATTCCTGCCGTTGTTGAACGTGTTGAATATGATCCAAATCGTACGGCGCATATTGCATTGTTAAGTTATGCCGATGGTGAAAAACGTTACATTATCGCTCCGAAAGGTATTAGCGCTGGTGATCGTTTGGAATCTGGCGATAACGCAGCGATTCGCGCTGGTAATACATTGAAGTTGTCTGCCATTCCTTTAGGTAGCACAGTTCATTGTGTCGAACTGAAACCTGGTAAAGGTGCACAGTTAGCACGTAGCGCTGGTAGCAGTGTTCAATATGTTGCACGCGAAAATGGTTACGCGACTATTCGTCTGCGTAGCGGTGAAACACGCAAGGTACCTCTTGAATGTAAAGCAACAATGGGTGAAGTCGGTAACGGCGAACATTCATTACGTTCATTGGGTAAAGCGGGTGCTAAACGCTGGCGTGGTGTTCGACCAACCGTTCGCGGTGTGGTTATGAACCCAGTAGATCATCCACATGGTGGTGGTGAAGGGCGTACCTCTGGTGGTCGTCACCCTGTTACACCGTGGGGTGTGCCTACTAAAGGCTACAAGACTCGTAAGAATAAACGTACGGATAATATGATCGTACGTCGTCGTAATCGTAAATAAAAGGCTAGGAATTTCACATGCCGCGTTCAATTAAAAAAGGTCCATTTATTGACCATCACCTTGAAAAGAAGGTCTTGGAAGCGAGAGATGCAAGTAACAAACGTCCGATCAAAACTTGGTCACGTCGTTCAATGATCTCCCCAGATATGATTGGTCTAACACTGGCTGTTCACAATGGTAAACAGCACGTACCTGTGTTTGTCACAGAAGATATGGTAGGGCATAAGTTAGGTGAGTTTTCACCAACACGTACCTTTAAAGGTCATGCCGCCGATAAGAAATCTAAGCGATAAGGTTAAGATATGGCTACAAAAGCTAAACTCAGCTATGCACGCATTTCAGCACAGAAAGTGCGTTTGGTAGCGGATCAAATCAGAGGTTTGCCCGTTGAACGCGCTATCAACATTCTAGCTTTCAGCCCTAAAAAAGCTGCTGATTTAATGAAGGGCGTATTGGATTCTGCGATTGCAAATGCTGAACACAATGATGGTGCTGACATTGATGAATTATACGTCTCAGCCGTAATGGTTGATGATGGTCCAACAATGAAGCGTATGTCGCCTCGTGCTAAAGGCCGTGGTAATCGCATTCTTAAACGTACAAGCCACATCACTGTGGTTGTAGACGAAAAGTAAGAGAGAATACTTATGGGACAAAAGGTTCACCCAACTGGTTTCAGACTTGGTATAATTAAAAATTGGAATTCAATCTGGTATGCAGATTCAGCCAATTTTGCAGAAATGCTGAATAATGATCTGAAGGTACGTAACTATCTGAAAAAGAAACTTGCACATGCATCTGTGAGCAAGATTCAAATTGACAGACCAGCTAAGAATGCAAAAATTACCATTCATACGGCCCGTCCAGGGATTGTTATTGGTAAAAAAGGTGAAGATATCGACAAACTTCGCCAGGAAGCATCAGAAATCATGGGTATTCCTGTTAATGTCGGCGTAGAAGAGATTCGTAAGCCTGAACTTGATGCAACCCTAGTTGCTGAGAGTGTTGCGCAACAACTTGAACGTCGCATTATGTTCCGTCGTGCTATGAAACGTGCAGTTACGAACACCATGCGTGTTGGTGCTGAAGGTATTCGTATTAATGTTGCTGGTCGCCTCAATGGCGCAGAGATTGCTCGTACTGAATGGTACCGTGAAGGCCGTGTTCCTTTGCATACTCTGCGTGCTGATATCGATTATGGTACTGCAGAAGCTAAAACCACTTACGGTATTATCGGCGTTAAGGTTTGGATTTTTAAAGGTGAAGTTTTTGATGCTCAGGCACAAAACGCACCCGTAGAAAAATAAGGTTATAACCAATGTTACAGCCAAAAAGAACGAAATTTAGAAAGCAGCAGAAGTTGCGCAACCGTGGCTTGGCTCACCGTGGCGCCAAAGTAAGTTTTGGTGAGTTCGGTTTGAAGTCATTAGATCGTGGGCGTATTACTGCTCGTCAAATTGAAGCAGCACGTCGTGCGATGACTCGTTACATTAAACGTGGTGGCAAAATCTGGATCCGTGTGTTTCCTGATAAGCCAATTTCCAGCAAACCGTTGGAAGTACGTCAAGGTAAGGGTAAAGGTAATGTTGAATATTGGGTAGCTAATGTTCAACCAGGCCGTATGCTATATGAAATGGAAGGGGTTACTGAAGAGATCGCTCGTGAAGCGTTCCGTCTTGCAGCAGCTAAACTTCCTGTTAAAACGACATTTGTAACTCGGGCGATACTGTAATGAAAGCGAGCGAAATTAGACAAAAATCTACTGAAGACTTGGCTAAAGAGCTGGGTGAACTTCACAAGGAACAGTTTAATTTGCGTATGCAAAACGCTACCGGCCAGTTGTCACGTAACTCTGAGCTGAAGCGTGTGCGCCGTGATATTGCACGCATCAAAACTGTACTGACTGAGAATAAATAGGGCACTGAAATGAGTGAACAAGAAAAAAATGCACGTTCGTTGATTGGTCGTGTTGTCAGTGACAAGATGGATAAAACCATTACTGTTCTAGTAGAACGTAGTGTTGCCCATCCGATCTACAAAAAATATGTTAAGCGTTCAACCAAATTACATGTTCATGATGAAAAGAATGAATGTAATGTCGGTGACGTAGTAAGTGTTGCCTCATCGCGCCCACTGTCTAAGACGAAGTGCTGGAAGCTGGTCGACATTATTGATCGTGCGAAGTAAGCAACTATTCAGTTTGGAGTTTAGACCATGATTCAAATGCAAAGCAGTCTCGATGTGGCCGACAATAGCGGTGCTAAACGAGTAGAATGCATCAAAGTTTTAGGTGGTTCACACCGTCGTTATGCTGGTATTGGTGATGTTATTAAAGTCACCATTAAAGAGGCTGCGCCGCGTGGAAAAGTGAAAAAAGGTGACGTGCATAATGCTGTCATTGTTAGAACTCGCAAAGGTGTTCGCCGTCCAGATGGTTCGGTCATCCGTTTCGATACTAACGCAGCAGTATTATTAAATGCTGCACATCAACCAATCGGTACACGTATTTTCGGCCCGGTTACACGTGAGCTTCGTGGTGAAAAATTCATGAAGATCATTTCGTTGGCACCGGAAGTACTTTAAGTAGGAGCGCTGAAGGATGGAAAGATTAGTTAAAGGCGATCAAGTTGTTGTTACGGTTGGTAAAGACCGTGGCAAACAAGGCGAAATCCTGCGTCGGGTCGAAGGCGGTAAGTTTGTTGTTCAAGGCATCAATCTTGTCAAAAAGCACACTAAGCCAAACCCGGCGTTAGGTCGCACAGGTGGTATTGTTGAAAAAGAAATGCCAATTCATGAGTCGAATCTTGCTTTGCTGAATCCAGCTTCTGGAAAAGGCGATAAAGTAGGTTTCAAATTTCTCGAAGATGGCCGCAAAGTTCGCGTCTTCAAGTCAAACGGCGAAACCGTTGGCGCTTGAGCTTAGAGTTGGGATATTAAAGTGAGCAGATTAAAACAAATTTATCGTGAAGATGTAGTCAAGCAACTGCAAGAACAGTTTGGCTATAAATCCGTTATGGAAGTGCCTCGCATAACCAAAATTACCCTGAATATGGGTGTTGGTGAAGCGTTGACTGATAAGAAAGTGTTGGAAAACGCAGTCGCTGACATGGAAAGAATTGCCGGTCAGAAAGCTGTAGTTACCAAAGCTCGTAAATCAGTTGCCGGCTTTAAGGTGCGTGAGGGTTGGCCGATCGGTTGTAAAGTAACATTGCGTAGTGATCGCATGTATGACTTCTTAGATCGTCTGATTAGTATTTCTATTCCGAGAATTCGTGACTTTCGTGGGTTAAACCCGAAATCATTTGATGGTCAAGGAAACTACAGTATGGGGATTAAAGAGCAAATCATCTTCCCTGAAATTGAGTTTGACAAGATTGATAAAACACGGGGTATGGATATTACCATTACCACCACTGCAAAAACTGCAGAAGAGTCACGTGCTTTATTGGCTGCGTTCAAGTTTCCTTTTAGAAAATAAACCAAGTCCGGGTGGAATAAGTTATGGCTAAACGTTGCATGATTAATCGCGAGATTAAAAGAGCAAAAATGGTAGAAAAATACGCTGCCAAACGTGCTGAATTGAAAAAACAAATGATCAATTCATCTCTGAGTATGGAAGAACGTGAAGTTGCTGCAAAGAAATTTCATGCACTGCCACGTAATTCAAGTGCAGTACGTATGAGAAATCGTTGTGAAATTACTGGTCGTCCACACGGTTATTACCGTAAGTTTGGTCTTTCAAGAAACAAACTGCGTGAACATGCAATGAATGGCGATATTCCTGGCCTAGTCATGGCGAGTTGGTAGTTGCCAATCTGTTTAGTGGAGCTAAATTAAATGAGTATGACTGACCCAATTGCTGATATGTTGACACGCATCCGCAATGCCCAACAAGCAAATAAAGTTGACGTAACAATGCCTTCTTCTAAGGTAAAGCTGAGCATTGCTCAAGTTCTTAAAGATGAAGGTTATGTTGCTGATTTCAGTGTTAATGAAAATGCAGGCAAACCCCTGTTGAGCATTACCCTGAAATATTTTGAAGGCAAACCGGTTATCGAACAAATCAACCGCATCAGCCGTCCAGGTCTTCGAGTTTACCGTTCAGCGGATAAAATCCCGCAAGTTATCGGTGGTCTTGGTGTTGCTATCGTGTCTACCTCTAGAGGTGTGATGGCTGATCGTAAAGCGCGTGCACTTGGTCAGGGCGGTGAAGTCCTGTGTGCCGTTAGCTAAGCCTTATTTCCAGGAGATAGAACATGTCACGTATTGCAAATGCGCCAGTTGAAATACCTGCTGGTGTTGAGGTTGCTCTCAACGGTAGTGAAGTTACGGTTAAAGGTTCGAAAGGAACATTGTCACGTACTTTTCATGCCGATGTAGAAGTGTCGCAGGAAGGTTCTGCACTCAAGACCGTCGCAAAAAACAATTCAAAACAAGCTGTAGCTTTAACCGGTACGGCGAGAGCCTTGATCAGTAACATGGTTGATGGTGTATCTAAAGGTTTTGAAAAGAAATTAACATTGGTTGGCGTTGGTTACCGTGCGAAAGCACAAGGTGACAAACTCGACCTGACTTTGGGTTTTTCACATCCTGTTCAATATGATGTGCCTGCTGGCATTACAGTAGAAACACCAAGTCAAACTGAAATTGTTGTTACGGGCGCTGACAAACAAGCGGTCGGACAAGTGGCGGCAGATATTCGTGCTTACCGCTCACCAGAACCTTATAAAGGTAAAGGTGTTCGTTATTCAGATGAATATGTTGCTCGTAAAGAAGCTAAGAAAAAATAATTAGGCTGAATCATGGATAAAAAATCGTCAAGATTACGCAGAGCTGCAAGAGCGCGTGCCAAAATCAGAGAGTTGGAAGTCTATAGACTGACAATTCATAGAACGCCGCGTCATATCTATGCACAAGTTCTTACTCACGATAGTTCTAAAGTGGTTGCTTCTGCTTCAACTTTGGATCCTGAAGTGAAAAAAGCACTTGAAGGTACTGGAAATGTAGCTGCAGCCGAATTGGTTGGAAAGACTGTTGCACAACGTGCAGCTAAAGAAGGTATTACACAAGTTGCCTTTGATCGTTCCGGTTTTAGTTATCACGGTCGCGTTAAGGCCCTGGCTGATGCAGCTCGTGAAAACGGCTTGCAGTTCTAGTTATATAAGGTAAGACTCATGGCACAGAATGAACAACGCCAAGCCGCATCAGATGGCTTGATTGAAAAGTTAGTAGGTATACGTCGCGTCGCTAAAGTAGTGAAAGGTGGCCGGGTATTTGGTTTTTCTGCACTGACAATTGTCGGTGATGGTAATGGCCGTGTTGGCTTTGGCCAAGGAAAAGCACGTGAAGTACCGGTTGCTATTCAAAAAGCAATGGATGAAGCACGTAAAAATATGAAAAAAGTTGTGCTCAATGGTGATACTCTGCACCACCCTCTGACTGCTCGTCATGGCGCTGCAAAAGTGTTCATGCAACCTGCATCAGAAGGTACAGGTGTTATTGCCGGTGGTGCAATGCGCGCTGTATTTGATGCTGTTGGTGTTCATAACGTTCTGGCTAAGTCGATTGGGTCAACTAATCCTCTTAATGTAGTTCGCGCTACTATTAATGGCCTTACTGATATGAATAACCCTGAATCTATCGCTGCCAAACGTGGTAAGTCGGTTAAAGAGATCATGGAATAATCAAATGAGTTCACAAGCAAAATTAAAAGTCACATTGGTCAAAAGCACCATTGGAAGACTTGAAAAACATAAAGCCTGTGTCGCAGGTTTAGGTTTACGTAAAACAGGTAGTAGCGCTGTTGTAATAGACACGCCTGAAAACAGAGGCATGATCAATCATGTTTCTTACCTGTTGAAGGTTGAGGAAGTATAAACATGAACTTAAATACAATTGCACCAGCTGAAGGTGAAAAACAATCAGCTAAGCGCGTTGGACGTGGTATTGGCTCAGGCTTGGGTAAAACCTGTGGCCGTGGTCATAAAGGCCAAAAAGCACGTTCTGGTGGTTTTCATAAGCGTGGTTTTGAAGGTGGTCAGATGCCTTTGCAACGTCGTTTGCCGAAGGTTGGTTTTAGTTCACGTGTTAGCAGAACTACAGCGCAAGTTCGTTTAGATACAATTGCCGCTATTGATGCTGATGTAATTGATTTGCTGACGTTGAAATCCGCTGGTGCAGTACCCGAAAACACCTTGCGTGTAAAAGTAATTAACTCTGGTGAGCTTACTAAATCTGTAACGATAAAGGGTATGGCTCTTACTGCAGGTGCAAAAGCTGCTGTTGAAGCTGCCGGTGGTAAGGTCGAAGAGTAATATTCGTGGAAAAAAACAGACAACAAGCCGCAGCAATGATGAGCGGAGGACGATATGGTGAGCTCAAAAGTCGTCTTCTTTTTGTTTTAGGCGCTTTACTCGTTTATCGACTCGGAACATTTATTCCTGTTCCCGGTATTGATCCTGCTGCCTTAGCTATTATGTTTGAACAGCAGCGTGGCACGATCTTGGACATGTTCAACATGTTTTCAGGTGGTGCGCTGGAAAGATTGTCTGTATTCGCTCTAGGTATCATGCCGTATATTTCTGCATCAATCATCATGCAGCTATTAACGGTCGTGCATCCGAAGCTTGCCCAACTTAAAAAAGAAGGTGCGGCAGGAAAGCGAAAAATCACGCAGTACACTCGTTATGGCACATTAGCATTAGCGACTTTTCAGGCAATTGGTATTTCAATTGCTCTTGAAAGCCAGCAAGCAGGTGGTATGGGTGTAGTTATTGACCCAGGTCTATTGTTTCGATTTACAGCTGTAATAACGTTAGTCACTGGGACTATGTTTCTGATGTGGTTGGGCGAGCAAATTACCGAACGTGGAATTGGTAATGGTATTTCAATTATCATATTTGCGGGTATTGTTGCAGGTTTACCTGCTGCTATCGGCGGTACTTTAGAGCTCGCGAGAACAGGTCAGCTTGCACCATTCTTAGTTATTGCTTTACTAGTTATGGCCCTTGCAGTTACAGCATTTGTTGTGTTCGTAGAGCGTGCTCAAAGGCGCATACCAATTCATTATGCCAAGCGTCAGCAAGGTCGTAAGATGATGGCTGGTCAAGTTACACATTTACCTTTGAAGTTGAATATGGCGGGTGTAATTCCTCCTATTTTTGCTTCAAGTATTATATTGTTTCCGGCAACAATTGCGGGTTGGTTTGGCTCTTCAGAAGGTATGAGTTGGTTAAGTGATATTTCTACCTTAATGTCTCCTGGTCAGCCTATGTACGTAATGGCTTATGCTTTGGCTATTATCTTTTTCTGTTTCTTTTATACGGCATTAGTTTTTAATCCTAAAGAGACAGCAGAGAATTTGCAAAAATCAGGCGCATTTATTCCTGGGATCAGACCTGGTGAGCAAACTTCGCGTTACATTGATACGGTAATGGGGCGCTTAACATTAGCTGGTGCAGTTTATATTACAGCTGTCTGTTTGTTGCCAGAGTTCCTAATACTTTACTGGAGCGTACCTTTCTATTTCGGTGGTACCTCTTTGCTTATCATCGTAGTAGTGACAATGGATTTTGTATCGCAAGTCCAATCACACATGATGTCGCAGCAGTATGAAAGTTTGATGCGTAAATCAAACAAGAATAATAATGGAGTTGGCGGTTTTTTACGCTAACTTTACAAAATAGTTTGCTGGAGAAAATCTAATGAAAGTTCAGGCATCAGTAAAAAAGATTTGCCGTAATTGCAAAATCGTAAAAAGAAACGGGGTTCTTCGCGTTATATGCAAAGAAGCTCGACATAAGCAACGTCAAGGTTAAATTTGACTATTCGTTGATTGTTGTTGAACTGTAGTTTTGTATGTTACAATTCACTGTTCACTCCTGAGAAATTTAGGGTAATTGAATGGCTCGTATAGCTGGTATAAATGTTCCTGTGCAAAAGCACACGGTAATTGCACTCACATCGATTTATGGCATTGGCCGTACTCGTTCGCAAAAGATTTGTGAAGCCGCAGGTATTGCACCTGATGCAAAAATTCGCGATCTGAATGAACAAGAAGTTGAAGCACTTCGTACTGAAGTTGCCAAATATATTGTTGAAGGCGATTTGCGTCGTGAAGTCTCAATGGATATTAAACGTCTTAAAGACTTAGGTTGTTACCGTGGTGTTCGCCACCGCAGAGGTCTGCCAGTACGTGGGCAGAGAACTAAAACTAACGCAAGGACTCGTAAAGGTCCTCGCCGTATGATTAAGTAAGTTAAGAGGCGCTTCGATGGCAAATTCATCAGCACGACAACGCAAACGCGTTAAAAAGAATGTGGTAGACGGGGTCGCACACGTTCATGCATCATTTAATAATACGATAATAACGATTACTGACCGCCAAGGTAATGCTCTTTCATGGGCAACTGCGGGTGGATGTGGGTTTCGTGGTTCTCGTAAAAGTACACCGTTTGCTGCACAGGTAGCTGCTGAAAAAGCTGGCGAAGTAGTGAAAGAATTCGGTATGAAAAACCTGGATGTAGAAATTAAAGGTCCAGGCCCTGGCCGTGAATCTGCGGTCCGTGCCTTAAATAATTTAGGGTTTAAGATTACTAATATTACAGACGTGACGCCCATTCCTCACAATGGCTGCCGTCCTCCTAAGCGTCGTCGCGTTTAACAGGTTTTTGGAGTAACACTAATGGGAAAATATCGTGGCCCAACTTGCAAATTAAGTCGCAGAGAAGGTACTGACCTTTTTCTGAAGAGCAGAGGTAACCCTCTCGAAAGCAAATGCAAGATTGAACAAAAGCCAGGTCAACATGGTGCTCGTCGTGGTCGTGAATCCGACTATGCAGTACAGTTGCGCGCTAAGCAACGTATTCGCCGTATGTATGGCGTACTTGAAAAGCAATTTCGTAACTATTATAAGCTTGCTGATCAAAAGAAAGGTGCAACCGGTGTTAACTTGTTGAACTTTCTTGAGCAACGTCTTGATAATGTTGTTTACCGCATGGGCTTTGGCTCAACACGCGCCGAATCAAGACAGCTTGTTTCACACAAAGCGATTATGGTTAATGGCCGCGTAACAAACATTCCTTCTTATCAAGTTAAAGAGGGTGATGTTGTTGAGATTCGTGAGAAAGCGAAGAAACAAGAACGTATTGTTAATGCTATGTCAGTAGCAGAGCAGTTAGGTTTTCCAGAATGGATCGAAGTTAATACGCAAGCTCTGTCAGGTGTGTTTAAACGTGCTCCTGAGCGTGATGAATTGCCGGCCGAACTTTCAGAAAACCTGGTTGTAGAGCTTTACTCGAAATAGACATAACTAAATCCAATATGGATTTATTAGAGGAATTTGCATGACGACTTATACGAGTCAATTTCTTAAACCAAGGATTGTCGATATCCAAAAGTTTAGTGACACACGTACACGTCTGGTACTGGAGCCGTTAGAACGTGGCTTTGGGCATACGCTGGGTAATGCGTTACGTAGAATTTTGCTTTCCTCAATGGAAGGTGCAGCAGTTGTTGAAGCACAAATCGACGGTGTAGTGCATGAATATTCAGCAATTAACGGCGTACAAGAAGATGTTTTAGACATTCTTCTAAATATGAAAGGCATTGCTGTACAGTTGCATGACGCAACTGAAGCGGTTTTAAGTCTGAACAAAGAAGGCGTAGGCCCTGTTACTGCTGCAGATATCCAATTGCCACATAATGTTGTGGTTACAAACCCTGATCATGTTATCGCCAACTTAACTGGCGGTAGCCTTTCAGTAACCTTTAAAGTCGTTAAAGGCCGTGGTTATTCTGCTGCTAACAGTCGTGCTTTGGGTGAAGATGAAGACCGTGCTATCGGTCAATTGCATCTTGATGCTTCATTTAGCCCTGTACGTTTAGTTACATATGCTGTTGAAAGTGCGCGTGTAGAAAATCGTACTGACTTAGATAAATTAATTATCGATGTTGAAACTAACGGCACTTTGGATGCTGAAGATGCTATTAAATATGCAGCTACCATCTTAAGTGACCAGTTAACTTCTTTTGTAGACTTTACTGTAATTGAAGAAGCCGCATCTGAGCCAAAACAGCCACCAATTGATCCTGCTTTACTTCAGGCAATTGATGATTTAGATTTAACGGTTCGTTCTGCTAACTGTCTTAAAGCAGAAAATATTTATTACGTAGGTGATTTGATTCAACGTACTGAAATGGAACTTTTAAAAACACCTAATTTAGGTAAAAAGTCCCTGACAGAAATCAAAGAAGTCCTGGCATCAAAAGGCTTGTCTTTAGGCATGCATCTTGATAACTGGCCACCTGCTTCTTTAGAGCAAAAATAATACTGAAGTAATTCAGCACAAAGAATAGGGTAAGAACCATGCGTCATCGTAATTCAGGTCGTAAATTAAACCGCAATAGCAGTCATAGAAAAGCTATGTTCAAAAATATGGCTACCTCATTGCTGGAGCATGAGGTTATTCGCACTACATTGCCTAAGGCTAAAGAGTTGCGTGGTGTTATTGAGCCACTTATCACTTTAGGGAAAACAGATAGTGTTGCTAATCGTCGTCTAGCGTTTGCACGCTTAGGTAGTCGTGATGCAGTGACCAAGTTGTTTAACGAAGTTTCGCCTCGCTCCGCTAATCGCCCGGGTGGTTATGTCCGCGTGTTAAAAACTGGCTTACGTGATGGTGACAAAGCACCAATGGCCATTGTTGAGCTTGTTGATCGTGCTGCCGTTGAAACTGAAGCTACTGCTTAATATTTAATCTTAATTGATTGCAAACTAAACCGGCTAACGCCGGTTTAGTTGTATATAGAGCAATTGTTTTGTTACTGCTAACTCATTGATTTAATGTCAGCAAATAAATTGTTTTACGTTATTGAGTAAATTAACTGATTTTTAGTGTTGACAGCCTGGCGAGTGGCTGTATAATTCTCGCTTCTTTGCAGGGCACAATGACTGCAAGCTCTTTAAAAAACT
>NZ_JBLWYR010000040.1:0-13440 GCF_048266885.1 Methylophaga sp.
GACAACGATAAAACTTTTTCTTCAGGCAGTACTTGCCTTGTTGGTGCATGTTCAACATTCTCTCTCCGATCTTATTTTATTGTTCTATTAGCTATGCCAATCGAAAATCGGAAAGTGACAATTTTTTTTGAAATTATTTTTGAATTTTTTTGAAAAGCTAGATATTTGGCCGGTTTAAGCTGGTTTAAGCATGACCAAATATGGGGTGAAACTTTCAATACGAATCGAAAGTGTTTTAGCGATACTGAGTAATGCAGCATCCACATCGGTTATTGGAAATGCACCGGAAATTTCTAAATCAGCAATCGCGGGATCACAACGCACAACACCACGGCGGTAGCGTGATAGTTCGTCGATGACTTTTGCCAGCGGCATGTTATCGACGATGATAAAACCTTTGGTCCAGGCATCGGCTGCTGACATATCAAATAACATTTTTTGCTGGAACAGCATTGAGGTGAATTTCACTTCTTCACCGGCATTAACCACGACTTTATCGCCAAGACCATCAATTGGTCTCACTTCCACGGCATCTTCAAATACATTAACGCAGCTGCGATTGTTATAAATGCGGGTACTAAACCGGGTGCCTAACGCCGTGACGGTGCCATGCAGGGTCTGAACGATAAAAGGACGGTAAAGCGGATTAGTTTCTTGTGCCGTTTCAACATAGACTTCACCTTGCAGCAGTCTGACGCTTCTGACTTGTTCGTCAAAGTGAATCGACACTTTGGTATCGGTATTTAAAACCAGTCGGGAGCCATCATCCAATCTGAATTTTTGCACCTCACCTTTTGCTGTGGAGTAGTCCGCCATAAAGTGATACCAAGGTTTTTCTTTATAAGTCAGCCAGCCAGCGGAACTGACGGCTAACAATAGACCCAGGTTTTTAACAAACTGCCTTCTTCCATTTAATGAAGGTGTGGCCACATACCTTCTATTCAGTACGGCCATGCTGGTTTTTGTATTGAGGCCCATAAAGCAGTTGGTGACTTCTTCGACTTGTTGCCAGGCAAGCTTGTTGGCCGGATCGGCGTTAAGCCACTCTTTCCAGACTTGGCGGTCTTGTTCTGTAGCGCTGCCGGAGGTTAACTGAACATACCAGTTCGTCGCGTCGTGCAAAGCTTTGGTATTTGTATTTGCCATATATAACTGTGCAAGCCGTTTATGAAGACATGTTAATGCAATGTAATAACGCCTTAGCGATGTACTGACGCACTGAGCTCACAGAGACTGATAACCGTTCAGCGATTTGAGCATGTGAGAGTCCTTCAAGCTGAAACCACAAGAAGGCATTGCGAATTTTGCTTGGCAAACCATCCAGCATCTCATCGATCCGGGTCAGCGTTTCAATCATGATATTGATTGACTCGGGAGATGGAGCTTCGGCTTGTGATAAGTGTGAGATTTCTTCCAGGTAAGCCGCTTCAATGTCACGGCGTCGAACATGATTCACCATTAGGCCATGGGCTATAGTGGTGAGATAGGCTCTTGGCTCTTTGATATCGGCGAGGTCGTCTTTTTGCAGGATACGGGAAAAGGTGTCTTGCATCAGATCGGCAGCATCAAAACTACAGCCCAGCTTTTTGCATAGCCATCCCATCAGCCAGCTGTTGTGATTTTGATAAAGCTCCGTAATCAGCGAATCCCTGCTTGGGCTGGGCTTATTTACGGTGCAGACAGCTACGTCTTGATATATTGCTAAGTTACTCAATCAACCTCTCCCAGTAAGCATATTGAGCGAATATCCAATGAATTCACCTGCATGCAGTGGTTTTAAGTTGATCTAGTGTCGGACCACTTTCATGTAGACAAACGCCGTGATGAACATCACAGAATTGACGCCAATTTACTACGATGTCGGGTCGATAAATATAGGAAATAATCCTAAAGTTATAAGGGAAGTTTTATAAATTGCTTTTTCCTATATATCCTCTAGGTTTTCTGAGTTTGGGTAGCTGGTTAATTTTAAAACTGACTCTTTTTAGTCTAGATTTTGCTTGATAGGTTTGGGGAATTTAGTGATTCACGCTACGTTCAGACCTACGTTTTTTACTAAGATTTACCGTTCACTTAACTTAATGTCATACATCCGTTTATCGGCAGCATTCAATAATTCATCAGCAGATGTAGCATCATCTGGACAAGCAGCCATACCAATACTGGCCGTAACCGACAAGCTAACACCGTTACAAATAATTGGTTGTTTGATTGATTCGACAATCGAATTGATAACCCGTTGAGCTTGGCTGGGTGAGGTTTCTGGCAATAAGACGGCAAATTCGTCGCCACCTAATCTTGCCACGGTATCGGTTTGTCGCAGAATCTTGCTGAGCTGGCCAGCAGTATGCTTGAGTATTTCATCCCCAGCATGGTGACCGTAATTATCATTAATCACTTTAAACCCATTCAAATCAATAAACAGGATAGTAAATGCACGTTTATTACGCCGATAGTCCTGTACTAACTTATTGAGAAACTCAAAGAACATTAGTCGATTAGGTAGTCCTGTCAAACCATCATGGTATGCCTGCCATTCCAACTTAACCTCAGCCTGTCTCCGACCGGTAATATCGATAATAAACGCCAAAACATGTTGCTCATCAAGTGCCGTGAGCCGCTCTAGGAAATAATATTCTTTGCCATCTACTATCAACGGGTATTCAAGTGTTGCTGGTTCTCCGGTAATTACTGTTTCAGCCATCAACGCGAGTTTCTTTTCAACCAGTTCGGCATCGAGCAGCTCACTGATATTCATTCCATTTAATTTAGCGGTATCAACCAACAGTGGAAAACTGTCTTCTACTTCATGATCAATTATTTTGCCGTCCACTCTCATGGTGAGCAGCAAGTCGGGCATTGCATCAATGATGGCTTTATTGCGTTGATTGAGCACCGCCAATAGTTGCCTGGATTCAATCTGTTTGAGCAGTTGATGACCTAAAAAGACGAGTAGCAAAGTAAACACAACCAGTATGACAAAATTTCTCATCATCATCTGTTGTTCATATTGTCTTATTGATAGCTCAGCTGACGCACGATTCTCAGCAATGATGGAGAACATTCCCCACTTGTCGAGAAACTGAAACTCACACTGCGCGTTGTTCATTAGTTGAACGCGATATATGCCCAGCTCAGCAGAAGCCATATATCTGTGGTCTTTGCATAAGCTGTATATCTCATTTTTCTGCAGCCCTTCATCCAAACTGGAGGACCAAATGAGTTTGCCAGACTGATCGGTCAACACAGCAGAAATATTTTTGTTCTTTGTGATATTTCCAAGCTGGGTTGTCAGATCGTCACTTTTTAAGGTTGCCACCACCACACCGATAAACTGATCTTCAGCATCACGAATCGGATAACTCATCGCAATATATAAAGCGCTTTCTTGAATAATCGATTGTCTTGGTGAAGAAATGAAAAACTTCGTCTGCCCAGTATGGGTGTGCTCGGTAAAATAATCATGTACCGAAATCGGCGGTTGATAACCTTCCTTGGTTGCGAAGGTAATGTTGCCTTCATCGTCAGCGATGTAGATTTGCCAGATTGTATGGTTTAGCGCTTTTAGTTTTTTAGCGTACTCCGCTACCTGCTCAGGAGCATCGATACTCATACCAGCCAGCTGCAGAAGGTTTGCTCCAACAAAAGAAAATTCTTTATCAATTAACTCGGCTTGCAACACGGATAACATGCTCACCCGTTGGCTAATTTGCTCATTGAGTGGTTTTTGGTAACCCGAGACTTGTTGCTGGTAAAAAAAACGCAAACTCATCGCACCAATAAACCATACCAATAGCAGAATAAACACGACTAAAGTGCGATTTAGTAAGATTTGGTTGATGTAGTTTGTCATACCATAAGAATATCTCTTTGATGAATAAAGCACACTAAAAATGCTTTGTAATTCGGATAGTTGTGCACAGTTTTTAAAAATTCTTTGCTGGCATTCAAATTAAAATTTAATTGCTTCAAGGATGTTGAGTTTGAATAAAAGTAAGCTTTTACCAGAAAGCTATTAGTTGAATTCGAAGAACTAAAATACACAACGGACGAATAGTGAATTTTAGGACAACGTAGTACGAAAAAAAGGCTTATTAAACCTGTAGTGTTAATAAGCCTTTGGCATTATTTGCTTTCAAAAAACCTTTGAGATTAGAGCATTGACTCAATTGCATCAGTCAGTTTTTTATCACTTGGCTTCACTTTGCTTGGAAATGCGGCGACGACTTTACCGTCTTTATTAATCAGATATTTACTGAAATTCCAACCTGGCTGTTCACTCTGACGATTGATTTCTTGAAAGACGGGGTTGGCTTTTTGCCCAGTTACAAAGCTTGGGGCGATCATAGTAAATGTCACACCAAAATTTTCCCGGCAAACCCGCTCGGCTTCCGCTTCGTCTTTGGCTTCTTGATTAAAGTCATTACTGGCAAAGCCAACCACCATCAAACCACTCTCCTGATATTTCTGATGTAAAGCCTCCAAACCTTCAAACTGTTTGGTATAGCCACAGTGACTGGCTGTGTTGACCACCAGTAGTGGTTTGCCATTGGCAACTTTACAAAGGTTCACTGTTTCATTGGAGTGGAGTTTAGGAAGTTCGTAGTTGAGAAACTCAGGGCAGGATTCTTCTGCTTGAGCCGAAAAAGAAAGCATTAAACTTGAAATCAGTAGCAATAGAATACGCATCGTAAAATCCTTTCAATAACGATAAATCGGTTAACTGGCGCTCATTAAGTTGTTATTAATGCAGACCAACTTGGTGAGCAAAAGTTGATGCGTGAATCAATTAATCACGTTGAAACGGCAAATCAGATAGCAGAAGCCAAATATTTATCATCTAACCTTGGCACGGCATTCAGTAAATTACGGGTATGTTCATTCTGAGGCGATTTCATGATTTGCTGCGTATTACCTGATTCGACTAATTGCGCTTTGTGCATCACCACCATACGATCAGCCAGATAATCCACCACGCCCATGTTATGGGTGATAAACAACATGCCAATGCCCTCTTCATCTACCAGCTGTCTTAGCAACCTCAAGATACCGGCCTGCACTGATACATCCAGCGCTGAGGTAATTTCATCGCACAAGATAAAGCGTGGTTCCAGCACTAACGCTCTGGCTATCGCCAGACGTTGACGTTGGCCGCCGGAGAATTCATGAGGATAACGCCATAAGCTATCGGTTGGCATTTCAACTCTGTCCAAAAATCGAGCTGCAATTTGGGTTCGTTCAGCATCACTACTGCCAATACCATGTACCCGCATTGGTTCAATCAAGGTGGTATGAATTGGCAGCCTTGGATTTAAACTTGAACCCGGATCTTGAAACACCACTTGCATACGTCTTCTGAGTGGACGCATTGCTTTGGCTGATAACTGAGTTATATCCTGACCTTCGAGAAAAATACTACCTGACGTTACTTCTTGTAACCTTAACAACGCTCGGCCCAAAGTGGTTTTGCCACAACCTGACTCGCCCACCAGGGCGACCACCTCTCCCGCATTAACCTGTAAAGATACTTTATCAACCGCATGAAAATGATCGACGACTCGGCGCATTAAACCTCGGCGAACGGGAAAGTACACTGACACATCTTTGACTTCTAATAACACCTTATCTGTTTTCGCTGGTCTTTCAGGTCTTGGCAGACGTTCCGGTAAGGCTGCGATCAAGCTTTGTGTGTATTCATGTTGTGGGTTACGTAATACATCAGCCGTATTGCCACTCTCAACGATTACGCCTTTACGCATAACGCCAACGACATCAGCAATTTGGGCGACGACGCCAAAATCATGGGTAATAAACAACATGCCCATGCCGTATTTAGTCTGTAATTCACGCATCAACTTGAGAATTTCAGCTTGCACGGTCACATCAAGCGCAGTAGTCGGCTCATCAGCAATCAGTAACGCCGGTTCACAAATCAACGCCATGGCAATCATGACACGCTGGCGTTGCCCGCCTGATAAACGATGCGGAAATTCACGAATCCGGCTTTCAGGTTCTGGAATACGAACCTCTTCCAACACCGCTAAAATTCGTTGTTTGCGTGCTTGTTCATCTAATTGCGGCCGATGAATTTGTAATACTTCATCTAATTGTTCACCAATGGTTTGCACCGGGTTTAGGGAGGTCATTGGCTCTTGGAAAATCATGGCGATTCGACTGCCACGAACAGAGCGCAGTGTTACTTCATCTGCATGCAGCATTTCGACCTCAGCCGATTTGCCTTGTGGATCTGATAAACGAATTTGACCTGCAGGATGACGGTAATGACCGTGGGGTAATAAGCCCATAATGGATAACGCCGTCACCGATTTGCCACTGCCCGATTCACCAACCAGACAGTAGGTTTGTCCAGTTTCGACTGTAAGGCTAATGTCATTAACTGCACGTAGCCAGTTTTCGCCTTCACCCAGTTCAGTGACCAGATGTTCGACTTCTAGTAACTTCATGACTGCATGCCTCGGCTGGTATGCGGATCAACTGCATCACGCAGTGATTCACCTAATAAGTTGTAGGCAAACACCGTCATAAAAATTGCACCACCGGGAAACACTGCCAGCCACCAGTTAAATGTTGAAGACTGCACAGCTTGATTGAGTAACTGCCCCCAAGAAGGATCATCTACTAAACCAAGGCCCAGAAAGCTCAAAGTCGCTTCAGCCAAAATCGCTGATGCCACACCAAAACTAGTAGCAACTAATAGCGGTGCCAATCCATTGGGCAACATATGGCGGAATAAAATGGAGCGTAACGGTAAACCACTGGCAACTGCTGCTTGAACAAAATCTTGTTGGCGAAGTTTAAGAAATTCTGCCCGTACATATCGTGCATACCCCGACCAAGCGGTAATGCCGATAATGACCATCATCATATAAATAGAACGACCAAAAAATGCGACGAACGAAAGCAGTAGGAATAAGGTTGGAATAGCTTCAAAGATCTCCACCAAACGCATACCGATAATATCGACAATGCCAGAAAAATAGCCCATCAAACCGCCGATAATGGTGCCAATAACCAAGGCAATGCCAGTAGCAATAAAGCCTATTCCAAGCGCGATACGTGATGCATGGATCATTCGCGACGCCACATCGGCCCCATTTTCATCGGTGCCCATCAAATGGGTTCGGTTTTGTGCTGATAAAGGTGATTCAATTCCTGTATCGGCAAAATCACGCAGATAATCTTTGGCGGAGTATGGAATCGGTGCCCGGATAATCTTTTCGACTTCACCGGCAGTTTCCATTTCACGGTAATGCTCATACACCACCAGCAACGGAGGTGAAACGGTGGAATACGCAATAAAAGACACCACCGCAATACTGGCTAGCCACAACAGAATCTTTTTCCAGGCAACCAGAGATAAGGCAGAAATAACCAAGGTAATAAAAAATCCGCTAAGCCAAATCCAGTCCAGTGGAGCCATATGTTGCAGTAATGGGCTGGAAGCCTGTCCATCTACCACCATATAAAGTGGATGACTACTTGCCAGAAACGGCGAAAAAGTGGCAATCAGCACTAATAGTCCAATCCAAGCCAAACCAATTTTGGCGCTAGTTCGCTTCAATAACGAAGACACCACCTGCTGTGTCCATGATTTGGATGGTTGCTTGACTGGAATGTCGACAACTTGCTCAGTCATAACTAACCCTCGGATCAACAATCGCATAGGCAATATCAGCCAGTAAATAGCCGACTAATGTCAGCAGGCCGGAAATCAATGTCACGGATAACACCAGTTCCCGATCACGAGTCTGGACTGCTTCAACAGCTAGTTTGCCCATGCCATCAATACTGAAAATACTTTCTACAATCACCGAGCCCGCCAGCAAACTGGGTAATAACGTTGCTGATACGGTAATTAACGGTAATAGCGAGTTACGAAATACATGGCGCCATAATACGGTTTCTTCATCGACACCTTTGGCTCTGGCGGTGCGAGCATAATCCGCAGCCAAGTTTTCTAGCAAAGATGAACGGGTCAATTTGGCGAGGAAGGCCAAACCACCGTAAGAAAGTGCGATGACTGGTAATACCAAATGCCACAGCCGATCCAACAGATAACCACCTTGCAAGATTTCAACGCCGAGCAATCTAGCGACCGCTAAGCCAATTCCGACTGCAAAAGTACCGGTGACAACGACTCTGAGCGCAACATTACTTAGGCCAGCTAACAACCTAAACAGCATAGCCATCGATGGAATCAACAATAGATGTAATAAACCAAATCCATCGCCATGGAGATTAACCGCCATGGCATAACCTAAAACGGCTCCTACTACCAATCCCGCGTACTGACGTGTTTTTAATGAAAAGCTCACCGCGGCACTGATTAAGGCTACCGTTATCAATGCCACACAAATAACTGTAATAAACACGTCACCGAAACTGCTAAACAACGGCAAAAATGTTTGATCAGCCGTTTCCCGTCGCATTAAACCGCCGGTGGGAAACCAGCGCCAGTATTGTTCCGAGGCGAAAAAGCCGATAAACAATACACCCGCCAACATGCTGGGCACTGACCATAATCCCAGCAGGAAAATATTGGAGGTGACATCAAATCGACCACCGCGCTGACGAGCCGCCTGCACACCAATACCAATAGCCAATGCATAAATCAGCGGTATTGAAATAAGATTCAATAACAAGGTAATCGGTAGCCGTTCAGCGATCATATCGGTGACCGGTCTGCCATAACGAAAGCTTGTACCAAGATCGGGTCCTTTCCATAACGAAAATTCGCCAAACGTACCGTCTGGTAAGCGTTCAAAACCAATGGGTGAAATATTATTTAACCAGCGAACATATTGCACCGGTGCCGGTTTATCCAGTCCATAAAGTTTATTGTAGTAATCTTCGAGTGCTTGACGACTTTGAGGCTCAAGCTCCATGCCATCGACCAGCGACTGAGCACTGATACCACCAGGAGCTGCGGCCATAACGGTAAACACCACAATGGTGATCCCGAGCAGCGTCGGGATCATCAACAAGATGCGTCGTAACAGATAATTCAGCATGACAAACTAACGGCTATGCTGCAGGTCGGTCGGCACATAAATTTCGACCGGAACACTCATCAGATTTAAACCTAGACCTGTTTTTTCCAGATTGTTTATGCGTCGATCAATAAACGCCATGGTGTTACGACGGAACAGGAAGGTATACGGCTGATCATCTACAAGAATTTTCTCTGCCTGATGCCATAGCTCCATGCGTTTTTGTTCATCTACTTCGCCTCGAGCGCTGTCGATGATGGCATCGAGTTCTGGATTACGATAATTTATAAAGTTATCGCCGCCTTCAACGGTTTGGCTGGAATGGAACATTTGATAAATATCGATTTCAATACCCGAAGTCCAAGCCAAGGTAATGGCATCAAAGTTTTTCTGTTGAATGTTTTCCACCATCACTGACCATTCGGTAGGATTTGGTTTCATGATAATGCCAGAACGGGCATACAGATCCCGTAAGAACAACACCATGCGGCGGGTATCATCACTGTCCTGAAAGTAGGTCAGCGAGAATTCAAAATTGTCACCGGCCGGAGTTTCCAAAATGCCATCATTATTGCTGTCCTGAAAACCGGCTTCTAATAATAATTCACGGGCCTTTTCGATGCTGTAACCAATGGCCTCATTCGCTTTATCATGCTGTGCCGATCCCGGCATAAAAGGGCTGGCGGCTGGTTGACCATAGCCTAAGAAAATCTCTTCCAACACCCGATCTACATCGGTCAGCATAGACATCGCCATTCTTACTCGTGTATCAGCAAACAGTGTTTTTTCACCGCCACGTTCTTGATTCCAGGCAATAAAGCTATAACCCGCTGTCGGACTCATATATTCAAAGTTCTGGCTACGTTCGGTAATGTCTTTATCATCTAACAATGTTTGATATTCACGTGGACGCGCACTGTAAACATCAATATCGCCGTTTCTAAACGTCGTCAGTCGAGCACTGTCATTTTCAATAATGCGCCAGACAATTCGATCAAATGACGCACTCACTGGGCCCCAATAACGCGGATTACGCACCAGCTCAACTACGCCTTTATCAGGAGACCAACCTTCTGGATTACTTAATCGAAACGGCCCAGACCCAAGTAATAAGCCACGGCTTTCGTTAAAGGTTTGCGGATCATCTAAATATTGTCCATAAAAATGTTCCGGTAAGATTTCCAGGCTGCCAGCCAATTGCAGACTATTGAAATAAGGTTCTTTAAACACAAATTCCACGTGGTAATCATCTAACGCCGTCACCCTCTCCATACGCGAAAGGTAAGCACGACTCCGTGGCGCAGCAATAGCTTCAGTCATGATGAAGTTAAAGGTAAATTCAACGTCTTTGGCGGTTAATGGTTCGCCATCAGAAAAGGTAATGTCGCGGCGTAATGCAAAGGTAATGGTTAAACCATCTGATGAAGTTGACCAGTCTTCTGCAAGTAAGCCATTCCATTCCAACGTATCGGGATCGCGCACGAGTAATGATTCAAGTACATATTGTTGTACTTCTGCTGAGTAAGCATCTGCTGAAACTAATGGCGTTAAGGTGCGGATATTGCTGGCAAAAGCCATCATCAGCCAATCGCCTTGAGCATAGTCTTCCTGCTCAGTAGCCCGGCGAGCGCGTTCAAATGCGTCAGTTTCTTTTACGTCTGATTGAGATGCTGAAGCGGTGTTGGTGTTACTACTAAAGTCCGTGGTGCGCAGGGTTTGTTCAAGATTACGTAACAAGCCTCGTGTCGAACGAATATCTTTAGCCTGTTCTTCCATGATGCGGGTCATTTCGTTCATCTTGGTCCATTGTCGGTCTATCTGCACCATCAACAACAGGAACATCACCACGAACAAACTCAATGCCAACCAAAACCAAAGCTTACTGATCCCCACGATTCCATTTTTCATGCTTTATTTGCCTATATCTCTGTAGATGTACATTATTTTTATTTGTTTGTTCAGCCTGACAGTTTGTGCAGCTGCTGTCAGTAGATTTCTACTTAAAATTTAGCTTCACGACATGACAGTTGCAAATGTAAGTTGGTTCTTATCATGGCTAAAAATGTTATAGAGGAATTTACTCACCGCGTTGCCCCAGACAAAATTGAATTTCCGCCAGGTTTTTTTCAACACTTTGCGTGCCAGCCTCTATCGCTTCAGCTGCCCGATAAAATTCTAGCAAACCGATATTCGATAAACGTGGCTGTAACAACACGTCCGGTGGGTCACCTGCCATACGGCTGCGGGTAATTCTATCCTGAGTAATATTTACCGATGCGGCAATGGCAGCAAACATATCCGGTACGTCTTCTTTGGGTGTTTTATCGTCCGTGAAAAGATTACCCGTGTAATTGGTAATAAACTCGCCGATTCGATTACCCAGCAGACTGCTACTTTGATCACTTTTAGTAACAGGTGGGTTCTGATGCAGATGCTTTCCTAAAATATCGCCATTTAGGTTTACCGCAATCACAATGTCAGCACCAAGTGCGCGACAGACTGACACTGGTATTGGATTAACTAATCCACCATCAATCAACCAGCGGCCATGGTGCTTAATGGCTGGAAATAAGCCTGGCAATGAAATTGAAGACCAGACAGCTTCAAGCAATTTGCCCTCCGTATTCCAAACTTCCTGACCTGAATGAAGATGGGTCGCTACGCTGGCATAGCGCGCCGGAAGATCTTCAATTAACGAGGCTTCATCAGCCACATACTGCCTTAAAAATTGATGTAACTTATCTTTGTTCACCACGCCGTTAAATGGAAAACCGATAGTAAAAAAACGTGCCGTCTCCAGCTTGGTCAACTTTAACAACCGTTGTTGCAGTTCCGGCAATTTATTACTGAGATATGCGGCACCGACTAATGCGCCTATCGACGTCCCAACCACCACATCGGGCTTGATTCCTGCTTTTTCGAGGGCATTTATCACCCCAATATGTGTCCAGCCTCTTGCCGCTCCACTGCCCAGTGCCAAGCCAATTTTCAATGAATTTTTCATTTAAATGTCACTTTATTGGGCGAAGGTATCATCGTTAACCTGATGAAAAAATTAAAGATATAAAATAACTAACCGCTATCTTTGTAGAGTCGCGCAAAGTTAGGTCAAGATGATGGATATTTCACGAATTTATCATAACAACTTTTTAATTACCTATAGTACTAATCCAGTTAACCCTGGACAGCCGAGTGCGGAAAAAACCAAGTCAACTATTCAGGATGATAGACGGCAGCGTCGTGAGCGTCGTAAACGCAAACAAAAAACATTGATTGAAAGACGGGTTTCTTCTGAACGGCGGGGTCCATCATTTGATGCCAAGGCATAAACCCATCTGCTGCTTCAAATCTTTTTAAGCGTTTTTCGGTCAAACAAACCCCATCTGCCGGTTTTTACTGCGCCGCGGCGAATACCGTTCACCGGTGCGATATAAAACAAATCCCCATTTTGCCCTAAAAGCTGTTGTCTCACGCCGCTGGCTTTAGCAATTTTGGCATTGGCTTTCATGTGCATTAATTCGCCATGAACCGGAATCGCACATTGTGGTTGCACCCATTGATACATTGTTTTTAATTCTTCACTAGCAGGGTGTCCTGAGGCGTGAATCGGCAACGCGCTATTATCAATATCAATGACATCGATTTGCATGGCTTTAAGACGTTCTATTAACGTGGCAATCGCCAATTCATTACCAGGAATCACTTTAGAACTGAAAATTACTGTATCGCCTGGTGATAATTGCAAATCACGAAAACTATTCTGACTCAAACGGTTTAACGCTGTTCGAGGCTCGCCCTGACTACCCGTCGCTACTAATAAAACGGTGTGTGCAGGCAAATACCCCAGGTGCGCTGAATCAACTGATGTTTTCACACTGGTCCATAAACCAACATTTTTGGCGGCTGAGACGGTGTTAATTAATGAGCGTCCGAGTAAACCTAAGTGTCGACCAGTTTCTTCAGCAATTCTGGCCAACGTATGCAAACGGGCGATATTACTGCCAAAACAGGCGACCACTACTCTTCCCTTGGCCTGTTCAACATGAAATTTAAGCCCTTTATACAGATTGGCTTCTGATTCGGACCAGCCCTGCACATTCGCATTGGTTGAATCACAGACCATCGCATCAACTTGATATTCAGCGAGCTTTTGAAATGCGCTGGCATCGTATGCTTGACCCACGACGGGGCCTTTATCTAGTTTCCAGTCTGCGGTATGAAATACTTTCCCTGCAGGCGTTGAAATCAATAAGGCATAAGGCTCTGGAATCGAATGAGTGAGTTTTAACCACTCCACATGAAATACACCGATCTGCCTTTTGGCATCGGCATCTCCATCAACGATAATAACCGGCACTTTGTCAGCAATACCTTGCTCGACCAGTTTGCGACGGAGCATTTCTGCAGTAAAAGCAGTGGTATAGACAGG
>NZ_JBLWYR010000041.1:0-12418 GCF_048266885.1 Methylophaga sp.
GATTGCAGAACTAAAAGTCGCATTCGATGGCGCAGATTTAGACGATGACGTCTATCAGTTTTTGGAGGAAGCACATGGCAACGACTGGATCAGAGCAGAATAAAGCGCCCGGCAGCACCGGTGGTGCTCTGGGGATGAATGTACGTGATGCTATCCGACAGCCTTTATGGCTATTGGCCGAGCTGACCTATGCTTGTCCATTGCAGTGCCCGTATTGTTCCAACCCAATGGATTTCGCCAAAATCAAAAGCGAATTGACCACCGAGGAATGGATCGATGTATTCAAACAAGCTCGGGCAATGGGGGCAACACAGCTGGGATTGTCGGGCGGTGAACCATTAGTTCGTCCCGATATTATCGAGCTAATCCGAGCTGCACGTGATTTAGGTTTTTATACCAACCTGATTACTTCAGGTATCGGTCTGGATGCCAGTAAGGCAAAAGCATTTAAAGAGGCTGGTCTGGATCATATCCAGGTTAGTTTCCAGGCAAGTTCAGAAGATTTGAATAACCTGATTGCTGGTACCGATGCCTTTCAACATAAAATTGAAATGGCCAAAGCCGTGAAAGCTGCAGGTTATCCGATGGTGCTGTGTTTTGTGACGCACCGTCAGAATATCGATAAAATCGATGAAATCCTCGATTTAGCAATCAATCTGGATGCTGATTATGTTGAGCTGGCTACTACCCAATATTACGGTTGGGCGATGCATAATCGAGATCAACTATTGCCATTGAAAGAGCAGCTGGTTCGGGCCGAAAGAATTGCTCATGAGTATCAGGAACAGCAAAAAGGCAACATGAAGATCTATTATGTGGTGCCTGACTATTATGAAGACCGTCCCAAAGCCTGTATGAATGGCTGGGGTAATGTGTTCCTGACGGTCACTCCCGATGGCACTGCGTTACCATGCCATGCGGCTCGTGAGTTACCTGGTATGACCTTACCAAATGTTCGCGATAGCAGCGTGAAAGAAATCTGGGAAGATTCAAACGACTTTAATCGTTTCCGTGGTTTTGATTGGATGAAAGAGCCTTGCCGCAGTTGCGATGAAAAAGTAAAAGACTTTGGTGGCTGTCGTTGTCAGGCTTATATGCTGACAGGCGATCCCGCAATGGCTGATCCGGTTTGCAGTAAGTCACCAGATCGTCATGTGGTTGATGAAGCAATTGAAAGTGGTCGCAGGGAGTCTGAAAAATCAACTGAAATAGCCAAGCCATTGGTGTTCCGTAATCCGAAAAACTCGAAACAAATCAGTGGATTTTGAGTTTGCGATCAAGACCAGCGGCCTGACCAAACAATATGGCCAGGCCGTTGTCGTTAATGGGCTGGATCTACAGGTCAAAGCAGGTCAATGTTATGGCCTGTTAGGCCCTAACGGCGCTGGCAAAAGTACTACCATCCATATGCTCACCACCATGACTTCTCCATCATCTGGTGAAGCCTGGATTGCTAATCAGTCTATCTCGGCTGATCCGGTGACGATTCGTGGTTTGGTCGGATTAGTGTTTCAGGATTCTGCTTTGGATCGCACCATGACGGTGGATGAAAATCTGCAGTTTGCCGCCGCGCTTTATGGCATGTCTAAAAAACAAGCTAATGAGCGTATTGAAGAGTTATTAGCTGTATTTAATCTGGGTGCGCGTCGTAATGCCAAACTGCTCGCGCTTTCAGGTGGTCAACGTCGCGCAGTGGATATTGCCCGTGGAGTGTTGCATCAGCCGCAAGTGTTATTCCTTGATGAACCTACCATTGGTCTGGATTTACCCAATCGGCGATCTATCTGGCGTTTTGTCGAACAATTACGTCGCGATCATGGTATGACGGTATTTTTAACCACCCATTATCTTGAAGAAGCAGTGGCTTGTGATCATGTTGATTTTATTCAGAGTGGTGTATTGCAGAAAGGAGGGCGACCCGCGGATTTGATGCGGCAACTGGCGGCTTATGTGCTGGAAATTGAATGTGTTGATATTGAACATGTAGTGTCCCGATTAACCCCTCAATTTGGTCAACCAATAATCGAAGACGAACAATTAAGCTTTTTGATCAAAAATGTCGAGACAGATCTGCATGCTTTGCAACAAGCGTTGGGTGACAGTATTAACGCGATGCGCTGGCGCAAACCCAATCTCAATGATGTCTATCTATGGAAGGTTTGCCCACCGGATCAGGAGCAGGCAGGATGAGTTGGTTACCTGTTAAAGCAGTTGTTGGCCGTGAGCTGACGAAATTATTTCGGCAAAAAGCACGATTGTTCAGTTCAATGGTGCGTCCGATGATCTGGTTACTGGTTATTGGGTCGGGTGTTGGCAGTATGTTAAGCGGAGCACAGCAGGAAGGTTATCTGCAATTTCTGGTGCCGGGTGTGTTGGCAATGACCTTATTATTTGCTGCATTGCTGTCGGCATTAACATTGGTATATGACAAAGAGTTTGGTGTAATGCGCATGATGATGATCGCGCCAGTGGCGCATTATTGGATTGTATTATCTAAACTGATTGCCGCGACAATTACTGCCATGGTGCAGGCTTTATTACTGCTGATTATTTTGCTGTTAATTGGATTGATAGATATTCAAATAGCATTGTTATTAATCCCTCCAGCTTTGTTAACTGCTATGGCCTGTGCATCAATGGGCGGTTTGATTGCGGTATTTTCCAAAACATTAGATAACTTTGCGGTCATCATGAATTTCTTCATTTTCCCGGTGTTTTTCTTGAGCGGTGCACTATATCCAGTGAGTCAGTTACCAGATTTTCTGCGCTATATCGTACTGATTAATCCGTTTAGTTATGGTGTGGATTTATTAAAACACGCGGTACCGAATGCCCAGTCAGATTTTTCAATCTGGACTGACATGGCAGTGTTAGTAATTTTCTCAACGGTAGCGATTGTCATTGCATGCTGGAGATTTTCTCGCGAATCGGTTCATGAACCTTTATTTCATCGTGCAACCAAGCGTTGATAAAACTGACTTCATTGCACGGTAGATGTTTAATGTCCGCATGATATTTCAGTAATCCAACTGTACTTCCTAAAGCTTGCAAACTGCTATCGCCTCATAGTTTATTGCAGCAGAAAACTGCAACACAGATGCGGTTGCACCACTAATGGAAAGGTCATATCCTAGCTGATTAAAGCAGCATTAAATGCGTAGGTAATCAAACATGACATCCACTATGAATCCAGCTCATTCAAATATGATCTGGCAACAAGTGCGCCCTAATGAAGTTTCCAATCCTGAAGTTTTGGATGCGTTACAAAAGGTTGAGCGCTCACAGTTTGTTTCAGATGACTATAAAGAGCTGGCTTATTCCGATACTCGATTGCCGATTGGCTGTGGTCAGTTTATGTGGACACCTCTTGAAGAAGGACGGGTGTTGCAATTTTTGCAATTGAAGCCAACGGATACCGTTCTGGAAATAGGTACTGGCAGTGGTTTTTTCACTGCATTGATCGCACAACTGTCATTAAACGTCATTAGTATTGAATATTTTGCCGAATTGTCTACTTTGGCCAGTTCAAGGTTGAAAGCTACCGGTATTGAAAATGTGACCTTGTACTGTGGTGATGCCAGCCATGGTTGGAAGTTGGCTGATCGAATTGATGTGATTGTGTTGACGGCGAGTTGCCTGCACATTCCTGAAGATTATCTCCACGCCCTTAAAGTTGGTGGTCATTTAGTGGCTGTGACCGGACAAGCACCAGCTATGCAGGTGCAGCGTGTCACTCGAACTGGCGAATGGCTATGGCAAACCGAAACGTTATTTGAAACAGTTGTTGCACCATTAGTGCATGCTGAAACAAAACTTGAATTTACCTTTTAATCTAGAGATCTAATTATGAAACAAATGTCAGCAACTCAATTAGATGATTTTTTACAGGATAACGGGCAGGAAGCCATTCTGATTGATGTACGTGAAGCACATGAGCTTGCCAATGGCATGCTGGAAAATGCTCAACATATGCCAATGAATAGCATTCCGGCACATGTGGGTGAACTTGAAACCATGAAAGACAGTCCGATTGTGTTGATTTGTCGTTCTGGTCAACGTAGTGCTCAAGTTGGTCAATATCTAGAACAGTTAGGTTTTACTGACGTGATTAATCTGGAAGGTGGTATGAATGCCTGGGCAGCGCAAATCGATACTAGTATGAAGGTTTACTAAGGATTGCCATGAAAGCGCTGTTTCTTGTTGGTTTTATAACGACATTCTTTTACCGGCCGGCTATTGCGGCGCAGGATTTGGTAGACATTTACAATATGTCTGCTCAAAGTGATCCAATTCTGATGGCTCAAGCAGCATCGTTACGGGCAACAGGCGAACTAGCTGAGCAAGCTGATGCCGCATTTCTGCCACAAGTGGATATGGTGGCGAATAACAGCAAAGTATGGACAGAGAGTTCTTCTCAACGTTTTGGCGGAACCAGTGAATATAACGATCATGGTTATACATTAAGTCTAGTCCAACCGATCTATCGTCGTAATAACTTTGTGCAATCTCGTCAGGCTGATATTGCAATCGAAGGCGCTGAAGCGAATTATCAATTTGTTGAACAGGATTTAATTGTTAGAGTGGCAGAGCGTTATTTTGCCGTGCTTGGCGCCGAGGATGATTTGAGTTTTGCTCTGGCAGAACTTGAAGCCATTGAAAAACAATTGGAGCAGGCCGACCAACGCTTTGAGGTGGGTCTGGCAACCATTACCGATGTCAGTGAGGCCCGAGCGGCTTTTGATTTGGCCAATGCTGCCGTCATTGAAGCTGAAAATTTATTGGCCAACAGTCGTGAAGCACTTCGTGAAACAGCCGGTGAATATCCGGGCGAGCTAGCAGAACTTAAAGATGAAACGCCATTGGTTAAGCCCGAGCCTGAAAACATTGATGAATGGAGTGAGCAGGCGATTGTGATGAACCCCGTTTTACTCGCCGCTGGCAGTAATGTGGGACTAGCCAAAGAAAATATTGAGTTTGAACGTAGCGGGCATTATCCCACTTTAGATTTGGTTGCCCAGAAAGGTTACACCTCACAAAGTGATAGCAATTTAAGTGGCAGTAACAAAACTCATCAAAAGATATTAGGTTTACAGGTTAATATTCCCATCTATGCTGGTGGTGTAGTGAATTCAAGAACGCGTGAAGCGAGTTTTCGGCTTGATGAAGCTATGCAAAATGAAGAAGAGCAGCGTCGCGCAATTTTGCGTCAGACCCGTGCTGCTTATAACAGTGTGATGTCAGGAATTAGTCGGGTGAATGCTTTAAATCAGGCCGTGTATTCCAACCAGAAAGCACTGGAATCTACCGAAGCTGGTTTTGAAGTTGGCACACGTACTACAGTTGATGTGCTGAATGCCCGCCGAGAATTATTCAGTGCGTTACGTGACTACTCGCGTTCTCGTTACGATTATGTAGTAAACACATTAAGGCTTAAACAGGCCGCTGGCATTGTCAGTTTGAATGACATTGTAGAAATCAATCAGTGGCTGGAACCCCGAACGTAAGGTATTTATTGCCATGATGGCAAATTCTGAAAATAGTGTTTTAGTCCTTGTTGATGTCCAACAAAAATTGGCGAACGCCATGCCGGAAGGCGTGCGCGAACGGTTGATCAATCAGATAAAAACCTTGCTGACAGCAGCAAAAGTGTTGAATATTCCAGTTATTGTCACAGAACAATATCCCAAAGGCTTAGGCCCAACAGAACCCGTGTTACTGGATAATTTACCCATCGGCACAAAGATCATTGAGAAAATTAGTTTTTCTTGTCTTCGATCGGAAGACTTTCGTTATCAACTGGCCGCCACACTCCGCAAGCAGGTTATTCTGGTGGGCATGGAAAGCCATATCTGTGTATTGCAAACCGCATTAGCCCTCAAAGAAGAAAACTACAGTGTT
The DNA here is from genome assembly GCF_048266885.1 of Methylophaga sp. Classification (GTDB taxonomy): domain Bacteria; phylum Pseudomonadota; class Gammaproteobacteria; order Nitrosococcales; family Methylophagaceae; genus Methylophaga. The sequence continues at coordinate 5,899 of NZ_JBLWYR010000041.1, forward strand.
CATGTCGCCGAAGATGGTGTCTGTTCACGTTCAAAGTGCAATCAATACAATGCGTTGCAACGTATGCGCCATGCGGGTGTAGTGATCAGTAACGTCGAATCCGTGTTATTTGAATGGCTTGGCGATGCGGGCCATGCTGAGTTTAAAACACTGGCTAAATTGATCGTTTAACGACCTCTTTGAGCGCTACTGCGCTGTTGTCGCCTTTCTTTACAGTTCATCACCGTTACCTGCCTGTCCGCTTCACTCATATTTTCCCAGCGTAATATCTCATCCATCGTCCGGAAACAACCACGACAGACATCCAGTGCATCAAGTCCACATTTTCCAATGCAGGGGCTAGGAGTGAGGGATTTATCTGAGTTCATAGTGCGCTAGTTTAATTCATTTTATGATGTTTAATGTGAGTCGCGAGGCTTGCTTTTTATGGCGTTGAGCTTGCGAATAAATAACCTAAAACTGACTTTTTCGACTTAACGTCGAGTTCATTTTCTTTGCATGCCCAAAGAAAACGAACCAAAAGAAAAGGCACCCCTTGTGCTGGCCTACGGCTTCACTGCGTTGCTCGCTTTGTCTGGCGTCCAGCCAAACTCGCTGCGCTCAAACAGTGGCTGTCCGTGATCCAGACAAAACTCTGCTACTCGTCAGCACAACAGGGGGATCAGGAGGATCTTGAAACTGCTTTCATTGTAAAAAGTTTGGTAGGTTGGGTTGAGGTACGAAACTCAACATCTAAATTTGTTTCCCAGCAAAGACTGATTGTAAAACTCAAGCATGAAACCGCTGCCGTTTATTGGCCATACCGACTTTGGCAGTTTTGTTTAAGGTTGGCAGCGCTTCATAATCCGGCTGGCCTTTGAGGCCGGCACGGGCATAATCCAGTCGCAGATGATCTTTGACCGATTCCGCCGGGTGATGCATATCCTCTGTCAGCACAACATAAATCAGTTCAAACAGTCGTTTCAAAGCAATTTTGGCAGTTTGACCAGTGCGCTGATAAATCTGATCAGACAAGGTCATGAAATGCCAGAACGGCTGTTCATCAAGCAGCAGCGGCAGGGTATTAATGAAGCGTCCTGAGTTACCGATTAGATCCCAGTAACGGGCAAAGCGATTGACCCGTTGCATGGTGGCAAAGTCGATTTCACGGCTGCTGAGCAGGTTATACGGCGGCAGTGGATTAAAACGTAAATCACTGGGTTCATTATGGCGGTTCAATGGCGCGCCACGCAGACGTTTGAGAATGCCGACCTGAATTTCGTGTGGATTAAGGGCGATCAATTGATCAAAGCTGTCAGCAAAATTGTCCAAGGTATCGCCAGGCAAACCGAAGATCAGATCGGTATGTAAATGCGCGCCGCTATGTTCACGCAGCCAGCGAATATTGTCTTTGCTTTTATCGTTGTTTTGCTTGCGACTGATTCGTTCCTGAATTTCGCTATCAAAAGTCTGAATACCAATTTCAAATTGCAGGCTATTGGGCGGAAATTTCTGTAAAACTGATTTCAATTTATCCGGCAGATTATCCGGCACCACTTCAAAATGCAGATACAAATCATCGCTCATGCGTTCCAGGAAAAACTCCAGAATGGCAATGCTGGTGGTGATTTTCAGATTAAAGGTACGGTCGATAAATTTAAAGTTTCGTACGCCGCGCTGCCACAGCTGATCTATTTCAGCGAGAAACGCATCGAGTGGAAATGCCGTCGCGGTTTTATCTAAAGCCGATAAACAGAACTCACACTTAAATGGACAGCCGCGAGAGGCTTCAACGTAAATCAATCGGTTGCGAATATCTTCATCGTTGTAAAAACGATAAGGCAGAATCAACTGCTCCAATGGGGTTGCTCGGCCATCAATATATTTTGTTTGAGGGTTTTCATGACGCAGTAATTTTTCGCACAGCTCACGAAAATCCTGTTCGCCGGGTCCTGCAATCACATAATCTGCCAGTTCACACACTTTTGGTAAATCCGGTGAATGACTGACTTCGGGGCCACCGAGAATAATACTAATTTCAGGCTTAATCGATTTTAACAGTCCGACTACCGCCTCAATTTCACTGACATTCCAGATATACACACTGAAACCGATAACTTCAGGCTGATAGCTAAGCAATTTTTCAGCAATGCTTAGTGGTTGTTCCTGAATAGTAAATTCGATCAGTTCTGCGGCAGATTGCAATTCACCCAGATTGGCATATAAATAACGCAAACCGAATGCCGAGTGCATATAGCGGGCATTAAGCGTGGTGAGCAAGATTTTGGCATTAGTCGACATGCGCACATTGTAAATCAAACGCGTCGGTTCAATCTGTTCAGTTAATTCCTAACAAGGTTTGTTGCTCTATTACATAGCGGTGCAAGTCGTCCAAAGTTTGCTGTTGGTCTGCGGTGAGCTCTTGCTGACGACACTCCGCTAATGCGGCGTTAAATTTTTCAAAGGTAAGTCCAGGCGACGTAGTTGCGGTTAATTTGTTACGACAGAATTGTTGCCATTGTTCCGCTTCACTTTCATTAAGCGATTCTGGCCAGTTACGCGCTCGGTAACGGAACAGCATTTCCGGTAATCGTGAGTCGTTAAAAGGAATCGATAATGTGCCCAATTGATCAGGAGCCGCTTCGCGAATCAGGGTCATTTTGTTTTTATCGCCGCCATCAAAGAAACCGCCGCCATACAAGCTGGCATCAACATCGTCAATCTCATCAAATGATTTCTGACTGAAAACCTTCTGCAATTTTTGCTGTAATGATTCACCCGCCTCACGCAATAGTTGCAGATGTTGATGACTTAATTCCCGATCAATCCGCAGCCGCTCGGCAGCCGCATCATCCAGCGTCGCTGCCGGCACAATGACCGGACACTTATTGATATGCACGGTTTTTATTGCTGGACGTGAAACACCCTCGGGGAGATCTTTGGTCGGGGTAAATAACCATTGCTGAATGGTATCGGCATCTTGCTCCATTAACGCCGAGGGATCATGGCGCAGATCATAAACAATCACCCCATTGTTGTTATTGGGTTCTTTGGCTATTGGTACCACTAATGCCGTATTGCAATATTCAGATGGGTACATGCGTGAGGTATGCAACACCGGATCCGCCTGATGCAGGTTCAGTAACGGAGCAAGCTGCTGTTTACGACGTAACTGATATATATAGTCATACAGTTTTGGCTGACGGTCTTTAATCAGTTTCGCCAATGCAATAGTGGCATACACATCCACCAACGCATCATGGGCACCCTGATGTTCAATACCGTTTGCTGCAGTGAGCGCTTCGAGTCGAAAGCTGGGCTGGCCGTCTTCACGATTCGGCCATTGGATTCCTTCCGGACGCAGAGCCCGGGTGAGACGAACCATATCAATAATGTCCCAGCGTGAATTACCGTTTTGCCACTCACGTGCATAGGCGTCGTAAAAATTACGAAACAGGGCGAAGCGGGTAAATTCATCATCAAATCGCAGACTGTTATAGCCCACACCGCAAGTGCCGGGCTGTGAAAGTTCATCATGAATTTGTTTGATGAATTCGGCCTCAGTCAGCCCTTCCTGTTGGGCTTTCTGTGGGGTGATGCCCGTTATTAGACTCGCCATTGGATGGGGTAGAACATCGGCTGCCGGTTTGCAGTAAATCATCAACGGTTCACCGATGATATTCAAATCCTCATCGGTGCGCACCCCGGCGAACTGTAATGGCCGATCAAAGCGAGGATCGGTGCCAGTCGTCTCATAATCGTGCCAGTACAGCGTATTCATTTATAAGCTCGCCAAAACCAGTTCTGCTGCTGCCAATGTGGCTTCAATTTCATCATCGCCATGTGCAGCAGAGACAAAGCCCGCTTCAAATGCTGAAGGTGCAAGATAAACCCCACGATCCAGCATCCCGTGATAAAACTTTTTAAAACGTTCCTGATCACATTGGGTGACCTGTTCAAAAAACTCAATTTTGTTTTCTTCGGTAAAGAAAAAGCCAAACATGCCACCGACATAATTAATACTCATCGGGATACCGGCCGCATCGGCTTTTTGTTTCAAGCCATTGGCCAGTTTGGCGGTTTGTTTGCTAAGACGATCATGAAAGCCGGGTTGTTGTACCAGCTTCAAAGTAGCCAGCCCAGCAGCCATGGCGACCGGGTTTCCGGATAACGTTCCTGCCTGATATACCGGACCAAGCGGCGCGATGGAATACATCACATCTTTGCGGCCACCAAATGCACCAACCGGTAAACCACCTCCTACAACTTTACCCAAGGTAGTGAGGTCAGGTTTGATTCCATAATGTTGCTGCGCACCGCCCAAAGCGACCCGAAAACCAGTCATGACTTCATCAAAAATCAGCAGACTGCCGTATTGATCACACACCTCGCGTAAGCCTTCGAGAAAACCCGGAATCGGTGGAATACAGTTCATATTGCCAGCAACTGGTTCGACAATGATGCAGGCGATCTGATCGCCAATTTCAGCAAAACATTGTTTGACTGATTCCATATCGTTGTAGCGCAAGGTAATGGTGTGCTCGGCAATTGCTTTCGGCACACCAGCAGAAGAAGGTTCGCCAAGCGTTAATGCACCGCTGCCGGCTTTGACTAACAACGAATCTGCATGACCGTGGTAACAGCCTTCAAACTTAACGATTTTGTCTCGACCAGTATGGCCGCGTGCAAGACGGATGGCACTCATGGTCGCTTCAGTGCCAGAGCTCACCATACGTACCATTTCCATTGATGGCACTAATTCACAGAGTAAATCGGCCATTTCAGTTTCAATCGCCGTGGGCGCACCATAACCCAGACCATTTGCGCACATTTGCTGAACGGCCTCAATAACTTGCGGATGCGCATGACCGGCAATCATCGGTCCCCATGAGCCGATATAATCAATATATTTTTTACCTTCCACATCGGTGAGCCAAGCACCTTTTGCACTACTGAAAAACACCGGATCACCGCCGACTCCTTTGAATGCACGTACTGGTGAATTTACGCCACCGGGGATATGTTTTTGAGCCTGAAGGAAAAGTTGTTGATTGCTTTGCGCTTGCATTTACAGAGTCCTGATTTGATGATGTGCGATAATTCTAGCCTATCACAGCGAGATAACTGACCCGACATGAGCCTGAAACTGCGTTTATTGATCATTGTAACCTTGATCCTGGTATTCAACTTTGTCGCCGCTGGCTATTTTATGATTCAGAATGCCCGCCAGGCAGTCGCAGCCGAAATGGCCTCAAGTACTCAATTGGCGCGTGGATTATTGATTAATGCTTTGCCAACGTTACGGTTTTCCAATGATTTGAGCGAACGGGTAACCCTGATAGTCGATAGTGTGCGTCATACAAGACACATCCGCGCCTGGTTTGAAGATATGAACGGTCAACCCTTAATCGGCCATGAGGAGGGGGTGCCGTTCACTAATCGACCTGATGCACCAGACTGGTTTATTCGGTTAATGGAACCGGAAGCGGTGGCGTTTCGACGGCTTATTACTCGTGGCAGTCAATCTTATGGTTATCTGGTGGTGGAAGCCGACCCCAGCGATGAAGTTACCGAAGTTTGGCGCGATATGGAAACATTGTTATTTTTGGGTTTGTTTTTCCTCACCGTGATTTCCAGCCTGATCTATTTGGCGTTATTACATGGTTTAAAACCCTTACAAGAGTTAGCTGATGCGCTAGGGCACTTGGAGAAAGGGGATTTTCATGCGCGGGTCGATACCGGCGGCGCCAAAGAATTAAAACCGATCCAGATTCGTTTTAATCACATGGCCGATGTATTGGAAACCACCATGGCAGAAAATCATGCTCTAGCTGGGAACATGCTGACCTTACAGGAATCTGAGCGACGTGATCTGGCACGTGAATTACATGATGAATTAGCGCCTTGTTTGTTTGGAATCCGTGTAGATTTGGCTGAAATCGAACGCATTGCTATTGAAAATAAATTGCCGGACGTTGAAGAAAAAGTCAGCTCGGTTAAATTGATCACCAGCCATATTCAATCGTTGGTTCGTAAAATGCTCAGTCGTTTGCGTCCGATGACGTTAGATGATTTAGGCTTGGTAGAAGCGTTACGTGATATGTTGCACAACTGGCGCGATCGACAGCCGGAAATTGACTGGGAGTGGGATTTTGTTGGTGATTTTAACGGCCTTGCAGATACACTTCAGGTAACCGTATATCGAGTGGTGCAAGAATGTACTACCAATTGTGTGCGTCATGCTGAAGCCAGTCATGTGAGGGTTGAAGTGAAACGTGAAAAGCAATATATAAAGGTTACAGTGACTGACGATGGCAAGGGACTGGACACATCTGCCGTCAAAGGTTTTGGCTTGATCGGTATGCGTGAACGGGTCTCGGCATTAGGTGGTAAAATCGCGTTTGATACCGCCGAGGGTCAGGGTTTGCAAGTTCGGGTAATGATCCCTATGAAGAGTGAAAATAAAAAATGAAACAAAACATCACAATCTTAGTGGTAGACGATCATCCGATTGTCAGAGCAGGCTGTCGTCAACTCATTC
>NZ_JBLWYR010000042.1:0-10712 GCF_048266885.1 Methylophaga sp.
GCGCAACGGGGATTCGCATCCACTAACCTGTTGTTATTGCTGGGCTTTTTTTCGTGGACATTCCACAACTGTATATTATGTTAAATTAAATATTTTAAAACGAAACTATTAATGAATGTAAGTACTTAGCAACCAAATTTTTGTAAAACCAGCCCTTTCTTATCAATTGGAATGAAAGTTGTTGTTTTAGGCTTTTTTGTAACCTATGTAAAAGCAGTATTCGTTTGATACACGTTACGATTTACTTTGTTAATTAATCTGGACATAAAACCAGGAATACTGCCTTTATAAAAAAAGCTAATTCTTTTGAGAAAACCTTTTATGAAATAAATAAACACAGAAGTTAAATCTTCTTGAGAACACCAATTAGATGGTAACGAAAAAAGCTCGACTGCTCGCTTTGTACAGGTATTAAATATGAGCACATTATTCTGATTCAGAATGTATCTCGAAGAGCTAAGATCCTAATGTGTACATTTGCACCTAGGATGATCCCAAAACAATTCTGCTGTAAGTTTGAAAACTGATAATGCATTACACTGTCATTTCATAAACACTTTAATTAAAAATGAGGTATCGACAATGAGCTGGAGAGAAACTGAAAACGAGAAAACCTATTCAGATGCTGAAGTCGAACAACGACTCAAGGCTGAATTACCTAACTGGTATTTGGAAAATGGCTGGATCCGTCGTAAATATAAAACCAGCGGTTGGAAATCTACTTTAATGGTCGTTAATACAGTAGGACATCTGGCTGAAGCCGCCTTCCACCACCCTGACCTCACGGTTTCCTATGCTTTTGTGATTGTTAAGCTGACCAATCATGCTGCTAAAGGGATTTCTGATAAGGACTTTGAACTGGCCAGTAAAATCGAAGAAGTCATTATGTGGCAGCCAGGTTTGATTGAAGGTGGCGCGCTGGTTGGCACGCCCGATGATGCCCGTTTCAAATACATTAAATACGATTGATTATGGAACTAGATATTAGCCCTGCTTTAAATGTACTTGGTGAACCTTTACAAAGTTGTAGCCATGATCCGCTCACTGGTTTTTTCCGTGACGGATGTTGTAATACCAGTGATCAGGATTTTGGCTCGCATACGGTTTGTGTTGAAGTCTCTCAAGCCTTTCTCGAGTTTTCGCGGTTTCGAGGAAATGACTTAAGTACTCCGGTGCCGGATTTCAATTTTCCCGGATTAAAACCTGGAGATCGATGGTGTCTTTGTGCTCAACGTTGGCTTGAAGCACAGCAACATGACATGGCTCCTAAAGTGTTTCTGGCCAGTACACATCAACGAGCCACTGAGATCATTGACTTGGAAATATTAAAAAAACATGCTCTAGACTTGATGTGACATTTCGCTGATTAGTAATTGATAATTATCACTAAACCGCATTTTTAACTTGTCGTTGAACAAAGAAATCTTCAACCTGGTTGATATCCTGTGTGATCGGCATGGCAGGCAAACTTCGCATAAACACTTTGCCATAAGGTTTGTTTAATAACCTTGGATCACACAGGATCAACACGCCATGATCCTGTTCATCACGAATTAATCTACCTATTCCCTGCTTTAACTGAATGACTGCAGAAGGGATCTGAATGCTACGAAACGGGTTACCGCCCCGCTCTCGCAGATTATTGATACGTGCTTCCAATACCGGATCGCCAGGTGAAGCAAACGGTATTTTATCGATTAATACACAAGATAAAGCTTCACCGCGAACATCGACACCTTCCCAGAAACTATTGGTTCCCAGTAAAACGGCATTACCATGCTGTCGAAACTCCTCCAGTAAGGTAGCTTTCGCCCCACTCCCCTGCACCATCAATGGATAATCCAGATCCGCTAATAATTCTGCTACTTCATGCATTGCCCGATAACTGGTAAACAGTAAAAAGATACGTCCCTGACTGTGCAAAATAACTTCTTTAGCAATATCAGCAACATATTGATTGTATTGCCGATCTGAGGGTTCAACCGGAATATTGGGTAAATACAAAAGACTTTGTTTTGCGTAGTCAAACGGGCTTTCCCAACTAGCATATTCAGCGTTTTCAATGCCCAGATGCTGGCAGAAGTGATTAAATTTGCCGGCGACCGTTAAGGTTGCTGAGGTAAAAACCCATGCAGCCGGTTTTTCTTCCAGCCATTGTTGAAAATGCTGACTTATTTCAAACGGTGTGGCGTGTAATACAAAACCTGTTGGCCGGTTGTCCAGCCACAGCACCAGATTATCGTCATTTTGCTCAGAGAATAACTGAATAATATTAACTAACTCTTTGGCTCTAACATGGCATTGGGATAGGCCTGGGCTTTGTACCGCCAATGGTTCAAGCTCTGATTCAAACACTTCAAGATAATCGATTAACTCATTGAAGTTATTTTTAATTTCGTCATTGAATAATTGCGTTAACCAAGGTGTACGTTGTTCGACATTACCGATATGCAGACGTAGCGATTGTAGTTTGGCTTGCAGTTTTTCTGCGTGTAAGCCCAGGGTTTTGCTGTCGGCTGCATGCTCCTGAACTTCCTGCACGGTATCACGACATAACTCCACAATTTGATTACTGCTAATACGATTACCGAGGAACTGGCCTGCAATCGCTGGGAGCTGATGTGCTTCATCGATTATAAAAGCATCGGCGGTGGGTAGCACTTCACCCTGCCCTGCAGATTTCAATGCAAAATCAGACATTAGCAAATGATGATTGATCACCACTATATCGGCTTCCTGAGCACGACGGCGAGCTTCCACAATAAAACACTGCTGATATTCAGGGCATTGCTGACCAAGACAGTTATCTACAGTAGAGGTCACTCTGGGCCAAAGATTTGATTGGTTATCCAACAAATCCGATTCACTTAAATCACCATTTTTTGAGCTTTGTGACCAATCTCTTAGTGACCTTAAGGTGTCACTTTGCGAAAGTAATAACGGATCTTGTTCCGCCAAAGTCAGCCGATGATGGCAAAGATAGTTACCACGGCCTTTGAGGATGGCTGCCTGAAATGGCACAGCCAACGCTTTACGCAGTGTTGGTAAATCACGTCTAAATAATTGATCTTGTAGATTTTTGGTGCCAGTAGAAATAAAGACTTTTTGTCCGGATAAAATGGCAGGTGCCAGATAGGCGAAGGTTTTACCGGTTCCGGTTCCAGCCTCAGCAACTAAGACCGTGGCTGATGCCAGGGTATCAGCAATACGTTGAGCCATTTCCTGCTGGGCCTGACGTGGATGATAACCTTTGATTTGCCGGGCAAGAATGCCGCCTTCAGCAAAAATCTGTTGTAAATCATCCTGCATAACACCGTCCGAAGAACTCCATTAACCTGCCGAAATAAATCACGTCGCCTGATTATCCCAAATTTCAGGTTCAGCCCCATTCTCAGACGTCCATACCCTTTCACCAATTATTTTGAATTGGGCGATAGACATGGCACCGCGTTTTTTACGATTACTCTCACGATCATTAAGCGCTTCTTGGATTATCTGTTTGGAAGCATAAAACATTTCGACCGGCTGATATTCGTCATCAAACAATACCAGCAACACACCATCCCATTCCTGAGCAGGATTGAGTTGACCGATTCTGGGGGTGGATTTACTGGTATCAAAAATGGCGCGGCCTTTAATCACCAGCTTTTGATCGGCTAGTGCACCACTTTTACCGACAGCATCATAACTGGTATTCAAGTTATCAAGAAGTTGCAGATCAAGAGATTTTGCAGCATCAAAACGGGCAATTTCACCAGTAACGGGCAAGGTAGTACCTGTCGCCTGACGATAACGTGCGGCCAGCTGTCGGGTTTCATGCATTAATTTATCGATGGAATATAAATCCATTTATCTCTCTGACCGCCGTTATTCACATTGCAGCATTATACATGGCAAAAAAAACGGTTTGCCTGCTTTCGCAGACAAACCGTAAATTTTGTCGAGGCTGTGAATAACCTACACAACTTCAGACCATATTTTTTGCAAAAAAATTCATTTAGGATTTTTTAGCATCCAATTCTTTCTGATAATACTTGTGAACCAGTTTGTCTTGGTTTTCCAGCAAGTAGTCGATGCTAGGTTCATTGTTCATGGCTTTCTCGATTGCACGAGTAGTTGCACGACGATGTACATCAAATAACGCTTCATGATCCAGGTTTTCCACCGTAGTAATACCAGGGTTTAACCAAACAGAAACGATAATGCCTAAATCATTGGCTTTTTCTTTAGGAATAATGCCTTTACGAACAGCATCCAATACACCATTGGCAATTGCGCCTTGTACTGTACCCATCAAGATATTGGTATAAGCCGTGTTCTTAACAGTCACTTTACTGACCATAATGGTCGCAGGACGAACTTGAACATCGGTATTCATCAGTGCTAATACGCGTGAGTGGCCTTTGACCTGGTCACCCATTAAATTTGCAAATGCCGTTCCTACTGGTCCATCCAATTCGCCGATAACGACTTCTGGTTCAGCGGCGGTTAATGGTGGGCCGTCAGCGATCAGTGCTTCACCTGTTCGCATTACAATTCTTTCACTCATAAGCTATTGCTCCTTAAGTTGTTTAAGAGAACAGCCCATTATCCCGGTCTGAACCCCATGTCGCAACCTTATAAGCCTTTATGAGTAGATAGATGCAGAGTAAACTGCACCGATTTGAGCTTGGATTTAGCATGGCCAATATTGCCACACCGTATGAACGCATTGGTGGCGAACCTGCCGTTCGCAAACTTTGTCATACCTTTTACAAAATCATGTGCGAAACGCCGCAAACCGAAGTAATTCGTGGCTTACATCCACAAAACATTCAAATCAGCGAAGATAAACTGTTTATGTTTTTGAGCGGATGGCTGGGTGGCCCTTCTTTATATATAGAAAAGTTTGGGCATCCCCGATTGAGAGCCAGACATTTACCTTTCTCAATTGGCATCGAAGAACGTGATCAATGGCTATATTGCATGGCGCAAGCGCTAAAAACATTGGATTTAGATCCATTGTTTGCTGAACAACTGATGAGTTCATTTGCCCAGACCGCAGATTTTATGCGTAATCGACAAGAAGCGGAGTAAACATGCATATAGGTGCTGTGATAATTGGTGATGAAATCCTCAGCGGTAAACGTCAGGACAAACATTTTAATCAATTACAAATTATGCTGGCCAAACGCGGTTTGGAACTCAGCTGGACTTTGATTGTGGGAGATGATCCGCAGCAACTGGAACGGGCATTACGTTACAGCATGAGTAGCGAAGATCTGGTGTTCAGCTTTGGTGGAATCGGTGCAACGCCCGATGATAGAACTCGCCAGACAGTCGCTAAAATTGCCGATGTGCCATTAATCCCCCATCCCGAAGCAACCGCTGAAATCGAAGCGCGATTTGGCGAAGATGCTTATCCTAATCGTATATTGATGGGCTATCTGCCAGAAGGATCGAGAATAATACCCAACACAATCAATCGAATACCAGGGTTTTCTTATGCAAATCATCATTTCACTCCAGGCTTTCCGGAGATGGCCTGGCCAATGGTGGAATGGGTTCTGGATAATCTCTATGCCCATTTAAAAAATCAGCGCCCGGCTGCTGAACAAATTATTTTTGTGCAACGCGGACGTGAATCGGATCTGTTACCAGTGATGAATCAAATCGTTAATGACTATCCGCAATTGAAGCTTTCCAGCCTGCCCCATCTGGGTGAACCCCCGCATATCGAATTCAGTCTGCGTGGCGAACTCGACCAAGTCGAACAAGCTATGCAATTGATCAAACAGGCCGTTGATCAAGCAGGTTTTGTCTGGTCCGATCAGCTAATCCAATAAAACCATAGCGGTAAACTCGCCATACACAGCAGCGTTGTTAAGGTTACTGCCGCAGCATAAAGCGAAGTATCTAGACCATAACGTTCGCAGATCACAATCCCAAATACCATCGTCGGCATCGCAGCCGATAAAATCACCGTGGTCATAATATCAGTCGGCAAACTCAGAACCTGAGTCACCAACCAAACACCAGCTGGAGCGATAAATAAAGTAATTACTACAACCGGTAATAAAAGTGGTAACAGATTCAATCGCAGACTCTGCCAGCGAATACTCATACCCAGTGCTATCAGCATTAAAGGCACCACACCACCTGAGAGCGTTTGCAACGCAGAATGAATAAAATCAGGGCGTTCTACATTGAGCAGATTTAATAGCACTGCAATGGTCACTGCCCATAATGGCGGTATTTTTATCAGGCTTTTTAATGGATGAGACGATTGATCATGGCTGCCGTAATAACCAGCCATTAACATTCCCACCGTCATCAGTATTGGGGTACAGGCAAATAAATCGTATTGCAAAATAATGGCATTCGACCAACTGCCAAGCACCTGATCTAAGACCGGCAGACCAAGATAAGTCACATTGGGAAAAGTTGCCGCCAAGATCAAAGCACCTTTTTGAGCATTGGTTACTGGTATGACTTTCAACACCAACCAGATTGATAAAGCTGCTGTGGCCAGACCACTCATTGCCAGAAGCGATATCTTCATTGACGTTATATCCAGCGGCGCTTTCCAGATCACATCAATCACCATTGCTGGCAACAGAATATAAAACACCAGATCGGTAAGTGCCCGGCGATGTGCCAGCGCAGGGATATGCTTGGGGGCCAAGGCTTGCCATAGCGCGCCACAGGCAATTAACACGGCCATCTGCGCCAAAACCATAAACATTGGGAAACTACCTTGATAGAAGAATTGATGATCGTATCAACCGCTTACTGAAAACAAAAGCCAAAAGACTTACGTTTTGCGCCATAACACCGGATTTAGCTTGCCTGACGGCAGCTGCACAGGTAATGTTAGCCCGATTACTGGATGACGCCACAAGAATACTGTCTCAAGCTAAGTCCAGCCTAATGATACCTTTCATATTGAGGTTGTTTCTTATGTCTTTATCAAAACAATTACTTATCTTGCTAACGCTGATTTTTCTGATTGTGTTCTCAGTAAATTTTGTCATGAGCATGGACAATATCCGTAGTTATCTACAAGGCGAATCGGAAGTCCATGTACAAGACACAGCAACCTCTCTCGGTTTATCACTCAGCCCACATATGGCAGATGAAACCGATCCAATATTGCGAACCATGATGAATGCCATTTTTGATACCGGTTATTACAAAGAAATGCGTTTATTAGACGTAGATGATAAAGAGTTAATTCGTCTAACAAATCCTGATGAAGTACCTGGTGTACCAAGTTGGCTAATTAAGTTCTTCCCGATTGTAACAGCCACCGCAGTCAGTGAAATTAGCACCGGCTGGAATATTGCTGGCACCCTCCAAGTCACCAGCAATCCTGGATATGGTTATCTCAAGCTGTATGAGCAATTTAAAGCAACACTTAAATTTTCCTTATTGATTTTGCTTGGCGCGATATTGTTGTTATTAGTGGTATTGAGAATGACATTACGGCCATTAAAAGCGATTACTGAACAGGCTGATGATATTTCTGCCGGTAAATTTACCGTAATTGAAGATTTGCCATGGACCAAAGAAGTGCGTTCAGTCGCCAAATCAATGAACAGCATGTCGACCAAAATTGGTAAAACCATTTATCACTTAAATACCCGTCTGGATAAACTTAACGACAATCTCAATCGTGATCCATTGACACATTTATTAAACCAGCAAACCTTTAATGTTGATATCAAGCAGTCTCTCTCTATTGGTGAGTTTGGTCATGTCATTTACATCAAATTCGATGATTTAAGCGCTGTAGTGAAAAATCAAGGCAAACAAGCCGTTGATGAGTTACTGCAAGCCTTTGCCAGCCAGTTACAGCAAATACCATTTGCTAATACCCGTTGTTATCGTTGGTATGGTTCAGAATTTGCGGTACTGACAACTGATAGCAACATTGATGACATTACGCTGGTTGCAGAACAAATACAGGCCCTAGCCAACGACATTGGCCAGCAATTTGAACATAACGATTTACTGCATATGGGTATTGTTTCTTATGAACGTAGCAGTGAGTTTGAACGGCTGATGCCGGCTTTAATTGAAGCCTATGAGCAGGCACGACTGATTGAAGCCAATGCGTTTTATATCAAAGAAAACACGCTAAGCTCAATGACTGAAATGAGCTGGAAAGCGACTATCGAACAAGTCCTTAAAGAAGATTCGGCGGTCATCACCTTTACCAATCAGGCTTACAACTTTAGCGACACTGCAAAACCAACCTTAGTTATGCGAGAAGCCTTTACCGAAGTACGTGATGGAAATGGAAATTTATTACCAATTGGGACTTTTTTCTCAATGGCCGAAGCGTTTGATCTGGTCGAAACACTGGATAAACACTTAGTACAAAAAGTGCTGAAGCTGATGTCCGGAGAAACCGATCCGGCTCCAGTCACCATCAATCTCTCATTGGCTTCAATTGCTTCAGCTGATTTCCGTCAGTGGCTTGGCAAAGAAGTAATTCAGTCCAATATTACTCCCAACTTGTTAGCCTTTAGTGTGACAGCTTATGCCGCTGCCAAAGATCTGGATACTTTCACAAATTTCAGCATCTTTGTCAGACAATTAGGTGCACATAGTCTATTAAAACGTTACAGCAGTGATGTTATACCAGTAAATCTGCTTAAAGACCTTCACATTGACTACATTCGTCTCGCCCGTGATTTGACTACCGAGATCCGTAGCAACACCAGTAAACCGGATTTGCTCGATATCATCCAAGAAATTGCCCGCTTGCTGGAAGTCAGAGTACTGGCGGAAAGTGTGCAAGACGAAGAAGATTTTCTATGGTTACAGCAGGCAGCTCTGTTCGGGATCAGTCGTTAATCAATGTTACTTCGGTTAAAGCCTATTGTTGTAGCCGCCATGCTTGCATGGCTGCTGCCATTTTCGGTCCCGTTATTAGCCGAACTATTAATATCCGAAGCATTACTGCAGAAAATCGAAAAGCAATATGACAGTGACGCTCGCCAACGAGTGGAGTCATGGCAAAGTTTAATGCAGGAAGGCAATGAGTTATCTGAATTAGAAAAACTGACACTAGTAAATGACTTTTTCAATAGTAATGTGCAATTTGTAGACGATATTCTGTTATGGAATAAAGCAGATTACTGGGCCACGCCCATTGAAATGCTCTCATTAGGAGCTGGGGATTGTGAGGATTACTCCATTGCCAAATATTTCACTCTGAAACAGCTTGGAGTGGATGAAGATAAACTGCGGATCACCTATGTCAAAGCCATCAACCTGGATCAGGCACATATGGTTTTGACTTACTTTGAGAATAAACGGTCTATTCCTTTGGTGCTGGATAATTTGATTAATGAGATCCAGCCAGCTAATCGTCGTCAAGACCTAGTGCCAGTTTATAGTTTTAATGGTACTGGATTATGGTTGGCAAAATCCCGTGGCGAAGGTCAACGCGTTGGGGATGCATCACGACTTTCCCTATGGGAAGATTTAGCCGCCAGAATGCGTGCCGAAACGGTAACTGACTAGTTATAACGAACGTTAAAGTGTTCGCCCGGCAATTTGGTTAATCTGTGCGGTTTGTTGTTGAATCTCTATCTCTAGCTGTAACAATTGATGCCGATGTTTATCGGAGATTTCCTGACTGCGAAGAAACGTTGTTAAATCAACACCCCCCATATCAAAACTGCGTTGTTGCATATCGACATATTGCTGGCTGACATCGTACTGTTGTTTGAGAAGTGTTTGTCGCTGCTGCAAGGTTTTCAACGTATCCATCGCCGCAAGCAATTCAGCTTCAAGCTGTCGTAGTTGTTGCTGTTGTGCAATCTGCAGATCAGCCAACTCCCGGCTAGCCTGTGCAATGGCAGGTTGCTGATATTGCTCGTCATTTAAGGCAATGCTGACTCCCAGGCCAATACTGTTATTGTAGGGATCGGCATGTTCATCTCGTTCACGTTTTACCCCTACCGACAGACTGGGATGTTGAACGTTTTCGTAACGCGCATTAGCCATTTCACTACGTTGTCTGGCGATTTGTTGTTCCAGCTCAGCTAATAGTGGATGGTCTTTATCTATTTGCGGTGATGCGGGTAATTTTTCTTCGATAACATAAGGTAATACCTGTTGTCCGGTAAGATATTGGTACTGATTTAAGCTTTGCTGCAAATCCATTTTTGCTGCAACTAATTGCGACTGCATTTCCAAATGATGACTTTTTGCCAATAGCGATTCTGAACTAGAGAGATCACCACCCTTTACCCGATTCTCAACATTTTCCAATAAGTTATCAGCGTTTTGCTGTAATACTTCAGCATGACGTACTTTGGCTGCAGAAAGCATAACCTGCCATACATGTTGCCTTACCTGAGCCGATGCATTAAGGCGAATACGTTGTTGATAATAAGGCACTTCTGCTGCCAAATGACGGGATAAATTCTGCTGTTGACGTTTTTCACCAGGTAGCCAGATGGGCATTTCAACCGAAGACTCCCATTCCTGCAAACCTTCGCCACTGCCGATAACATCATTAAAATGATTCACCGATAAACTTAACGGCTCGGCAAATAACTTACCGGCAATATCTGCACGACTTTGTGCTAATGCATCCATGCTGGATTCAGCTTGTCTGGCAGGATGGTGACTATAAACATAATCGGTCAATGTTTTTAGGGTGATTGGCTCAGCTTCCTCGGCAGTGACTGAATAGCCGAACGCACTAAAGCCAA
>NZ_JBLWYR010000043.1:0-6709 GCF_048266885.1 Methylophaga sp.
CCACACCCGGCTTACCAGTTGCACGTGCGTAGCCATCGGCCATATGAGTTGCGGCTTGTTCATGACGAACGAGAACGTGTTTGATTTTGTCGGTTTTTTCGTGGAGGGCGTCGTAGATATCAAGAACGGAACCGCCAGGGTATCCAAAAATTTGTTCTACGCCTTCTTCGATCAGAGACTGAACCACCATCTCTGCGCCGGATAACATTGCCATATTTTCTCCTTACCAGTGCCAATCACAAGGTCAGTAAAAGGATCTGGTTATACATAGTTAGGGCTTATTCGTAGCCTAATTCGAAAACTCTCCGCTTTCGGCTATGTCCCGTACTTGTCATAACAAGCACTAAGGTAACGCAACAACTGTAACGCTTTCTTTTCATCAGGTCTAACGGTGAAATTGACGCATTTTTAACAAGATATGGCAAAAAAACGGATATTAAGTATTCAATTCCAAATCTGACGTGAGATTCAGACCAGAGAGCAATTAAGTGGATTAAAAAAAGTGGAATATTTTGTTGGAACCAAATAAAAACCACAGAAAATAGGCAATAGCGACGGATTTTCTGACTGCGTAAAAATAAACATCCCCGCCAGGAAAACCTGGCGGGGATATAAAGGCTCAGTATAAAGCGGAAACAAACCTAAGAACGTTTGTCTTTTGGCTTATCTTGGTACATTTCTTCGATTTCATCCTGATAACGGTCATTAATGACTTTTCTACGCAGTTTTTGCGTTGGTGTCAGTTCACCGTCATCCATCGAAAAGGCTTTTGGCAGCAACTTGAAGCGTTTGACTTGCTCAAACTTAGCTAAGCCATGTTGTAACTCGTTCACCCGCTTTTCAAACATCTCGATGATCTGGCTGTGTTTGATCAGCTCCAGACGATCATGATATTTGATGTTCAGCTCTTTGGCGTACTCTTCCAAAGTATCAAAACATGGCACGATCAACGCGGACACAAACTTGCGCGTGTCAGCAATGACAGCGATCTGCTCGATGAAATGATCCTTGCCAATCGCACCTTCGATCACTTGCGGTGCAATGTATTTACCACCTGACGTTTTCATCAGCTCTTTGATACGGTCAGTAATAAACAGATTACCCTGCTCGTCAATATGTCCGGCGTCGCCCGTTTTCAGGAAGCCATGTTCATCAAACGACTGTGCCGTTTCTTCCGGCATCTTGTAGTAGCCACGCATCACCATCGGGCCACGAACCAAAATTTCATTGTTTTCACCAATTTTCACCTGAGCACCCGGCATAGCCATGCCGATTGAGTCCGGGTCAAAACATTGGTCGTCCCAACAGGAGACAGTCGCGGTGGTTTCAGTCATGCCGTAGCCCAGTTTGACATTAATACCGATGGCGTGGAAAAAGCGGCCAATGGTTTCGTCCAGCTTCGCACCGCCACAAGGCATAAAGTTAATGCGTCCACCTAATAACGCGCGCAGTTTACTCAGCACCAGTTTATCTGCCAACTGATGGCTCTTTTTCAATAGCCAGGACGGCGTGCGTTTTTCCTGATGACACAACGCCATCTTCGCGCCCATGTTGACCGACCAGGTGAACATGACTTTACGATGCAGCGGCGCGCGGGCGACTTTTTCATGAATCGCCGAGAAGATTTTTTCATAGAATCGCGGAACTGCACACATCACAGTCGGACGAACTTGACTCAGAGCATCACGCACCTGCCCCACGTCCTGCAAATAGCAGTTGGTTGCACCTTTATACAGCACGTAGCAGGTCCAAGCGCGCTCAAACACATGTGACAGCGGCAGGAAACACAGCGACACGTCATCACTGCTCAGGTTCAGGCGCTGATCATGTCCTTCAAGCTGCGCGCCGACATTGCGGTAATCGAGCATCACGCCTTTAGGTTTACCTGTAGTCCCCGAGGTATAAATCAGTGTAAACAGATCATCATCGCTGGCCTGATCCAGACGTTCATCAAGCAACCCGCGCGATGTATTCTCGCCCAAAGCAACAAACGCTTTCCAGCTCATGGCAAATTCAAAGTCGCCAAGCTCAATCGCATCACTCATCGCCACGATCAGCTGGAGTTGACCACATTGTTCAAACATGGCGACGGCAGCATCAAACTGCGGCTGTTCGCCAACAAACAACACTTTGACATCCGCATCCTGCAGAATGTAAGCAGCCTGTTCGGCAGTATTGGTCGGGTAAATCGGCACGGTTACCGCCCGGATCTGCAACGCTGCAAAATCGGCGATCGTCCATTGAGGCATATTGTTGGAAAAAATCCCGATCTTGTCCTGAACATCCATTCCGAATGTCAGTAACGCCATCGACATTGCATCCATCTCATCGCCAAACTGAGTCCAGCTGATGCCCTGCCATTCGTTGTCCATTTTATGTTTCAACGCGATACGACTACCGCCAGAAGCAACCTGCTCCCGAATGCGTTTTACGATATGAAAATCTAAATTGGCCATCTTATTTACCTATAGCTTACACCTGTAAGCTCTTTTGAGCGCACAAGTGTACATTCAGCCTTAAAAAAGGCAACTGACGGATGTCAAAGTTATCAACTAAACCTTGGCTTGCAGCCAATAAAAAAGCCTTAGATCAGGGCTTCCTAACCTAAGGCTAAATAAAGAGGCGTTTGGCGTTATTTCAACGCAACCACTTCTCCGCAAATCATCATCAATTGATCTCGTAACCAAATGTGTCCTTTGTCTTTTTCGCTTGATTCGTGCCAGCTCAGATAACCACTGATGCTGCCATTATCAAACGGGAATTCCAGAACTTGGAGCTGATCTTTATTGGCGGCATTTTCTACCATCCAACGCGGCGCAATCGTCACCAGTTCAGACTGACCGACCACATAGAGTACGTTGCTCAGGCTGGTGCCTTCATAGCTTGGCTGGCAATCCAAATCACGGTACGCCTGTTCAGAGAAGCTGCGTTGACCATGAATTTTTGACAGTTTAGCGTGTTGCTCGTTGGCCAGCGCTTCACGAGTGACTGCACCCTGCATGCGAGGGTGAGATTTTGCAGCTACTACCACCAGCTCATCCTGGAAGATTTCGGTGCTGGAAAAACCCTGCTCGTCAAAGCGAGCATAATCAATCACAAAGTCAATTTCCTGGTAGCGCATGCGCTCAGCCAGTTTGCGATCGAATTCCGCATCCAGATGGAGCTGCACACTTGGCGCCTGCTCATAGATGCTGGACATGATTTTAGGTGCAAAACGGATATCACATGGGCTGCAAATTGCCAGTTTAAACAGGCGGGTCGATGTCTCCGGAGAGAACACGGAACTTGGCAGTTCATTACGGATCAGTTGCAGTGCCTGACGAATCGGACCGAAAAGCTGACGAGCTCGTTGGGTTGGCTGAATACCACGTCCCTGGCGCATAAAGAGTTCATCATTGAACATCACTTTCAAACGAGCAACCGCGTTACTGACTGCAGGTTGTGACATTCCGAGATTGTGCGCGGCACGAGTAATATTCTGCTCTTGCATTACGGCATCGAAAACCGTCAACAGGTTGAGGTCCACACCACGTAGAGTGCTTTCCATTCGATAGCTCGCAATCGCGCTCATCGGATCTTTTTTGTCTAACATTAGGCACGCCTCTTATTGTTATTCTGATCTATGTCGCTGGATGATCAGTGACACAATGAATTTGGGTTGGCGAATAGATAACCGCTATTTGTAGTATTTATTCCCCAGATGTTTCCGGGCTGGCCGTTACTATCAACCATTCATTTATCGAATAGCAATAAGATTGATAAAATCTCAGTTTATTTTACCCAATTAGAAAAAAAGCCAATATTTTTCAAAATATTAGCTTTTTATAAAAAAACATAAAAATCGATATCAATGGCTTTTTTATAAAACATTGACGAGATTAATGATTGAACTTATGCGCAACAACTAATATTCACGCTCGCTATAAGTTAGCGTTTTTGCAATCTACAGCGTCATTAATTAATGGAAACGTAACTCGGGAAGTCGACTTGCTGCCACAGTGAATGACAAAGTTCAGAATGATCATGCCAGCGTCCCTGCAATACCCAGTCGGCGATCGCATTGGCGACATTCGGATAGACCACGCGTTCAGCCTGCTTTTCATCCAACCACTTACTCACTGCAGAAGCGTCAAGAAAATCCATCACCGAAGCGAGCCCCAAAATATCTAAGGTCGCGACATTACTTTGTTGTTCAAACTGGCCATTCAGCGGTTTCAGTAGCAGCTTTTTGCCCAGCGACAGCGCCTCAGAAGGCAATTCGAATCCGCCATTGGCAATCACACCAGCACAATGCTGCAGATGCTGGTGAAATTTGCTGTGGCATAGTGGACGAAATTCAACATTCTCAATCACCTCTTCTTCCATCACATTCGGGTGATAGAAAACAAAATGTTGATTCACAAAACGAAACAGTAACTCACACACATGGTCAATCTGCTCAAACGGCAAATAGACCAGAATGTAATCCTGACTGATGGTGGAAAGCCCGGCCGTATGCACAATCGGTGGCAGGATTGGCTGGTCAAAGTGATACCAATGCAACCCCAGATGATAATCGGCAGGCGCAAAGCGTTGCATGATCAGCTTGTCCAGCCAATTCGCTCCTTTGAGCGGTACCGGATAGCGGAATGCGTTCTGGTGACTGATGCCAATACAAGGAATGCCCTGACGCTTGGCAGCCCAGGCTGAGACGGGTTCAAAGTCGTTAATAATCAAATCGTAAGCAGATAAATCAAGCTGCTTAATTTCGCGCATTAACTGCATCGGGCTGTTGTTAAAAGCCGTTTTGACGTAATTAACTTGCCCCTGATGAGTCGAGAACGTCAATCCGCGGCGAGTTTGGTAACGGCCAAAACATTCCATCGAAAAATACTTGTTCTGCTCACGACCTGAAAAAAGAAAATCAACGTTTGCATCGCGCTGTGAAAATGCTTCACACATCGCGCGCGCGCGCGTGATGTGGCCATTGCCTGTACCTTGTACGCCATACAATATTTTCAAGCCATATACTCCAGCAGTGTGAATGAGAGCGTGGCACATCCCGTTCCCAGCATGGCACCAATAATCACATCAGTAAGAAAATGAACCCCAAGCAGAATACGCGCACTGCCAATTAACACCGCCCACATCAGTGCAAGGCCGTAAATTTCCGGGTAAAACTGTCCGATGAGTGTTGCCATTACAAAAGCCGCAGCGGTGTGCCCTGAAGGTAAACTGTAGCGATCAGACGGTGTAATAAAAGCCGTCAGCAGTGGCGAGAGTTCTTGTGGGCGGCGGCGCTGAAAACTGTTTTTCAGCCCCCAATAGATTGGCAGTTCGATCGCAAAGGCGAGCAAGCCAGCCAACAGAAAATACTGGCCGTGTTGGCCATCCAGCCACCATGCCAGAGCGCCAAACAAAGCATAAAGATGACCATCGCCGGTGTGCGAGACTGCTTTGCTTACGCGGGCAATAGGTTGATTGAATTTGTGCTGTAAGCAGAAAATTGAAAAGGCTAAGTCCAGCTTAGCGATAGGCTCGATGGCACGCATAAGCACCTCCTCTCCCTGTTGAGTCTCCTATCTAGGCACAAGATAAGAGGAGGAGATGACAAATCCGTGATGCTTTGTTTGTAAATGGATGACAATCAATGCGGATGCTAATCCACGATTAGAAAGCCCTGCTCCATTAAGCGAATGTTGTGTTCAATCAAACGATCCAGAAACTCCTCATTGAGTTCAATACCATGCACGGCCAGCAAAGCCCGCGGGGCGATAAACGGAAACACCATCAAGCTGATATAAGAGACCCTGCAAAGCTGAGGATCTACATCGGGACGAACCACGCCACGCTGAATCAATTTCTGGAACATCATATCCTGAACAGGTTTAGTCACATCCAGAATCACTTTTTCGATCAACTGGCGCTGCAGTTCCGATGGCGGCATCTGCATCACCTGCATGATCAAGCGCGGGAAATGTGGCACCTTAATCATCTCGCGATAGTAGGTCCGCATCACTTCAGTCAAGTTCTGGTGATTGCTGTCTGCCAGCAGGTGATCGATCTGCTCTTTCATAGGAGCTAGCGTGTCACGCAACATGGTTTCAAACAGTCCTCCTTTGCTGCCAAAGTAGTAGCGAATCATGCCAATATCGACTTGCGCTTTTTGGGCAATCAACCGGGTCGACACTTTGTCGTAATCCATCACGGTGAACAGCTCTTTGGCGTGCTGCAACAGCAATTCACGCACATCCGTGGGTTGTTGAGGACGCCCCGCTTTCCTTGTACTCATTTTTGATTCCGCCTATTCATCAATCGATGAATTATAGAAGTATCTTTTGTGACTGAATAGCATCAGGATAAAAACTCGCCGACTTAGCAGAAAATGCTAATTTTCAGAACCTTGAAACCAAAAGCTCTTGAGCATGAATAAAAAATCAACTTTAGGGTTGACGTCACTCAGCGAGTGCGGTACTAATCTGTTAACTTAAATTGTGGATTGTTACTAATGACAACTCGTTTTTCTCTACTCCTGAGCCTGCTCCTTATCGTGAACCAATCGCGCGGGTAGGCTGTGGAAGAAAGACACCACAACAGAAACACAAAAACCCGCACATGATGCGGGTTTTTTTATAACTAAATCCAGGAAGTAAACGATTAACTCTCGGAATGAGGAAGCAAACATGAACGATCAGGTCATTATATTCGACACCACCTTACGCGATGGTGA
>NZ_JBLWYR010000044.1:0-5517 GCF_048266885.1 Methylophaga sp.
CCCCGGATCAAATTTTTTCAGATATTTAGATGTAAATTAATTGTATGCGGTTGTGATCATTTAAAATGCTCACGCGTTAATTATGCTGATGGCAGCAATTTAAATGACTAAAAATGCGTCATTTCTGAATGGGTATTTTTGCGATTGTTATCACCTTGTTTCATAAGTTTAACTAATCCGAATGGCCAATTTTTATCATTTTTTTATTCGAACAAACTTGCCTAATATTCGAGCCAACACAGTAAGTTACCGATTTATTTAAGAGAGGCTCACATGGCACAAGCAATGCATTTGGGTACTGTTACAGCACCAACCTCTATGGATAAAAAAACCTACCCGGTTAACTTCAAAGGATTGATGAAACATTTGGTTGATATTCTGTTTGTTGATAGCCAGCAAACTCGCAGCTACTACAGTGCAGAACTATCTAGCCACATGCAACGTGATATTGGTTTATCACGCTAAGCTAAACACAAAAAAGCCGACAGTGATGTCGGCTTTTTTATTGGCACTTTATGACAGATAAAGAAAACGCGGCCGGAGCCGCGCTTTTTCTGAATTACTTCTTGCGGCAGTATTCCGCAATAATGTACATCGTTTGACCGTTCACTTTACCCTGAATGTGTTTAGGATCATCGGTCAGTGCGATACCGCGTACCGCAGTACCTTGTTTGATCACCATGCTGGAACCTTTTACTGGCAGATCTTTAATCACGGTTACGTCATCGCCTTTTTTCAGCTCAACGCCGTTCACGTCCAGTGGTTTCTCTGCGTCATCGTCCATGCCGATTTCTGCCCATTTCTGAGTTTCCTCGTCCATGTACATCATTTCGACCAGATCCTGAGCCCAGCCTTCAGAAGTCGCCAGACGCTTTAGTTGACGCCAAGCCAACACCTGAACAGGCGTAACCTGACTCCACATGCTGTCATTCAGGCAGCGCCAGTGGTTTGCATCTACTGTGTCTGGGTCTTCGATTTGACCTTTACAGGTATCGCAAAGCATCACTGCGTGATCCACAGTAATTTGCGTGTGTGGTGCAACCACAAAAGGAGTTAGCGGTGACTCTGCAGAACAGAGTTCACATTTAGATTCGCAGCGTTCAAGTAGCGTTGCTTCAGTAGACATAATACCCACCTTGTAAAATTTCGTAAGCGCGTATTATCCACTTTACGCACAAGATTTAAAGGGGTATTGCATCAAACGCGGCAAATCAATGGGTTATTTGTATTGATTTGATGCAAATAACCCCAATTGAATTAAGTTATCTCAGCCACACTGCGGATGTGGTACAGAATAAGACGGCAATTTTTTAATCATCGCAGTCAGATCCTGAATGCGGGTGCTGTGCGAAGGGTGGGTTGAAAGCAGTTCCGGTGGCTGGTTGCCTCCTGACGCTTTTGCCATGTTTTTCCAAAGTTCGATGCTTTGGCGTGGATCGAACCCCGCTTTAGCCATGATCTCCAGTCCAACGATATCAGCTTCAGACTCCTGAGATCGGCCGTAAGGAAGGATCACTCCGTATTGAACGCCCACGCCCAACGCGGCCATCGTGATGTCTTTGTATTGAGCATAGGCTGAAGAGCCGATAGCCATATCCGTTACCTGCAAACCGACACTTGCCAACTGAGTTTGTGATAAGCGCTCGTTACTGTGATTGGCCAGTACGTGTGCAACTTCATGGCCAAGCACCGTTGCCAATTGGTCTTGATTGACCGCGACTTTGAGCAGTCCGGTATAAACGCCAATCTTGCCACCGGGCAGGGCGAAAGCATTCACTTGCTCACTGTTGAACACCACGACTTCCCAGTGTTCGACCCCCGCTTGCTTGGGGACTTGCGCGGTGATGGCGTTGGCTACACACTGCACGTAAGCATTGGTTTTTGCGTCTTGATTAATCGGTGTGTCTTGCTTCATTTGTGTGAAAGACTGAGCGCCTAAATTGCTCATGTCGTTGCTCGAAAACAGCAGGATCTGGTTTCGTCCGGTAGGGGATGCGGCACATGCGGTCAGACCGATCGCTGTCAGAATACAAGAAGCTTTAAACCATGAACGCATTGCTGGCTCCATAATTTTCAGAGGTTAATATTAAACGTGCAAATAATATCATGGCTTAAGCTGAATTGAAGGTGAATGTGGTTTTGTCATTGGCATTCAGAGCGTTACAATAGAACCCACTCACATTTCTTTGCTGCGCACCTGTCTGCGTCTCATCTCAAGGAATTACCTATGGAAATTTGGAAAAAACCGATCAGTCTGGAGATTCTTAATGCAACTTCAAAAAATACGCTGATTGATCATCTCAATATTGTTTATACCGAGATCGGGGATAATTCTGTATCGGCTACTATGCCTGTTTGTCATTTTACTCATCAACCTTTGGGTATGCTGCACGGAGGCGCTTCGGTTGTTCTGGCTGAAACATTGGGCTCTGTGGCGGCAAATTTCTGTGTGGATGATGATTCTTACTGCGTTGGTCTGGATATTAATGCTAATCATATTCGCTCAATGCGTGACGGTCATGTGATTGGGACGGCAACGCCAATTCATTTGGGCGTATCGACTCAGGTTTGGCAAATCACGATTACCGACGATCGCGGTCGTTTGGTGTGCACCAGCCGCCTGACCATGGCGGTTAAGAAAGCAAAAAACAATAAGCAGAAACTGAACACCGAGGCGTAAATGGTTATTGAGTTTAAAAGCGGAAAAATCATTGTCACGGCGCATGAGCTGGTGATCCGTTTACAAGGTGACCATCATGTGACGCTTCAGGCGCAAAGTGATGCGGTCGAACTGATTGGTCGCGGAGCGAATGTGGTGGCCGTGAATGGCTCTGAAGCAAAGTGGTCATTGAAGTTGGACAACGAAGAGCAACTGCGCCAACTAGCGGCTGAATTGGGTTGTGATATCGCTTAAAGAATCCTGTCTCTGACTTGAAAAAATACCATAAAATAGGGAAACTCATTTCGTAGCTGTTTAAATGAGATTTCCCCTTTATGAGTAGCCCCCGCTTACGTGTCCAGTTCGAAACCCTATTCGAACACTTCAATGGTCAGGATGCTGAAACCCAACTCGAAGATGTCACTGAAATTCTGTTCTGTACCCGTCGTAACGCACGTATTGTGCTGAACAAAATGGAAGAAGAGGGCTGGATAGAATGGCATCCGGCCGCGGGGCGCGGCAAATTGTCTCAGTTGCTGTTTAAACGCAGCCGAGCCGATGTCAGTGAAAATCTCGCCCGGCGTTATCTTGAAGAAGGAAAGATCGGCCAAGCGTTATCGGTTTTGGATCAGGATGCTGCCAAGCTGACTCAGGTGATTCAGAGCTACCTCGGGGTTCAGCATCAAGAAGGTCTGCAAGTTGTCCGGCTGCCATACTACCGACCACTGTCGATGCTCAATCCGTCCAAGCCAATGCGTCGCTCAGAGCAACACATTGCACGCCAGATCTACAGCGGCCTGACTCGGCTTGATGAAGACGAGCAATTACAGCCAGATCTTGCTCATACCTGGCAAGCAATTACACCTACTCATTGGCGGTTCTATATTCGCCCGGGTGTGCGCTTCCATAATGGTGAACTGTTGACGACGGATATTGTCATTCAAAGCCTGTGGGAATTGCGCTTTGTGAATCTGTTTTCTCACATTGATCAGGTGGACTCTCCGGGAGATTGTGTGGTGGATATCCACCTGCAAAAACCGGATCACCGTTTACCGTTGCTGCTGTCGGAAGCGTGCGCGAAGATCCTGTTACCGGAATCTCAGCGCAGTGAAGATTTTGACCTGATGCCAGTCGGGAGCGGTCCATACAAGGTGATCGTCAATGACGAAAAACGTTTGGTTCTGCAGGCATTTGATGGCTATTTTGGTTTTCGCCCGTTGTTGGATCGGGTTGAAGTGTGGGTGATTGACGAAGTGCATTCATCGATGGTCTTCCCTAGTTTGTCTCACCCCATTAAAACGCAGCGAGGCTCCTCTACAGAAGATGTGGATCTCGATCCGGGATGTACCTATTTGTTGCTGAATAAGAAAAATGGTCTTGCCAAAGAGGATGAGTGGGCAACCTATTTTCATAACAAACTGAGTACTCTCAACTTGTTCCGCCGATTACCCGAGGAAAAAGTAGTTGAGCTCGGCGTGCTGCCTGCCTATGGTTTGAAGCCGGGTTGGTACCATCAGGCGCCAAGTAATTTTTCCATCACACCACCTGCGCAACGTACTGTCACGGTTGCCTATCATGCGCAGCATCCCATGTTTCCAACGCTTGCGAAGGTGATACAACAAGTTCTCAATGAGGATGGCATCAACGTTGAATTCATCAAATATGAGCTTTCCCTAACCGAAGTGGGTGAGGTGGATATCTGGATTAAAGCCATGGGGATTGCCAATCATCGTGATGACGCATTAGCAGGCTGGCTGTTGAACTATTCGGATGTTGAACACCTGAGTTTGGCTGATGATTTCAATTACTGGTGTGGATTAGTCGATCAATGGCGCGCGGACAAATACGCGACCTTCCCCGCAAGAGAACTGGGTAAGTCGCTTGTGGAGCAACACCAAATTATCCCAATGTTCCATTGTTGGCTGGGAGTATCAAAAGATCAGTGTGGCTCGCTACAGAATGCCAAGTGCAATGCCTTGGGATGGTTTGATTTCAGCCAGGTATGGGTTAAACCCGAGCTCGATTGAGATGGCAAAACCAAGAAAAAACTGCCGGAAAAGGTAGTTGATATCTACTGTGCCAAGTGCCGGACACTATTGCTTAAGTATCATAAAGGTGGAAAAGGAGCTTTAGTGAAGTGCTTTAAAGAACGTATTGCTCAGGATTTCACATCCGGTGATGGTCGCTGCCCAAATTGTGGTAGCGAGTTTGCCAGGGACGCAATGGTCAGGGGTACGCCTGCTTTAAAAATGGTGGGTGGCAAAGTGATGATGAAATAAACAACTCTCAAGTTATCTTTTGAAAAAATCGAAAATTCGGTTCAGAAAACTTAAAATTTCATGTAGTTGACACCGATATTGATCTCGGTCGATAAAAAAGGGAATTCTTAGGCTAAAAGCTACAAATATGTTTTAGACGTGTTAAACTTCAATTGTTCCAAATTTGGACCAGAAGTAGCTCTAAAATAGGGGGAGTCAATGGAACTCGCGCTAATCATCACTTTTATCGTAGCGGCAGTTGTTATGGTGAAAAAAGAGATGGCAGAAAACAAATAATTTAGTTCATTCTCATTTTTTCTTTTCCTTTTGAATGCATTAAATGTAAAAAGCCAGCTTTCGCTGGCTTTTTTGATCCTTCAAATGTTCGTCATCAGAATTCGTACTTAGCGGTAATGGCAAAGTTACGTTTTGGCTGAGACTTATCCAGATCCAGTTCGCTTGATCCGCGTACATCGTTCCACTTGTAGTACTCTTTATCCGTCACGTTGAAAATACCGGCTGTCAGTGTCACGTCTTTGATCGGTTTGTAATACGCGGTGATATCAACGATGGTCGCGCTTGGCATTTCGGTTTGTGAAG
>NZ_JBLWYR010000045.1:0-5459 GCF_048266885.1 Methylophaga sp.
AGATCGTGAAATTGTTATTCGCTATCTTGGTGAACCGATGTGGGAAATTCTGCAACAGTTACGTGAACAACGCAAAACTGGCCGTAGTGCGAAGATGTTGTTTGAAGTTTTGGGTGATATGTGGGTTATCACCCGTAATCCTTATATACAGGATGATTTGATTGAAAACCGTAAACGCTGGGACTCGCTACGACATGCTTTGCATCATCGTTTAGATCAGATTCGTGAACGGGCAACGGAAAACGACAATCAACTGGCATTGCAGTTGGAGCAAGCGGCTCGCAAAGCGGTAGAAAAGTTTGAGCGTGAGCTGTTGGCAACCGCCGATCGTCGCAAAGTGGTTATGCGACGTCTTAGCCGTGTCACCAAAAAACATAATATCTGCTTTGATGGTTTATCACGTGTTTCACACGTAACGGATGCTACTGACTGGCGTGTAGAGTATCCGCTGGCCGTCATCAAACCCGATACTGAAGAGGAAATGGCTGCCATTATTGCCGCCAGTATCGAGTTGGGGTTAACCGTTATCCCTCGTGGAGGTGGCACTGGATATACCGGTGGTGCAATTCCATTGACGGCTGACAGCGTAGTCATTAATACCGAAAAGCTGGAAGGGCTGGGTTCGGTTGTCTATCGCAAACTACCGGGTCGCGATGATGAAGTTGCTACCGTTCGGGCTGAGGCCGGTGTTGTAACCCGCCGTTTATCTGATTTAGCGGGCAAGAACGGCTTGGTTTTTGCGGTTGATCCAACCTCTCAGGATGCCTCCACCATCGGCGGTAATGTGGCGATGAATGCCGGTGGTAAAAAAGCCGTTATGTGGGGAACCGCGCTGGATAATCTGGTTTCCTGGAGAATGGTGACGCCTGATGCTACATGGATGGAAGTTGAGCGGCTTAATCACAACATGGGGAAAATCCATGATATTGAAATGGCCACTTTCCGAATCAGCCGTTATCAGCCAGATGGCAAAACCCTGCTGGAAGAGCCAGAAGAAATCGCCATCCCTGCACCTCAGTTACGCAAGCTGGGCTTAGGTAAAGATGTTACCAATAAGTTCTTAGGTGGACTGCCTGGCATTCAGAAAGAAGGCTGTGATGGTCTGATTACCTCGGCGATATTTGTGTTGCATCGTATGCCGCAATTTATTCGTACCGTATGTCTTGAATTCTTTGGTAACGATCTGACCAAAGCCGTCCCGGCGATTGTCGAAACCAAAAACTTTCTGGATAACAACAAAAAAGTATTGCTCGCTGGTATGGAGCATTTAGATGAACGTTACGTCAAAGCGGTGGATTACAGCACCAAAGCGCCACGATCAGAATTGCCAAAAATGGTATTGCTCATCGATATCGTCGGTGACGATGAAGACGCCGTAGCTGAAGCGAGTTCTGAGGTAGTGCGTTTATCTAATGCGCGTGAAGGAGAGGGATTTGTTGCAGTAAGTCCTGAAGCTCGTGCCCGTTTCTGGGCTGATCGTGCGCGAACAGCAGCTATTGCTAAACATACCAATGCCTTCAAAATCAATGAAGACGTGGTGATTCCACTTGAGCGTTTGTCTGAATATAACGATGGTATTGAACGTATTAATATCATTCATTCCACCCAAAATAAATTGCGTATGGTGGAGGCGGTGCTGCAATTTTTAAGCAGTCAGCCGAAAGAGTTAAAACAAACGGTCAAAAAACTTGATGACAGCGCTGAAAATGACGCCATTCTGCAATCCAAAATTGAGGCAGCATGCAGCCATTTACGAGTGGTTCAGACTCGTTGGACAGAAGTTTTAGATAATCTGGATTCGGTGGCATTAAATCACCGCGAACTATTATCCGATGAAGTGATTAACCTGCTGGCGGAGAGTGATACGTTATTTAATGTATTACAGCGCCGTGATCTTCGCGTTTCGTATCGTAAAGAGGTCGAGAAACCACTTAAAGAAATGTTCCAAGGTCAATCGCTGGAAGCATTGCGTAATAAACTGGATGAAATTCATAAAGAACTACGTTCAAGTCGCTTGTTTGTGGCCACGCATATGCATGCCGGTGACGGTAACGTGCACACCAATATTCCGGTGAACTCAAACGATTATCAAATGATGCATGAAGCAGAATTGATTGTTGATGGGGTGATGAAACTGGCGGGTGATTTGGGTGGAGTAATCTCAGGTGAACATGGTATTGGTCTGACCAAGATGCAATATCTGGATAAAGCCACCATTGATGCATTTGCTGGTTACAAACAAAAAGTCGATCCATTTGGCCGCTTCAATGCAGGTAAATTGTTGGCTGGGTCTGGACTGGAAAATGCCTACACGCCATCGTTGAGATTACTGCAACAGGAAGCATTGATTCTTGAAGCCAGTGATTTAGGTGAGATTAACAACGATATTAAAGACTGCCTGCGTTGCGGTAAATGTAAACCGGAATGTACCACCCACGTACCACGCGCGAATTTGTATTATTCGCCACGTGACAAGATCTTGGGTACCGGTTTGATTATGGAAGCGTTTCTCTATGAGGAACAAACCCGCCGTGGTATTTCAGTTCGTCATTTTGAAGAAATGAATGATGTGGCTGACCATTGTACGGTTTGCCATCGCTGTCTGAACCCATGCCCAGTGAATATCGACTTTGGTGATGTATCGATGAAGTTGCGGGCGGTGTTGAAGAAACAGGGTAAGCGCCATGTCAATCTGGGTACTTGGTCTTCAATGGCGTATTTGAATGCCACTGATCCGTTAACGGTCAAAATCATGCATAAAACCATGATTCAAATGGGCTTTAAAGCGCAGCGTCTGGCGCATGCGGCGGCAAAATATCTTGGACTACTAGCCAACAAAAAGAAAAAACGACCTTTGCCAACGACAGGTAAAACGCCACTGCGTGAACAGGTTGTGCATTTTGTCAAAAAACCGATGCCCGGTAATCTACCAACACGAACCACTCGTGGCATGCTGGGTCTGGAAGATGACAAGATGGTACCGATCCTGCGTGATCCAGCTAAGGTCACCGAAGATTCTGATGCGGTGTTCTATTTTCCGGGTTGCGGTTCGGAGCGTTTATTTAGTCAGGTAGGCCTCGCTACGCTAGCCATGTTGTATGAGGTTGGTACCGAAACGGTATTACCGCCGGGCTATTTATGTTGTGGGTATCCGCAAGCTTCTACAGGGGATGATGAAAAGTCGACAGCGATTTCTACCAGTAATCGGGTGTTATTCCATCGCGTAGCCAATACATTGAACTATATGGATATTAAGACCGTTATCGTGTCTTGCGGTACCTGTATGGATCAGCTACTCAAATATGAGTTTGAAAAGATTTTCCCTGGCTGCCGGTTGTTAGATATTCATGAATATTTGATGGAAAAAGGCGTCAAGATGGAAGGCGTTGATGGCGTGCAATACTTGTATCATGAGCCATGCCATACACCGATGAAAACCTACAAATCAACCAACGTGGCCGCGACACTATTGGGGCAGCAGGTAACATTGAATGATCGCTGCTGTGGTGAGGCGGGTTCATTTGCTGTGGCACGTCCTGATATCGCCACACAGGTTCGATTCCGCAAGGAAGAGGAAATCACCAAAGGCATTAAAGAACTGACTGGACAAGACAAAGCGGTAAAAGGCAATGTGAAAATGTTGACCTCATGCCCGGCCTGTCAGCAAGGCCTGTCACGTTATAGCGAAGATACAGGCATTGAAACAGACTACATCGTTGTGGAAGTGGCAAAGCATGTGTTGGGTGATAAATGGCATACGCAATTTATCGATAATGTGAAAGCAGGTGGTATTGAGCGGGTATTGCTCTAAGCGATTCCGTTAGATCCCGAGCGCAGAAATTCTGCGCTCGGATTTTTGTTCAGCGACTGTTAATGATTCGGCGTAAGAGCTTCACCATTGAAACTCACGCGATCCCAGCCAAACTTTAGAAAGTTACGAATATTCTGGTGGTCTTCACCTTTTGGATTGAGCAAAACATCACTTCGGTAATAACGACCAAAGCAAGCTAAGGTCTGTGATTCACCTAATTCGTGCAACAGTCCAAAAAACAGAATTTTGCACGAGCCATTGTTTTCTCCAGCCTCATTATGCAACTCACCATTATGAAATGCGGTGGGGGCGAACTGATAATTTGCATCAATTACAGCAATCGTATCTTCGAAATCCAGCGCTGACGGATTGTCATTCAAGGTGCTGAGAAATGTCGCTAAATCCATATAAAAACTCCAAAATCAGGTAAAGAAGCGGGTAAATGTGGCAACCGTCTCACGATCTGTACGATACTGATTTACCGCAGCATCAACATCTTCATAGCCCAAGGCCATGCCACAGACCAAAATAGTGTCAGCAGGATAATGCAAAATAGCTTTAATTTGTTCGGTATATTCGGCTAATGCCGCTTGTGGACAGGTAGCGAGCCCTTTGTTCTGAGCCGCTAGCATCAGGTTTTGCAGAAACATACCTAAATCTAGGAAAGAGCCTGTTTGCATTTCTGCATCCATAAAAAACAACAGCATCACGGGAGCATCAAATGCTCGGTAATTGGCTTCCCATTGTTGCTGTTGGGCTAGTTTATCTTTTCGATCAATATTCAAGCTTTGGTAAAGCTGTAAACCGCAAGCGCGTCGCCTTTCTATATAAGGTGAGCGCCAGTTTTCTGGGTAGTAAGCATAGTCAGGTTTTGACTTAATACCACTTTGGAAAGCTTCAACTAAACTATCACTGATCTGTTGTTTAGTCTTACCCGTTATTACGGCAACTTGCCAAGGCTGGGTATTGGCGCCAGATGGCGCATAACGGGCAATATCCAGAATTTCATGAATAATTGTTTCGCTCACCGGCTTATCGATAAAAGCCCGCGTGCTGTGACGTTGTTTAATCAAATCTTCAATCTTCATATTTTGGCTCAGCTTCTTTTAATTTCCACACAAAGCCTATCATCACCACTGCCAATCCTAATAACATCAACTGCAAACCAGTTCGTCCCCACAACATCGTTATTGAAAAGCTAAAGGCAATTATTAACATGATGAGTGCTTGAATTTTGGTGCGTCGCCGTACCGTTTTAGTTTGGTCCCATTGTTTCAACGGGGCGCCAATCCAGCGATTATTCAGCAACATCTTATGAAAACGTGGAGAGGTTTCAGCGAAACATGCCAAGGCGAGAATCATAAATGGTGTAGTTGGCATAACCGGCAATAACGCGCCAATTATCCCTACAATGACGCATAACCAACCACAACTGAAGATTAAATAATGTTTAATTTTTTTTCGCATAGCTTGAAAGCGTAGCCTGGTGGCGAGAGATATTTCTAAATAAAAGTGTTGTTCTAGGGGGTGACTAAAATGTTTAATGTCATTATCACAGCATGATTATACGTGTTGACTCATCAAAGTGAGTTTTCAGGTACCGAAGATTTAAAAAATCAGGGCTTGTTCTAGGAATGCATTTATTGCT